>NZ_JAQBOW010000021.1 GCF_028287845.1 Mucilaginibacter sp.
CGGCTTGTGTAAAGCGGAAGATGTTATCAATAAAGAATAATATATCACGACCCTTGCCATCAGCATCACCATCGCGGAAATACTCGGCAATAGTTAATCCGGAAAGCGCCACACGTGCACGTGCACCTGGGGGCTCGTTCATTTGTCCGAAAACGAAGGTTGCTTTTGAGTCTTTTAATGCTTCTGCATCAATTTTGCTCAAATCCCATCCACCTTCTTCCATTGAATGCATAAATGCGTCACCATATTTTATAATGCCCGATTCAAGCATTTCGCGCAAAAGGTCATTACCTTCACGTGTACGCTCGCCAACACCTGCAAATACCGATAAACCATCATACGCTTTCGCGATGTTGTTAATCAGCTCTTGTATCAATACGGTTTTACCAACACCGGCACCACCAAACAATCCAATTTTACCACCTTTTACATAAGGCTCTAACAAGTCGATAACTTTAATACCGGTAAACAATATCTCGGCCTCGGTAGAAAGATCTTCAAAACGGGGAGGGTTGGCGTGTATAGGGCGGCCATTTGTTTTATCTAAGTTAGGGATACCATCAATAGCATCGCCCACTACGTTAAATACCCTACCTTTAATATCATCGCCGACAGGCATTTTAATTGCTGATTCAAGATCAAGAACATCCATTCCGCGCAATAATCCATCAGTTGAATCCATGGAAACCGTACGAACACGGTCTTCACCCAAGTGCTGCTGAACTTCTAAAATGATCTTTTGACCATTTTCTTTAGTGATTTCTAACGCATTATAAATTTTAGGAAGCTGAGCATTGTCAGCGAAGCTGACATCCACAACCGGACCGATGATCCGGGAAATTTTTCCAATGTTTGGCATATATAACCTGGTATATTTTTAAGAATTTAAAAAAAATAGGTGAAAATTCTATCCGCTATTTCAGGGCGCAAAGTTAAGATTTCCGTCCTAATATTAAAATATTTACCATAAGATTTTTTTAACTTATTTTTCACTATCGCAGCGGCGCCATATCTTGCGTTTGTTTAGCAGGTAATATAATTGAAGCGCAATATGTTGCGCCGCTACAAACCCTCAAACCTTAATACAATTTTACCTATATGCATGCTGCTTTCCATAAGCCTGTGCGCTTCCGCCGCTTTTTCAGCCGGGAATATATCATGTACAATGGTCTTTATTTCGCCGGATTCAAAAAACGGCCATATATATTTTTCCAGGCTACGCGCAATTGCGCTTTTAAAGTCAATATCCCTTGACCGCAGCATTGAGCCGGTTATGACTAACCGTTTACGCATAACCACCGACAGGTCAATCGCCACATCCTTCCCGTTCATCATATTGATCATCACTAATCTTCCATCATCAGCTAACGACTGCAAATTACCGGGAGTATAATCGCCGCCTATCATATCTAAAATTACATTAACGCCTTGGTTGTTGGTTAGCTCCTTTATGCGGTCGGTAAAATTTTCGGTTTTATAGTTAATGGCTTTTGCGGCGCCCAGGCTTTCACAAAAGCTGCATTTTTCGTCAGAGCCTGCGGTTACATAAACCGTGCTGCCCATAGCCTTTGCCATTTGTATAGCCGCCACGCCTATCCCGCTGCTGCCGCCATGAACCAGCAGACTTTCGCCGGGCTTTAAACCGCCACGGTCAAATACATTGCTCCACACGGTAAAATAAGTTTCGGGCAACGATGCGGCTTCAATAAAGGTAAGGTTATCCGGCAGGGGGAGGCACTGCCCTTCGGGCACATTACAGTAATTCGCATAGCCGCCGCCCCATACCAGGGCGCAAACTTTATCTCCTACTTTCCACCGGGTAACATTGGCGCCAACCTGGGCGATAATGCCTGCAACTTCCAGGCCGGGTATCTCGGTTGGGGCACCGGCAGGAGGGGGGTAATTACCCTTGCGCTGGGATACATCTGGTCGGTTTATACCGGCCGCGGCAACTTTTACCAATACTTCATTCGGGGCATATTCGGGTTGTGGCCTTTCCGCTACCTGTAAAACTTCAGGCGGGCCCGGCTGGGTAATCACTACTGCTTTCATCAAGGTTAAAGATATAGGAATAAACGCTAATTAACCTTTAGTGTTCTGATGATTGTAACATGTCGATGTAATTATCCGTTGATTCAGCCAAACACGAACCCTGTGCCATTACTGTCGGCACAATTGGTCTAATAAAACTTTATGTTGAGGGTATTGCGCAATTAATTCATGTTTTTTGGCCATTTCAAACTCATTGAAATCAAATCCCGGGGCAACCACGCAGCTAACCAGTGTAAATCCGCTGCTCAACGGGATGGCGGCTGCAAACCATGAACCTGCAGGCACAACAACTGATAAATTGCCAGTATCATTATCAGCTAATTCATAGGCGGTGTATTGGCCTTCCTGATCAATAACATGAATGAGCAGCGGCATGCCTTTATGAAAATACCATATTTCATCAGAAGCGATACGATGGAAGCCCGAAAAATCAGTTCCTTCCAGTAAGTAGTAAATAGAGGTACAGGCTTGTTTTATAGTAGTTTCGGTTGCTCTTACTACCGCCTGCTGCGAGCGGAAAACTTCCGTATAATAACCACCTTCAGGATGAGGCTGCAGTTTTAAACGATCGATCCAGTAACTGGCGTTAAGTACTTGCATTATAATTGAGTTGAATCAGCGTATAAATATGTCTTCAAATATCCAAAATCCAGATGATTTTTGTTTAAATACAGGCTAAATAAAATTACGCAACCCCGACCAGAATTACAGAAGATGTATCTCTTCCATTCTTTTGAAATGTTTTTTATTTAAGGTAATCAATGGAATTTCATTAACTATACATGTTGCAGCAATAAAGATGTCTCTAAATTCAATCATCTTATTCTTTTGTTTGAGTTGATGATAAAGTTGGGCTGCTTTAAAAGCTATGGTATCTGTAAAAGGAAGTACCGTGAGATCGTCAGTTAAAGCACGCACATCGTCCTCTTTTTCCTTAGTAGTTGCACCCATATAAAGCTCATAAAGTGTAACTGAAGAAATATATAATTCTTCATTATCAGGAAGAAGGTAAAGGGTTGTATTGAGTTT
>NZ_JAQBOW010000105.1 GCF_028287845.1 Mucilaginibacter sp.
TCAGGAACACCTTTATTATTTTTTTAGTAAGTGGTTTTTGGCATGGTGCAAACTGGACATTTATAGTTTGGGGAGGATTAAATGCGATTTTTATTATGCCGTCGATTATTTTTAATACTAACCGAAATAACTTTGAAACGGTTGCTAAAGGAAAAAAATTCGCAACCGTTGGAGAGTTTTTTAATATACTGCTCACCTTTACGTTAGTTTTATTTGCCTGGATATTTTTTAGAGCCAACAATTTAACTCACGCCTTAAGCTACATAGGCAAAATATTTTCAAAATCACTTTTTACCATGCCTGCCTTAGATGTAAGCAAATATCAATTACTGCAAATTGCTATTCTAATAATTGCATTTATGACTGTTGAGTGGTTTGGAAGAGAAAACCGGTACGCTATAGAGAAACTGAAAGGGCTTAAAAGTCGAAACTTCAGGTTAGCATTTTATTTTTCGATGATACTAATTGCCTTTTTGTTTATGGGCCGCGCACAAGCATTCATTTATTTTCAATTTTAAAATATGAATAAGTTCATCAAAGAAACGCTTACATTTATCCTGGCATCAATTCTATTAATTGTGTCAATCATGTTGGTGTCGGGTTACCTTATTAAAATAAAAGGCCGGTTCCCGGTAAATAAAAAGGCCAGCATATTATTATTAGGCCATTCACATACCGAATGTGCATTCAATGATAATTTAATTATCGATCTGAAAAACTATTCCCATTCGGCCGAGCCCTATTTTTACACCTATCAAAAATTGAGGAAGATAGCAGCTCAAAACTCCCAGATCAAAACCGTGTTTATAGAATACTCTAACAATCAAATTGTAGAGAAAATGAATGATTGGACATGGGGCTATCAATACATGTCGAGCATGTTTCCACAATACGCGGCTTTTATGGATAAATCAGATATAAGCTTAATCTTCGAACATAATTCTAAAGATTTTTTGAATTGCTTGTCGCTGGCAACACGAGAAAACCTATTCAGAATTTTTACATTTAATTACGATTTTTCGTCTGCCATGGGCGGATATTTAAGGGTTGACCATGAACAGCCTAACCTAAACAGTGCCACAAATGTTAAAAGCGAACTTAATGCAGAAAGTTTCAGGATCTCGGCCGTTAATATTCAATATCTGCAAAAAATAATTGCGTATTGCAACGACAAGCATCTGCAGGTTTTTTTAGTGAGAAGCCCCCAGCACAACAAATATGAATATCTGAAAAACGAAGCAGATCTTTTAAAAATAAAACAACAATATTTTCCAAATACAGAATTTTTAGACTTCAATAAGTTTCCTTTAGCCGACCATGAGTTTGCAGATCCGGGCCACTTGAATTATAAGGGAGCCTTAAAGTTTTCGGTCTATGTAAATCAAATATTAAGTTCAGGCTTATTAGGCATGCATAACAAACAACACTTTATTGATGAAACAATTCATCAAATGAATTTGAAATTGAAAAATAAGGTTGCTTCGCTTTAAGTAGTTCAAGTTGATTCGGGCTGAAAATTTAAAAAGAATAATCGATAGGGATAGGAATTGCATTAGACTATACTCTTTGAAAGGTGATGCAGCTACAATTGTCATAATTAGATTTTTTTACGCAAATCTTCGTATCGTATTTGAATACTTTTTTCGCGTTGTCCAACAAAAAACCTTGTAAATCCCGTCACAAATATGGGCACAGTGACGGTGCTGCAGATAAGTCGAAGTACTGCTTGTGGAAACAAAAAAAGCCGTTTTCTACATCAGAAAGCGGCTTTTTATTGAAGTGCATCAAAATGTGCGGCTTGCGAACCATTTTTAGATGAATGCAGCTTCTAGCTAATTTGCTTAAGGATTATGATGAACCCAAATTAGGAGATTTATTACGGTACACAAAGTTCCTACTGAGAGTTTCACTTCTTATCGGAAACAATATCAGATCCATAAATCTTGCCCGGTTGCGCATTATTTCCCCTAAACCCCGAGATATAATAGTTATTGGTTAGTTCTATTGAGACACCCGTTGGTAATAGCTTCGCGTACACGTTATCCCCGGTAGCCTCCCCTGTCATTTTAGTCGAGAAGTAAGAGGTGTACACATGCACTTTTCCGCCCCTGTTGTCTATGCCGGGGGCACCGGATTTTTGGAAGTTTCCCTGTTGAAAACGCAATGTACCGCTATTTATAATAGCCGCTATGGTAGGAGTACCCCAAAACGCGGTATTGTACAGGGTAATTTGAGCATCAGGATCAACTTTATTAGTTTTAACTTCGTCCCCCATTAAAACATATGCCCTGACAGGCTCTGCTGTTTTTGTACAAACCAATTCGGAGTTGACCGCGGTTATTTTGGTGTTTTTGTCGGCGTCTTCTACAAAAAAAGAATACGAACATCCGTCTGAACCATGGCCTATAACCGTCATTTTTCCCGGATCTTTCCCGGTTATCGCATCTTTCAGGAAATGTATGCCGTAGAATGACCCGTAAACGAAATTGTTGAAGATCGTCTCGTTTTTAACATCGGCGAATTTAAGCGCGCTACAATTTGATTGTACGAAACGAGTCAAAGATATGTTTGGATAGCCCTGGCTACGCATTCTTGTTCCGTAACCTGGATTGAGCTGCATATTCCGGATAAATCCGCCTTCAGCGCCCCCGCCTACCCAAATGCCTGCTCTGGCGAGTACGCCTGCAAAATAATCAACATAGTGCCCGCTGGTGTTGTATGAAGCAAGGTCTATTCCTTTATCACCGCCCCCTATAGTTACATTAACAATATATACTTTTGGGCCTTGTCCCTGTATAAGGAATGGGGTTGGTCTGGGATTATTGGCGCTAAAACCATCGGTTGCTAAATTAAGCTGCGCGATCGTAACTCCCCTGATACCGGCACCCGCCCCAAGTTGTATAAGCGATGGGCCCTTTTCGCCGACAGTACCGCCGCTATAATTTGTAAATATAGTTGTACCACCTTGGGTATAGTGCTGTACATCCCATGTTCCCCTCAATTCAACTCCCGAAGGAACTTTGACTGGATTGTTCACTAAATACCTTCCGGCCGGCAGATACACCGTACCGCCGCCGGCAGCCTTAACTTTGTTAAGCGCCGTTTGCAATTTAGCTGATACATCTTCTGTAGGTTGGCCGTTGTTATAGCCGGTTGCTCTCGGCAGATCGGCTTTCAGCACATTGCTTGACAATTGTTTGGGATATACTTTAATGTTGGTTACTATATTTTTAGGAATCGGGGCAAATAAATATTCCTTGTTATTATTGATCTCTACTTTGGCGGATTTGCTGTCATTTTTAATTTCCAACTTGCCATTATAGCCGGAGTTTATCGCTTTGAGCGAATTCACGTTTGAACCCAAAAACACATGCCCGAGAGGTTGTTTAAACTGGCTTTGGGTGAGCAATACATTACCACTGTTTACTTTAAGCGCGTAATCGCTGTAATTGCTGAACGTGCAGCTTTCAAAGGATATAACGCCGTCAGTGCCATCGCTCACGATGGGCCCGGTGAAATCTACGCCGTTAAATTGAGTGGAAGTTTTAAAATCTTTATAAAAATACACGGCCGTACCACCTTTTTCAGCTCCGAACGTAGAATTAGAAAAAAGTAAGCCATATGGATTAACGGCCTGAACAAACATACCGGTATCGCAATTTTTGATATGCATTTCGTAAAACTGCGCGTTTGGACTTTGAGGACTACCGGGTTCCCTGCCAACCCACATACCTGTCTTATAACCGGATACATAAAAATTAGACACATATTCCCAATCTGAGCGGTGCATATTAAACCCTGTGGCGTTCGCTTTGGTGTACGAGGTAACCTTCGCGAGCGAGGGTGAACCTGGAAGCCCTGAATTGGCCCAGTATTTCGGGTCTATCTTAACATTCTCTATACGTCCGATGTCAGTGCATACATGCACTTCGAGTCCTGTACTAAGGGCGGTAATGTAGCTGTTCAAAACATAATGCAGTTCGCTCGGGGCAGAATAGAAACCGTTGTAGGCGTTTACAAGAGTTACGTGTTCAATAGTGGCACAGTCGCCGCTTGGCTGAAATAATGTCCACGGATATGGTTTTACGTCGTTAATGTCCTGTTCAGGATACCAAATTGACAGGTTCGTCACACCGGTTCCCGGCTTCATCTCTATAAACCTATCGGCTATGCTGGTATAGGTAGTGAAGAGCGCGTTGTTAGCCTGCGAGTCGTTCCACCAGCTTTCAATAGTTCCGTTATAATTGGGAGCGTTTTTACCAACGCGCACTTCAAGAATAGTCCCCAAAACTTTTCCTTTGTTTAATTCAGGATCCGCCCAGTCGCCGCGAAGCTGCACACTTGTTGGGATATTCAGCACATATTGGTAATTAAAGTCTTTCGTTATGTCCTCGGTGCCCTTACGCACTCTAACGCTCTTAGTGGCGGTTTGCGTGCTGCGGAACTCATAATTGCCCGCTGGTATATACACTACACCACCGCCAGCGTTATATGCGGCATCAATAGCAGCCTGGAAAGCTGCTCTGTTGTCAAATCCCGGCTTGGCTTTCGCGCCAAATTTTGGATTGGTCACTACAAAGTCAGATATAACCCAATCTTTTGTCGGATAGATAGTTTTTATGCTTCGTGGGCTCGCTTGACGCTTCTTCGCCTTTACCTGGGCATTAGCAATGTTTGCAATAAACAGGGCTATAATGGCAATCATGGCCACTTTACCCAATTTAGAAACTGTTTTTGTAATTCTGAAATTTACCCTGTTCATATGGTTTTTTAGATTTGCCATGTTTTTAAAAAGGCCTTTAATTTCTGTTACGTTGTTGAAATTACTGTACTGCTCCATAGCATTATTACTTTTAAAAGATTATTATTATACCGTCACTCTGTCGTTTTCAGCCTTTATCTTATAAGTAATCTCTTCTTCTTAGGACAGCGCCACTTTTGGGTGTGACATAATTGATTTTTAAAATTACATCATTATTTTGTTTCTTTTTAAATCTCATTTGTCACTTTCTTGTCTCAATTGTCTCTGTTTTCAATTGTTCGGTATGATGGTGAGTATTTAAGTTGGTTATAGTGATTTTGGACCCAAGAATTCAAATTGATCCAGAAAGTATGCGTTAAATTGAGATGGCTGAAAACATAAAACCCCGTAAATTATATAATTTACAGGGTTTTGGGATTGTTTGAAATCCCGCTTTGTGGGAGTTACTGGGTTCGAACCAGTGACCCTCTGCTTGTAAGGCAGATGCTCTGAACCAGCTGAGCTAAACTCCCGTTGTTTTGGGATTGCAAATATAGAATGATTGAGCAACTCTTCAAAATAAAAATGAAATAAGGTTGGTAATGGTTGATTATCAGGGCCTAACACTCAGACCAAAAAGTCGTTTTGTAGTAACATACACTCATTATCTTATTGCTTATTAAATATGAGCGCGTGCTTGTTCGTACATGTTTGTACGTATGTTTCGTACAAATGTTCGTACATGTTCGTACAATATAGCAGCCATAAAAAGCAATTTTATGGTTTATTACAAACTAATTTTAGACGAAAGAAGATTTAAAGAAGATCAAATTTATCCTATAATCGTAAGGATAACACACAATAGAAAAAACAGTTCATTAGCTACGGGAATTAGATACGTAAGGACTATTGGAATACTGTTTCATATCAAGTTGAACGTTCTGCGCCAAACTATCAATATCTTAATACAAGCATAAGTGAATTCTATGTCAAAGTACAAAAGATAATTCATCGTCTTGAGGACGATGGTTCCTTTTCATTCGAAGCGTTAAAAGAAAGGATATCACCTAATTATAAAGCGCCACAAGCTCTTACAAGCCTCTCGTTTAAAACTTTTTCAGATAGACTTATAAATGATATGTTATCTATTAACCAGTCTGTCTGTTCGAGAATTGACGCGCGTAGGGGACGATGGCGCGCACTTGGGCGCTGGCGGCACTACAAAATAATACCAGGAAAACGGTTGATAAGTTAATACCTTTCATTACGTTGTTAAGTAAAAAGGCTGCCGGAATATCGGCAGCCTTAAATTAATTAGCAGAAAGTTTGCATTACTGTCCCATAACCATTCTGAAGGTCGGAGCGCTTCCAGAAGTTACTAGTCTTGCAAAATACGTTCCGGGAAGTAGTTTACTGCCGTCGAATACATACGAGTTATTTACATTGGCTTGCGCACTTCCTTTATACAAGGTTGCAACTTTAAGGCCAAAATAATTGTATATCTCGAGCGTTACACTCTGCTCAAATTTTGGTACTGAGAAACTAACAGTTGTGATCTTGCCAAACGGATTCGGGTATGACGTCAAAACAATCGGCAACTCAACTGCCGCTAACTGCGCCGTTGCTTGGTTAACTGGCACTGTGCAGTTTCCTAACGTTCCGCCAATAGCCATTTGTGCCGACACTGCGTTTACACTAACACATAGTTGTGTGTAAGGGTTGCTTGCACTTCCGGTAGGGTGGCATATGGATACTTTATTATTTCCGCAACGCACATCAACTACATTAATCGTTACCACAGCACTTGCCTGGCAACCATATTCACTGGTCACTATTACCGTAAAGGTAAAGCTACCTGCTTGTGTTGGTGTAAATACAGCGTTAGCTGTTGTTGTACTGCTTAAACCCGGCGCAGCTATCCAATTGTAAGTGCTTGCCCCAACTGAAGAATTTAAGTTAGATGCCGATAGTGTTACGCTTTGAGCGCCATAGCCTAAAGCTATAGTTTTGCTATCCATTCCTGTAAATGTATTGTCGGTACGGCTAACTGCAATTACAGGGGATGGTATTTTACCTACCACATTTACTGTAGCCGTTTTATACGCAACATTTCCATGCACATCGGTTACTGTTAAACTAACGGTATTAGTACCGTCATTTGAACAATCAAAAAGTGTTTTATCTAACACCATTGACCTGATACCACAGGCATCCGTGGTACCATTATCAACCATTGCCGGTGTTATGGTTACCGTGCCATTGCTTAAATATACAGTGATATTTTTTGTGATAACTGTCGGCGGCGTAATATCCTGAACAGTTACAGTAGCCGCAGCGGTTGATTGATTACCGACACCGTCGGTAACAGTTAATATCACTGTGTTGTCCCCATAATTTGAGCAATCAAAAGTCGATTTGCTCAATGCATAAGTGCTTATCATGCAATTATCAGTTGATCCGTTATTGATCTGGGCAGGAGTTATGACAGCACTGCCAGTTGCACTTAGCTGAATTGTAATGTTTTGGGCTAACGCAATAGGTGCTGTGGTATCTTTAACAATAACTTTTTGGGCAGCGTAGGATACATTCCCATTGCCGTCTGTAAAGGACCAATGAATAACAAAAGTACCTTGGCTTGAATACGATAAAGCATCACTGGTTACACCAGTTACCACGCCTGCACAATTATCTGTTGTGGTTGGTGCTGTTGCAGTAGCTGAACATTCGCCTGTTACATCCGCTAATATTGGAACTACCGGGGCTGTTACATCTTTAATGATTACATTTTGAGTAGCAAGTGATATATTACCATTTCCGTCATCAAAGCTCCAGTGAATAACATGTACGCCTTGTGTTGTATATAATAGCGCGTCTGATGTGACACCTGTTACTAAACCTGTACAATTGTCAAGAGCTGTAGGAACGATTGCTGTTGCAGAGCATTCGCCGGTCACATCTGCCAATACGGGCAATATAGGCGCAGTTACATCTTTAATGATTACATTTTGTGTTGCTATTGAAACATTTCCATTTCCGTCGTCAAAGCTCCAATGGATCACGTGTACACCTTGTGTTGTATATGTTAACGAATCAGCTGTTGTTCCGGTTAGTGTACCAGCACAATTGTCGGTAGTTGTTGGTGCGGTAGCTGTTGCAGAACATTCGCCTGTTACATCCGCCAAAACTGGCACCACAGGAGCAATAATATCAGGACTTGCTCCAACAACAACCTGCAATATCGAATTGCAAAGGTTGGCATCAGTAACGCTTACGGTATAGGTACCAGCAGTAAGGCCGCTTATATCCTCGGTTGTGGCACCGTTAGACCATGAATAAACAAAAGGTGATTTTCCTCCTGAAACAACCAGGTCAATTGTACCATCTGCAGCAGCCGGACAACTTGTCTTATTCACAGTTGACGCTAAAGTTGTGTTACAAACTAATACATTAAGGGTGAAAGATTGCTCAATTGGAGACGGGTTACCGTGGTGGTATGTATCCTCTGCTTCAAGATCAATATCAAAACTACCGCCATCATTAGCTGTAGGTGTGCCCGTTAATAGTGCCTTCCCGTTTCCTATTTTTGTTAGCGTTAACCATGATGGCAGGGCCGCTGCCACAATATCTACCTGGTCGCCATAAGGCATATCAGGGTCAGCAACTGTAATAGTATAGCTGAATAATTGGCCGATAGTTAGGTCGATGTCTGGTTGTGTGGAGCTAAATGCCGGTGGCGTATTAGCTATTACCTGGTAATTTCGTATGGTAAATATGGTTGGAAATGCCGTAATAGCTGCAGTGTACTGAAAATTATGTTGTCCCCAATCTGCGGCTGTAGGCGTCCAACTCATTGTAGTCATTCCTGGGTTTGTACCGGGCGTGGGTATAGCCGGCGATAATGTAGCACCGGCAGGTATAGTGGCAAAGTTTATAGAAACATTTGAGCCTAACGAGCTTTGTGCCTTAATGACGTCTTCCATCAAAACGCCGGTTTGCACCTGGCGCAGCGTTAACTCACCCGGTGTAGGGTTGATAAACGTAGGGGCTGGCTCGGCAACTACTTTAATAGTAACTGAGGTTGTTGTTTGCACACCAACATTATCTGTGGCTATAAGGTTAAGCAATACGGTACTGCCTATTTGAGCAGCAGCTGGGGTCCAGCTAAATGTTGTTAATGCCGGGTTACCTTGCGCCGGTAATGCAGGCGAAAAATTAGATGTCGTTAAATAAGACGGAAGGCCGGAAACTGAATATTTAACAAAGCTACCTGCGTCACCGTCGGTTGCTTTCATATTAAACGAAAAATTCTGTCCGGCTATTACATTATAAACTGTGCCATTTGGAGGCGTAACGGCATAATCAAATATCGGCGGGTTTGAAGGACCAACCATTTGAATGATAAAATCGAGCATGATCTGATTGCCATTATTATCTGTAACTGTAACCATTGCATTATAAATTTGTCCAACAGCCAATCCAATTGTATTCATAGTTATCTGACCTGATGGCGTTAGGGAAAACTTTGGAGGTTCGGTCTCTCCTGCAAGCCCACCTGAAGCCAAATTTGGCAAGCCAAAAGTTAATATAGATCCGGCATCAGGATCGGAAGCCGGAATAATAAATGTTGCAGCGCTGGCATTAACCGGCATGTTAATAATAGCCGGCATGCTCGACACTGGGCTGCTGCCGGGAGCTCCGGTAGCCAATATAATATACTCGTCCCAACTTTGATCATGGTTGTTCGTTAAGTTAGAGACTTTGCAGCAACCATTGGATTCAATACGCGTTAGCGTTGCACTTTTGTTAAGTGTAATAGTTGTCGAACCTGATGTGTTAGACCATTGGCCAGAAGGGTCAGTTACCGTTGTTGTAGAAACTGTAAATGAAGTTGAATTGCCGCCTGTAACAGAAAAAGACGTAGCACCCGGAGCGGCGCCCAAACGCCATGCTTCAGCTACGTTGATGCGGTAGGTTACAGTTGTTGCTGTTTCTGACAAACGGGTTGCGGTAACGGCCCCGTACCTAAAGTGAGATGCCTTTACTGAAAAAGAAAATAGCATCATAAGGAGAAGCAATAGAACAGGCCAAAGCCCGCGCATTTGATTTTTCAGGCTAAAGGTTCCTTTAATCCGATGGTTTAGTAATAGTTTATTCATTTTTTTTAATTTAAATTGTGTTGTTCGGATCATTAAAATGCCGTATCCGTATGTACTTATATTCAATCAGTAATCCATACAGTGAATTCAGCTCATAAAAATTCAGTAAAAGTTTCATTTATTTTTACTTAATCGATGAGGGGCAGCTTATCGTAGACATATCCCGCAATAATTGTCGATGACTGGACTATTCGGTTTTTGTAGCTGGTTAGGGCGAAAAATAAAATTTCGTTCAGATAGAACAAGACCCGAGATTTAATAACTTACTTTAATCGAAAAACGCAATTAGTTTAATAAAAGATAACAAATTGTTATGGGCGTTTTTTATATCTTTACTTTCCTAATCATCAATTATGCGATATCAATGTCTCGTTGCAGACGACAACCTGATTGACCGGGATCTTATCGCCAAATACATAAGCAAAATAGAAAGGCTACAGCTTTTTGCTATTTGCGATGACGGGTATGACGCAGCTAAGGTTTTGGCCGTTAAACAGATAGATATTTTATTTTCGGATATCGATATGCCGAACCTTTCTGGATTGGGCCTGGTTAAGGGTTTAAAACATCCTCCAGTGGTGGTTTTCATCACATCTCATGCTGAATATGCGGTTGAAGGGTTCAATCTTGACGTTATAGATTTTGTTGTTAAACCTTTAACATTCGAGCGGTTTTACAAGGCGGTAAATAAAGCTATTGAATATTTGGAATTGAAGAAAGCGTTCAATGATAACATTCATAGCGGCGAAGATCTATTCCAGGTTGAAAAAAACCAACAGGTAAAATACTTTTTCATCAGAGAAAACAGCGTTTTAACAAAAATAAGTTATGATGATGTCTTTTACATTGAAAGTTTAGGGGATTATTCAACTGTATTTACCGCGACCAGCAAGCATGTTACGCTCGTAAATCTGAAAAAAATGGAAAAACATTTACCTGGCAGCATTTTCAGACGGATACACAGGCAATACATTGTTAACCTAAATCATTTAATAACGATTGGGGCAAACGAGGTTGTATTGTCAAATCGCCACGTTGTTCCGATAAGTGCAACAGCAAGGCAAGAAGTGTTTGATTTGATGGTTGGTCACACTATGTTGACCCGCTGTGCCGATTGAGCCTCTTAAGGTGTGTTAGGAAGATTTAATAAAAATAAGCTTCCATGGTCGATTTTGCTTTGAACTTGTAGTTTTCCATTCATTAAGGCAGTGAATTTTTTGCATAACATCAATCCAAGCCCTGTTCCCTTCTCTTTATTAGTGCCCGGTGTACTATCCGAAAACCGAACGTAATTTTCCGCATTAAACTCATTTACATTCTTTTCAGGCATACCTATACCATCATCGCGGACGGATATCGTAACATTTGCCCCGTTATTTTCCGCATTTATTATCACCAGGCCCTTTTCATTTGTAAATTTTATTGCATTACTAACCAGGTTTCTAATCACCAGTTGCAGCATATTGGTGTCGGCCATAATCAAAGTTCCTACCGGAATAGCATTCTGGATAGCTATACCCTTTGGCATCGCCTGCTCTGTTAAAATGGCAACAACTTCGTTAACCGTAATAGATACATCGAATAGCTGAAAATCTGGCCTGAACCCCTGCATCTGACTCAATGACCAGTTCAATAAATTTTCCATTAATACAGATGTATGACCGAGCGATTTTTTAAGCTCACACGCATAAAGCTGCATACTATGTGTGGTTACATCGCCAAACTCCAATAGTTGAGTAAATGCGATGAGTGTATTAATTGGTGCGCGCATATCATGACTAACTGCACTGAATAACAAATCTTTAACATGGCCCGTAATTTCCAAATCGGTCTTTTGCGATGAGATGATACCATTCAGTTTTTTACCTTTTTTATAATTGTAAAACAATATAATTGTTACCAAAACAATAAAACATAAAATCATGGTAAGTAAACCTTTAAGGGTCTCGCCCGAACTGATAATCTTTTGCTGAAATGCTATTTTTTTGCTATTAATTTGACTGTTAATTTGAAATCGCAATTCTTTTTTCTCGTTTAACGCGGCTTGCTGTATATTTTCATTTTGAAGTTGAGACTGCTTATGCAATAAAGCCATCCTCTTGATTTCATTTTCTTTGATATTTAGTTCTAACTGAAGTTGTTTTGCTGTTATTTCTTGTCGCTGTTGGGATGCCAAAAGTGCTTGCTGGGCTAACTTATCATCTTTTAAAGCTGATTGGTATTTAATTTCCATTTCGCTTGCAGCATCTATCCTTTCTTTCGCGTATATGCGCTCATAAATCGTCTCAAGCGAGTCGGCATACATTAAAGCAGTTTTATAGTCGCCGATTTTACCATTTATCTTTTTCAGTAATCTTATTAGCCCGGGTTGCAAAACAATATCTCTGTTTGTTTTGGCAGTTTCCATTGCCTGAATAATATACATTTGGGCTGTTTTATAATCACGGCTATTGTAGGCCACTTCACTTATATTTTGTAAAATAGCCTGTTTGAAATAGTTGTTATTTAATGAATCAGATAAAGTTTTAGCCTGCAATAAGGTTATTAAAGCTTCTGGAAAAAAATTTAGTTTTTGCTGGCTTATGGCAATATTGTTCAGATCATTAACTTGGCTAAGCTTCGTTCCATATTTTTTATTGTATTGCAACGCCGTGCGATAGTATGCTATGGCCTGGTCGAATTTCCGCTGTGTATAGCTTAAAACACCATAATGGTCGTAAATTTCACCTAACCTATCATTTGCCCGATAACCGTTACTAAGCGCTAACGCCGACGAGAGCGAAGATTCAGCTCGTTTGTAGTCGTTAAGTTGTATTTGTATCCAGGAAATGTCTTCGTAAATTTTTATAAGCAGATCCAGCTTTCCATATTTCTCTATCAAAGGTACCGCTGTAGAATATTGAAAATATGCTTGATCAAGTTGCCCAAGGGATAAATAAGCAAAACCAGAGGAAATATATAATTTTCCAACCATCAAACTATCACCATTTTTTCGGGCAGTATGAAACAAATATTTACTTATCTGATTTGCAGTTGCTGACTTTTCAGCAATAGATTTACCGAGGTACACAATCAGCCGCTCTGTTCGTAGTGAATCTGCCTGTATCTTTTGTATCGCAATGTAACCGGCATCATTTATTAAATCTGATTGTGCAAAAATGGTATTTGAGCAAATGATAAAAAGAAAGATAGAAATAAGACGAACAAATAAAATATTCATACAGTAAGAGGTAGGCGACAGTGTAAATTTAGGGTGTACTAATATCGCATTTTTTGCGGAAAATTTGCTACGGAGATACAATATCTTGTACCAGATGATTTTTCCGAAATTGAGCGGGTGCAAAATTATACAGATACAATCAGCAAAAGCTCTGTTATGCATCAAATACGTATAAAACAGGTTTTATGCAATTTATTTTGCTAAACCATGCAGTAAGTACACTTCTTTGTAAAACAAGTTTGTAACCTCCTATATAGAACCAAGTATTACTAAGAAATTGGAAGTTGATCAGTATTCAATTCAAGATTTATACTACCTGTATAAACAATGATTTTTGATATTTCTTGAATTGATATGGTTGAGGTAACTTATTGAGTTTACATTACATTATCATGGACAGTTATTTACTGAGGGCATATACCCCATATTATGAAGTGTCCAAAATCAATTCAGGAATTATACTACCTCTATAAAGTAAGAAATTTCATATTTCTTGAATTGGACATTGAGGAGAAAGAATACATAATTAACAGCTAAGTTAGGGCTGGTGCTTCTGAAGCGTGCAAAAGCTTACCGAGCATAAACCCGCAAGGCCAACGCACAATCTATTTATATCTTTTCCTTTTGCACTTGATCGCACCAAACCTAAGTAGGCTTAATAATTATTTATTCACTTAAACAAACCAAATTATGGAAAACACATCTTAAACAGGCTCACAGAATGGCAAACTAACAGTTATAATTAATTTATTAATCAGGTTGCTATGTTCGTACCGCGTTCGTACATATAGATAAGAAAGTATAAAAAAGTCGTTTGAGAGAAAATTTGAGGGTATTTCAAGATGCTTGTAAGGCAGATGCTCTGAACCAGCTGAGCTAAACTCCCGTTGTTTTGGGATTGCAAATATAGAATGATTGAGCAACCCTTCAAAATAAAAATGAAATAAGGTTGGTAGTGATTGATTATCAGTGCCTAACAATGGCTTTAAAGCTTATTTTTTACTGTTTATGGTCAGTAATTAAATGTACACTATAGGTATTAAGGCTTTTGTTATAGGTTATAACCGCCTATATTTGTTTAATTACGTATGGCACAAATTTTTTTAGTTGAAGATGAAGAACGGGTAGTTGCTTTTTTAAAAAAAGCGCTCGAAGAAAATGGTCATTTAGTAGATATTATTACTGATGGTGCCGAAGCGATAAAGAAGTTCCCCCATAAACCATATGACCTGGTTATACTGGATATAATGTTACCTTATTTAAACGGGATTGAAGTTTGCCGACATATTCGCCAAAAAGATAAAAAAATACCTATACTTATACTAACTGCACTAAATAGTGTAGATGATAAGGTAAATGGATTAAATATTGGGGCCGATGATTATTTAGTGAAACCATTCCATCTAAAAGAACTGCAGGCACGGATAGACGCATTACTAAGGCGTAATTCATCAGATTTGGCACAAGTTCTTGTATTGGGTGATATTACGCTCAATACTTCCAATAATACTGTAGAACGGGAGGGCCGGAAAATAACTTTAACAAATAAAGAATATGCCCTACTGGAATTATTGATGAATAACAGCAACAAAATTTTATCCAGGCAAACTATTGCCGAAAAAGTATGGGGAATTGACTTTGATACAGGTACTAACGTGGTAGATGTTTACATTAACTATTTGCGTAATAAAATAGAAAAAGGATTTACCGAAAAATATATCCACACAGTAATAGGCAAAGGGTATATATTTAAAGCAGAACAGATTTAAGGTGAAAATAAAGAACAGGCTTTCACTTTATTTTACTTTCATAGGCTCGGGCGTATTGCTTGTGGTCATGATAACGCTTTATCTTTCTGTTTATGCTATTGTGCATAGTCACTTTTATACACAGTTAAAAGATCGTGCCAATATAGCGGCCCAGCTTTATCTCGAAGCGGATGAGATTACCCCCGATTCTTTAAGCAAGATTCGAAACAGGTTTCTTAAAAATTTACCGGGTGAAGTAATAAGATTATATGACAGCCGCAATAGCGCGGCATTTATAAGTGACAAACAGCAGTATTGGGATAACAAAATAATAGATGCTGTAAGAAAACACAAGTATTTGCAGTATAGTAATAAAAATTACCAGGTAGTTGGAATTTATTATAAAGATAACCAGGGTAATTTTGTTATCCTCGTTTCTGCAGAAGATACATTAGGAAAGCATGAATTGAGTTCGATACTCCAAACAATGATCATTCTTTTTTTAATCGTAGCTGTAATTTTATTTTTAATAAGCCAATGGCTGGCAAAAAACACACTTTCACCAATAAAAAATGTGGTGAACCAAATGCAACTGATAAAATCTACCAACCTTCATCTGCGGGTAAATGAAGGTCATGGTAACGATGAAATAAGCGAACTCGCACATAACTTTAACCGGTTGCTGGAACATCTTGAAAATGCTTTTGAGATGCAAAAAACCTATGTGACTAATGCGTCACACGAATTGCGTACCCCAATAACCAGTATTATTGGCGAAGTAGAGCTGGCTTTGAGTAAAGAAAGAAGTGCGATAGAAAATAAAAAGACCCTGCAACTGGTGCTGGAAGAATCTGAAAGATTAAGAGATACAATAACCGGCTTAATGGAACTGGCACAGGTAGATATGGATTATACCATTGCCCAACAAAGCCCTGTAAGGATAGATGAGTTATTGTGGGAGATACAGGAGTACTGGGCCAATAAAGCCGGGGCAGGGATATTGAAAATAAATATTGAGCACATGCCCGAGGATGAATCGATGCTAACCATTCCGGCTAATTATCAATTGCTTTTTATCGCTCTAAATAACCTTATTGGAAATGCTTTTAAGTTTTCAGACAGAAAAACGGTTCTCTGTAATTTTTATGCGGATAAATTGCTCATACGTATACAAATTATTGATTCGGGCATTGGCATCCCTCATGATGATATGGAGTTGGTTTTTAAATCATTCTACAGAGGTAATAACTCCCGCAGTTTTGCGGGTAATGGTATAGGGTTGTATGTTACCCAAAAAATTATTCAATTATTTAACGGTACGCTTACTATTGAATCTGTAGAAAATAAGGGCACCAGCATAACCGTAAACTTTAACAGATCAAATTAAAATTCTAATACCATTCTAATTTTAGTGCTTTAAGCATAGTTTAATTTTGGCCCTTTAAAATTAACTATGCGTTTTAAACTTGGTCTTTTTATTTTACCCTTATTTATTTATATAACAGCTTTTAAAGCACAGGCCCAGGCTGATACCCTTTCTTTAAATTTTCAGGATGCCGAAAAACAATTTTTGGCTAATAACCTAAGTTTACTTGCTCAGAAATATAATATAGAAGTATCAAAAGCTTTAATAGCCCAGGCAAAGCTATGGGATAACCCGGTATTAAGCACTGATCAGAATATTCATGATGGCAGCAGTAAAAAGTTTTTTTACCATAACAGCAATCTGGGCCAGGGGCAGGTGTTTGTGCAGCTTAGCCAGGTATTTACAACTGCCGGCAAACGCGGAAAACAAGTACAGGTAGCAAAGGATAATGCACAGGTGCAGGAAGCTGCTTTTAATGACCTGATGCGTAACCTGCACTACAACCTGCAGTTAGATTTTAGCCAGCTGGCCAACCTGATAGATCAGGCTAAGGTATACCAGATGGAAATAAGCTCGGCTGCTAATCTGGTTAACGGCATCCAACAATCGTTTGATGCAGGTAATACTTCTATGAAGGATCTGGTAAGGCTTAAAGCACTGTTATTTGGCCTGCAAAATGATAGGATAGAGAACAGCAAGCAAATTAACGACCTGCAAACCGAACTTAAAACCTTGTTGGGTGCTAAGGAAACAACGTATTTTACCCCTGTTATAAATAATCAAGCAAGCCAATCGGTCGGGCTGGATATTCCGGCCCTGATCGAGCAGGCTAAAGCTAACCGTGCCGATTATTTATCTAATAAATATCAGCTTAACGCGGCAACCCACGATTTGGCCTATCAAAAAGCGCTGGCTGTTCCGGATATAACCGTAGGAGTAGATTACGATAAAAACAGCAGTTACGCGCCTAATTATTACGGTTTGCAAATAGGGCTACCACTTCCTTTTTTTAACCGAAACCAGGGTAATATCAAATCTGCAACATATAACATAAAGAGCCAGGAAAGTACCTTAAAAGATAATGAGCTGCGGCTTAAAAATGAAGTAGTATCAGCTGTAAATCAGTACCGGTTAACGCAAGAACTATTTTCTACCCAGCAAGCCGAGTTTAATGAGCAGTATGATAAATTGTTTAGCAATATGCTTAAAAGCTTTAAAGAAAGGCAGATAGGGCTAATTGAATTTATAGACTTTTTTGATACTTATAAAGATACCAAGCTTAAAATAATACAACAGCAATACAACCTGCAAAAATCAATTGCTGATTTAAACTTCGCCACCGGGACAACCATAATAAAGCCTTAAACTAACAATTGATAATGTACATGATAATGAAAAGAGAAACGTTTTTGATTGGTCTCTCCGGATTGATGCTTTTAACCGCATGTAGCCAAAAAAAAACAGATGCGCCAGAGAGTAAGCAATTATGCATAAGTGATTCTTTGCAAAAAATGATCACCATAGATACCGCGAAAACCAGTACCATGAAGGATGAGCTCAGCCTTTCGGGCGAAGTGTCAAGCGATGATAATAACGTGGTGAAAGTTTTTCCTTTTTCAAGCGGGCAGGTTATAGCTGTAAAAGTATCTCTGGGCGATAAGGTAACAAAAGGACAGGCCCTGGCCATAATGCGCAGCGCCGATGTAGCCGGTAATTATACTGATCTGTCTTCTACCCGGTCTGATGTAGTGGTAGCTAAACGGCAATTAAGCCAGGCAGAATCATTATATAAAAATGGTATCTCGAGCGAACGCGAATATACAGAAGCACAAGAAAATTATAACAAGGCAGTAGCGGCAAACCGTAAAATAGAACAGCAGCTTGCCATAAATGGCGGGGGCAATACCAGCGAGAACGGAACGCTGGTTATTAAAGCACCGCAAAGCGGATACATTGTTGAGAAAAATATAACATCAGGCAGTTTTATCCGCCAGGATAATAGTGGCAGTATGTTCACTATATCCAATATGAAAGATGTATGGATATGGGCCAATGTTTTTGAATCAGACATCAGCAAGATTAAAACAGGCTATACCGCTAAAGTAACTACTGTAGCCTATCCCGGCAAAGTATTTACAGGTAAGGTAAACGAAATAAGCTCTGTATTAGACCCTGACAATAAGGTAATGAAGATAAAGATAGCATTACCCAATCCGGATATGTTGCTAAAACCGGCAATGTTTACCAACGTAGTTGTTACTAATAGTGAAAATGCGCAGGCGGTTTCTGTTCCGGCAAAGGCTATTGTATTTGATAACAGTAAAAATTATGTAGTGATCTACAATGGCAAGTGCGACCTGAAAATACGAGAGGTTAGTATTATTAAAACGGTTGATGATATAACCTATATAGCATCGGGCCTAAAACCCGGCGAAAGGGTGATATCAAAAAACCAACTTTTGCTGTACGGTGCTTTAACAGGAGATTAGTTTTGAGTAGTGAGCAATAAATTAAACAGATTATTACTCACCATATTTTAAAAACTCAATACTTAAAACTCATTACTAAAAAACTGAAATGAATAAATTCATTAAAAATATAATTTACTTCTCGCTAAAGCACCGCTATTTTGTGTTTTGTATGACTGCCGTACTGGTGATTATAGGTGTGTGGAGCTACAGTAATACCCCTATTGAAACTTTCCCGGATGTAACCAATACGCAGATCATCATTATAGCCCAATGGCCCGGCCGAAGTGCGGAAGAGGTGGAAAAGATGATCACCATACCTATGGAAACGGTGCTTAACTCGGTGCAAAAAAAAGCTAACCTGCGCACTACGTCATCCTTTGGGTTATCCTACGTGCGTATTATTTTTGATGATGATGTTGACGATGCCTTCGCGCGCCAACAGGTGCTAAGCAGGCTTGGAAATGCCGATCTGCCTGATGGTGTAAAGCCAGAGGTTGAACCGCCCTATGGCCCAACCGGCGAAATTTACCGGTATACGCTAAAAAGCAAAACCAAATCACTCCATGAACTTACCGCCATACAGGATTGGGTGCTTGACCGCCAGTTTAAATCTGTCCCTGGCGTAGCCGATGTTAACAGCTTTGGCGGCGAAGAAAAGGATTATGAAGTAAGTGTAAACCCTGTGCTGCTGCAAAAATACGGCCTAACCTCGCTTGATGTTTATACCGCTATAAACCGCAGTAATATTAACGTAGGTGGTGATATTATAGAAAAAAATGACCAGGCCTATGTGGTGCGTGGTATTGGCCTCATCAATAATATTGATGAGATACAAAACATCATTATAAAAAATGTTAACAACGTACCTATCCTGGCCAAAGATGTTGCCGAGATTAAAGAAAGTGGCCTGCCGCGTTTGGGCCAGGTTGGGCGCGATAAGCATAACGATGTTATTGAAGGTATTGTGGTAATGCGCAAGGGCGAAAACCCATCAGATGTGTTAGATAAAATACGTGCTAAAACAGAAGAACTTAATACCCGTATTTTACCTAAGGATGTAAAAATTGATACTTTTTATGATCGTACAACCTTAATGGATTTTTGTACTGAAACAGTAATTCATAATCTATTGGAGGGTATTGTTCTGGTAACCGTTATTGTGTTCCTGTTCATGGCTGATTGGCGCACCACCCTAATTGTAGCCATAATTATTCCTCTTTCATTACTTTTTGCGTTTATGTGCTTGCGCTTAAAAGGCATGAGCGCCAACCTGCTATCAATGGGGGCGGTAGATTTTGGTATCATCATAGATGGTGCAGTTGTGATGGTTGAGGGGCTGTTTGTAGCGCTTGACTATAAGGCCCATGAAGTTGGCATGGAAAAGTTTAATAAGCTGGCCAAATTGGGCCTGTTTAAAAATGTCGGTACAGAAATGGGTAAGGCCATATTCTTTTCCAAACTAATTATTTTAACCTGCCTGGTGCCAATTTTTGCATTCCAAAAAGTAGAGGGTAAAATGTTCTCTCCGTTAGCATACACCTTAGGCTTCGCGTTAATAGGGGCGTTATTGTTTACTTTAACCCTGGTGCCGGCCTTGTCAAGTATTTTACTAAATAAAAATGTAAAAGAAAAGCACAATGTGGTGGTGCTGTTTTTTGAGAACGGTATTCGCCGTATGTTTAGTTACACTTACCGCAACCAAAAATTAAGTTTAACGGTTGCAGTAGCATTTATGGCTGTAACATTCTTTTCGGCCAGATTTTTAGGTACCGAGTTTCTACCTCAGCTTAATGAAGGCGCGCTATGGGTAACCGCCCAGTTGCCCATGAGTACGTCGCTAAAAAGCTCGGTAAACCTTACCGATAAAATGCGCGATATTCTATCTACGTTTCCCGAAGTAAAACAAACCCTGTCGCAGGTTGGCCGCACAAATGATGGTACCGATCCCAAAGGGTTTTTTAACGTACAAATTCAGGTTGACCTGTTGCCCAAAAAAGAATGGAAGCGAAATATTAGCCAGGAAGAGCTGATAGCCGAAATGGATAAAAAGCTAAGCCAGTTCCCGGGCATAATTTACAACTACTCGCAGCCAATTATTGATAACGTGGCCGAGGCCGTAGCGGGGGTGCCGGCATCGATGGCGGTAAAAATATTTGGTCCTGATTTTAATGTGCTTGACCACAAGGCTGATGAAGTTATGAATGTGCTTAAACACGTTCAGGGTGTTGAAGATCTGGGTGTTTTGCGCAACCTTGGGCAGCCCGAATTCCGGATAGAGCTGGATCAGCGTAAAATGGCGCTCTACGGCGTTTCAACCTCGGATGCTAATGCCGTTATTGAAATGGCCATTGGTGGTAAAGCCGCAACTACTTTGTATGAGGGCGAACGTAAATTTGATATCCGTCTTAGGTATCAGGAAGATTTCCGTAATACGCAGAGTAAAATTGAAAACCTGATGGTGCCAACCCTAAGCGGATCAAAAATAGCTATTAAAGAAATTGCAAGTATAACCACGTTAACCGGGCCGGCATTTATTTACAGGGATAACAACGCCCGGTATATAGCTGTTAAGTTTTCTGTGCGCGGGCGCGATCTGGGCAGCACCATTGCTGAAGCACAGAAAAAAGTTGGCAACGCCGTTAAATTGGATAACCGTTATTCATTTACCTGGAATGGTGAGTTTGAAAACCAAACGCGTGCATCAAACACCCTGGCGCATGTGGTGCCTATTTGTTTACTGGTTATCTTTTTAATACTATTCATCACCTTTGGCAATGTTAAAGATGCCTCATTAGTTATTATGAATGTGCCATTCGCATTAATCGGGGGTATATTGGCATTGCATATTACCGGCATTAACTTTAGCATATCAGCAGGCATTGGCTTTATCGCGTTATTTGGCGTATGTATTCAAAATGGGGTTATCTTAATATCTGTATTCCGTAAAAACCTGGCAGAACGTATGCCATTAGATACGGCAATACTTGAAGGGGTTATATCCCGTGTGCGCCCTGTGGTAATGACGGCTTTAATGGCTGCAATAGGTTTAATGCCAGCGGCTATATCAACAGGTATAGGCAGCGAAACGCAAAAACCGCTTGCCATTGTAGTTATCGGTGGGTTAATAACATCTACTATTCTTACCTTGCTAATATTACCGGTTATTTACGCGCTTGCTCACAAGTTAATACATAGACGTGAAAATCGGAAGCTCTTGAAAAAAATAGGTGCTGTGTCAAACTGATAAATTATATTGAACTTATAGATATAGAATATTTAAAAAAACATTTACAAGAGGGGGCCTAATAAGCCCCCTCTTTTTTTTAACAAAGTTTCTTCAAAAGCCATACCTATAACCTATGTAATGTTATTGTGACTATCTCAAAAAATAAAGCAGAATATTCTTAAATCGGGTAAAAAGCATTAATATTGATTTGATAACCAGTTATAAACCAATTATTATCAATTACATTATGCGCTAAACTCGCCATTTATAGGTGCTTGGCGGAATTAAGTTTAACGAATGATACGATATTCAAATCATTAAAAACAATTAAATGAACAAACGCGATTTTTTAAAAAACATGGGGGCGCTGGCTGTTGGATCAGTGCTATTACCCTCCTTTAAATCTGCACCAAAAAAAATCAAAGATCCGGGCATACAGTTGTACACCTTCCGCAAGGAAATGATGACCGATCCTAAAGGGACCTTAAAAATAATAGCCGACCTTGGTATTAAGCAAGTAGAATCTGCATCAAGTAATTTAGGATTGTTTTATGGTTTGAAACCCGAAGAGATGAAACAGACCTGTAAAGATTTGGGGATGACCCTGCGCAGCGGGCATTGCAGCATTGACGGCAAATGGCAAAGCACTATTGAGCAGGCGGCATTATCCGGGCAGGAGTATCTTATAGCATCTACGCTGCCTTACCGTGGGCAAACCACGGCTAACTATCAAAAAATAGCCGAAAGGTTTAATAAAGCCGGCGAAGAGTGTAAAGCGGCAGGCGTGAAATTTGGCTTCCATAATCATAATGCCGAATTTGAGACAGATAAAGATACCAATGATGTTTTGTATGATGTAATGCTTAAAAACACAGATCCTAAATTGGTACACATGGAAATGGACCTGGGATGGGTTTTAGCCGCCGGAAAGGACCCGTTTGAATACTTTAAAACCTATGGGCCGCGTTTCCCGCTATGGCATTTGAAAGATATGAAGGGAAAACGCAGTACCGAGTTTGGTAACGGCACCCTTGATATTGTGGGTCTGCTAAAACACAGTAAAGATGCCGGTATGAAATACTTCTTTATCGAGCAGGAAGAATATCCTGTATCGGCATTGGATAGTATGAAGATAAATATGGAGTACCTAAAAAAGGTTGATTACTAATAGTGAGATTTTATTAAACCTCCGCTCCTGGACTATTATACAGGCACATACTTTTTAAACAAAATGCCATTTCGATAGCGGACTGGCGCGAAAAAGAAATCTATACATGGGCATGGTTAAGATTGCTTGTGTATAGATTTTTTCGATAAGGAAAGAATAGAACCGCCTCAGGTTTTTATTACACCGCCAAACTCTGGTTCGGTCGTGGGTCCTCTGGCAAAATTTCCATTTCCGGGAATTCAATATACTCGGCATACCATTGTATGGCGCCAACAACATCTAAAGCATCTTCGGCCGAAATATCTATTGTCTCAAATGCATAAAGTCTGTTATTGGCATAACCAAAAAGCTGTATTTCGTTACTATTAGCTATAAATTTATCCTCATTAAGACAATACACCCTAATTTTCAATTCGGTATCTCTCGAATGAATTATATCTCTGCAAGGGTTGTTAGGATCGGTCGCCAAAAGATATACATTGTATTCCATAATTTTTTAACAATGCTAATGGCGGATAGTTTCAGGTTTTATTTATTGATAGTTGGTTAAATTCTGGAGTTACTATTAATTAATAACAAGTATTTATTTAGTTATGATACCCGTGGGCTATTTTGTGTAAAATTTACCCTAATTGGAGAAAAGATTTTCCGACCCCCAAATAGCTGATTACTAACAGTCTTGCCTTTGCGCTTATATAACCTTCATATATTACAACTGGCATTTATTTTGCCTGTATACAAGTAGTTAATGCCCTTCCAAAAAGGGCTGTTTTTCATAGGTAGATGTAGGGCCGAAACACTGCGAGAGTTTTTCGGCCCTTTTTTGTGGAATTAAGTTTTTTTTCTTTCTGTATGGCTGCGGTTACCCACCCATCATCGCTTCGCTCGATCACCCCTTCGGCAAATGCGCGCATTCGTTTCTTATAATGAAACCCACTTTTATTACTTTTGCACGCTATGACGATAAGCGCGGGTGTTCCCTTTAAATTATTTGACCAGGACCTTCTGTTATTACCGCAACGTGCTATTTACTGGAAGCAGGAAAAAACATTAATTGCCGCCGATGTGCATTTAGGCAAGGTGGGACATTTCCGCAAAGCGGGAATAGCGGTGCCGCGCGATATGGAACAGGGCGACCTGGCCGTACTGTCTGACCTGATAGACGAATACAGGCCACAAAAGGTGTTGTTTCTGGGCGATCTGTTTCACAGTGATATGAATGCCGATTGGGACTGGTTTGCGCTATGGCGGCAGCAGTTCCCAAAACTGACCATTGATCTGATACGTGGTAACCATGATATTGTACATGACAGGCACTATCAGGAATTGAACGTAACATTACATGATGAACTTTTAACGGGGCCGTTCCTTATGCTGCATCATCCTGTCCCAGAGCCTAAACTGGTATTGCTGGACAGCTATGTTTTTTGCGGACATATACACCCCGGCGTAAATTTAAAAGGCAAAGGACGGCAAAGCATAACCCTGCCCTGTTTCGCCTTTGGCGATAAGCAGGGTGTACTACCCTCATTTGGTAAATTTACAGGCCGTGTAGCTATCCACAGCCGCGAAACCGACCGCATATTTGCCGTGCTGAAGGATAAAGTGATTGCTATTGATTAATGAGTTTTAAGGTAGTTGGCTACGCTTGCTGCCACATTATTAAAGTCTTTTACATGCTCAATTATTTGCCCGTGGCTATCAAGCAGGCAGTAGGCCGGGATGCTTTTTATACCCCAGCTATCTGCATTTGGCGAATCATCTCCTTTAAGATCTGATATTTGGGGCCAGGTCATCTTATCGCCAGTTATAGCGGTGGTCCACCTGTTTTTTTCCGTATCAAATGATATGCTTACAATTCCAAAACCTTTATCGCCAAATTGGGATAATAAACCGGTTATCATATACTGATGATTATCACGGCTGGTGCCATTTGTCGAGCGCCAAAAATCAAGCAGTATGATCTTTTTGTTCATGGCTTTAATATCGAGCGTTTTTCCATCAGGAGTTTTGCCGGCAATAGTCGGCGTTGATGTCCCTGCAGATACATTAGCCAATGGCTTTAACTTGCTTTCCAGTTCTTTGCCATCATCACTGCTTTTGGCAGCCGAACTTAGTTTCTGAAAAATAGTATAAAACTCTGTCGGGTTGTTTTGATAATCCATTTGCAGCATAATGTGCGGAGCTATCTCATTTTCAGGATATTTATTTATAAAAGCATTTAAATTGGTTAGTTCATCAACCCGGTTGGCGTTTAGTTCATCCTCATGGAGTTTAGCAGTCATGGCGGCATGCTCTTCTAAGGTTACGGCTTGGTTTTCAACCCCTTCAATTTGGCTATGTATAGCAATAACCCTTTTGCGGTTCTCAGCATTAATAGAGTCGGCTAAAGTGTAATAGGCCGATAACTCGGTTTGCTTTTTTGATAACGAGGTAATTAACGGGTAATTATTTATTTTTTTAGGGTTGATGTTAATGCTGTATTCGCCGGGCTGTAAAAAGATATCAACCCTGCGTGTTGTGGCCGAACTTAATGAATAAACCAGCTTATAATAGCCTGAATATTGCAAAAATCTCTTGCTGATATTAAATTTTCCTGCCGAAATATCTGTACTATAAACATTGTTATTGGCTTGGTCCCTTATCGTAACATGACCAAAATTGGCTCCCGTTGCAGTGCCGGTAATTGTAATATCGCCTTGAGATCGGTCACATCCTGCAAATAATAAAACCAGTAAAATTAAGCTGACGTATTTCATTTGGTATAGGTAATTAGTTACTACTAATGTAATACTACTACGGGTATCCGCAAAAAATAAATCAGCTAAAAACAGACTAAAAAATTTACTTATTTGTTAGGTTATTTGCGCTTTCCAATAAACCCCTTACTGCCTTTCCTTCGGGGCTCTCTTTAGTTGCCTGACTTAATTTTTGAAAAATCCTATAGTAACCATCCGGATCGCTCATGTAGGCATTATTTAATACAATAATACGCAGCGTAATACTATTATCAGGATATTTATCTACAAATGCCGAAAGCACAATTGTTGCTAGTTTTAGCTGCTGCTGCTCTGCTTCCTGGTATTTGTTAACCAGGTTGTTATAAGCGTCTGCGGGTAGTGTTTTGCTTTTAGGGTCTTTTAATCGTGCATTTAAATCGGCTGCTTTTTTATTTAGCTCCTCTTTTGTCTTATCAAATAAATGATAGTAAGCCGTTAACTCGTTTTGTTTTTTTACGGTAGATTGAATATCAGGGTACTTATAGGGTTTTTCCCTGTCAAATGTAACGGTATATTTTCCTGGCTGCAGATAAACATCAAACGCCAGCATACCCAGTTTATCGTTATTTACCGACATATAACCATATGTGCCGTTGTTATATTCACCGCTTACCTCAAATGCTCCGGATTTAATAGCGGTCTTACAGATTGTCGAATCGCTTAGATTTTTAATTATAAACTCGCCATCAGTAATGCCCGGTGTTGTTCCGGTAAATTCAATAGTTGTTTTTTGGGTACAGCCTGCAGCCAGTATAGCCAGGCATAAAGCAAAGAAATACTTCATAAAATAAGGTGCAATTAATCGGTTCGAAGATAATAGAGCAATCGGCATATTAACAAATATTAACAATATTTCGGTTAAAAGTGACTCTGTTTTTAGATTGTTTCTAAATAACTGTTTGCCGCCTAAATCACCAAAGGCGTTTATATCTTTTTGGTATTTAATAAATACTTTTGCGTAAATATATATTTACAATAAAATAATGAGCGAAATTAAACAAACCTTTAACTCATCGCTGGGCAAAAAGCTAATTATGGCTTTAACAGGCTTGTTTTTGTGCACTTTTATTATAGTGCACCTGGGCGGCAACCTGTTCCTGTTTAAAAATGACCAGGGTTATGGGTTTAATGTGTATGCCAACTTTTTAACACACTTCCCGCCTATAGAGGTGGTAGCCTACCTGCTGTACCTGGCTATTTTGGTACATGCGCTTTATGCGTTGATATTGACAATCAATAACCGCAGATCGCGCCCGGTGGCTTATGCGGCACAACCTAAATCGCCGGCATCATGGTCGTCAAAAAACATGGGACTGTTAGGTTCTATCCTGTTCCTGTTCCTGGTGATACACATGGGCGATTTTTGGTACAAATACAAATTTACCGATACGGTAGGTTTTAAAGAGTACCGCACCAACGTGCTAACCAATGAGCGTACCGTAACTGACTTTACACCTGCCGATCCAACTTTCGAGCATTCATCAACAACAGAAAATGATGTAGAGATTGTTCGTGTTAAAGATCTGCATACTAAAGTGGCAACCAGTTTTAGTAATATATGGTACGTTATCATCTATGTAATTGCAATGGGCGCATTATCGTTCCATTTGCTGCATGGTTTCCAGAGCGCGTTCCAAACCCTGGGATGGACACATAGGAAATACAGCCCGGTAGTGAAGTTTATTGGCAAATGGTTCTTCGCGGTAATTATACCGTTAGGGTTTGCCTTAATGCCGATAGTTTATTTTATACAAAGCATTTCAAAATGATTTGCGAGTTACGATTTTAGATTTACGAATCGTTAAATCTAAAATCGTAACTCGCAACTCGTAAATATAAAGACATGAGTTTAGAAGCTAAAATTCCACCCGGCCCGTTAGCCGAAAAATGGAGCAAGCATAAATTTAACTTAAAGCTGGTTAACCCCGCTAATAAGCGTAAATACGATGTAATAGTTGTAGGTACCGGTTTAGCTGGCGCGTCAGCAGCAGCATCGCTGGCCGAGTTGGGTTATAATGTAAAAGCGTTTTGTTTCCAGGATAGCCCTCGCCGCGCGCACTCTATTGCTGCGCAGGGAGGTATAAATGCTGCCAAAAATTATCAGAACGATGGCGATAGCGTATACCGTTTGTTTTACGATACCATTAAGGGTGGCGATTACCGTGCCCGCGAAGGAAACGTTTACCGCCTGGCAGAAGTATCTGTAAACATTATAGATCAATGTGTAGCCCAGGGCGTACCATTTGCCCGCGAGTATGGCGGCTTGCTTGATAACCGGTCATTCGGTGGTTCGCAGGTATCGCGTACGTTTTACGCGAGGGGACAAACAGGACAACAATTATTATTAGGTGCATACTCGGCATTGAACCGCCAGATACATAAGGGTAAGGTAAAAATGTATACCCGTACCGAAATGCTTGACGTAGTAACTATAGACGGCCACGCAAAAGGTATCATCACCCGTAACTTAACAAACGGCCAGATCGAAACGCATACAGGTCATGCGGTACTATTATGCACAGGTGGTTATGGTAACGTGTTCTACCTTTCTACCAATGCCGCCGGATCAAACGTTACGGCAGCATGGCGTGCGCATAAACGTGGCGCTTTCTTTGCCAATCCTTGCTATACACAAATACACCCAACCTGTATCCCGGTTACCGGCGATCATCAGAGTAAGCTCACGCTGATGTCTGAATCGTTGCGTAACGACGGACGTGTTTGGGCACCAAAAACTGTGGAGATAGCCGAAAAACTCCGCAAAAAAGAAATCACTGCCGCCCAGGTTAAAGAGGACGACCGCGATTACTTCTTAGAAAGAAAATACCCATCATTTGGTAACCTGGTGCCGCGCGACGTAGCATCGCGTAACGCTAAAGAAATGGTTGATGATGGACGTGGTGTAGGCGGATCGGGCTTTGCAGTTTTCCTTGACTTTGCTGACGCGATCAATCGTTTGGGCCAGGAAGCGGTTGCTGCCAAATATGGTAACCTGTTTGATATGTACTATCAAATTACCGACGAGGACCCTTACAAGCAACCAATGCGTATTTACCCTGCCGTGCATTATACCATGGGCGGCCTTTGGGTTGATTATAATTTAAGCACCAACGTACCGGGCCTTTATGCTTTGGGCGAGTGTAACTTTAGCGACCACGGCGCAAATCGCTTAGGTGCCTCGGCCCTGATGCAGGGATTAGCCGATGGTTATTTTGTTATACCATATACACTGGGCGATTATTTGGCTACCATTGGCCCTAAACCGGTTGATGCCAGCCATCCTGCCTTTGCCAAGACAAAACAAGATGTGCTTGATCGTATTAACAGCTTGTTAGCTTTAAACGGCACCAAAACGGTTAACGAATACCACCGCGATTTGGGCCACATTATGTGGGAGTATTGCGGCATGGCGCGTACAGAAGAGGGCCTGGCCAAAGCTAAAGAATTAATACAGGCACTGCGTGCCGATTTCTGGAAAAACGCCAAAGTGGTTGGCGCTAATGACGAAGTAAACGCGGCCCTTGAAAAAGCCGGCCGTGTAGCCGATTTCCTTGAGCTAGGCGAACTAATGGTTGACGACGCTAAAATGCGTAAAGAATCATGTGGCGGTCACTTCAGGTTAGAATCGCAAACTGAAGAAGGTGAAGCGTTGCGTGATGATGATAACTTCGCGTTTGTTGGTGCCTGGGAATATAAAGGCGACAATCAGCCGGAAATACTGAATAAAGAAATACTGGACTTTGAATTTGTTCACCTTACACAGCGTAGTTATAAATAATGCTTAACGACGCCGCGTTGATAAAGCTGTTAAAGCAAGCGTATTCGGCCGAAAAGGCTGCAGCATTTGCTTACCAGGGACATGCAGAGGCGGTAAGGGACGGTGAGGAAAAAAAGGCTATCAAACAAATTGAGATAGACGAATGGAACCACCGCGAAGAAGTATTAAAGTTAATGGCGATTTATCTCGTACCGGTTTCAAAATGGTTAGAGGTAAAGAACTATATAATTGGCAAAACCATAAGTGCAAGCTGCTATTTAATTGGTTGGTTTATGCCATTTTACTTTGCCGGAAATTTAGAGAGCGGCAATGTATGCGAATATGTGCGGATGAAAAGGCTTTTTAATGCGCTGGATATTACCGAGCATGACGAAGTTTTGTACGAAATGAGCTTAAAGGAAAAAGAGCATGAAGTATATTTTTATCAGCAGATAAAAGATAATAAAATGCTTCCCTTTTTTGAAAAGGTATTTGCATGGGGTGAGCATAAACGAAAAAATGATATTGACCTTGAAGCAGGTTTTGTTTTTGAAAACACAAATACATACTGCGAAGGTTTTGGAGAAAAACGAAAATAACATGAGCGGAACAATGAACTTGACACTAAAAGTGTGGAGACAGAAAGATGCCAATTCGAGCGGCAAAATGGTGACTTACAAGGCCGAAAACATTTCGCCGGATATGTCATTTTTAGAAATGCTGGATGTGGTGAACGAAAGCCTGATCCTGAAGAACGACGAGCCGATACATTTTGATCATGATTGCCGCGAAGGTATTTGCGGTATGTGTTCGCTATATATTAATGGCCGTCCGCACGGACCGAAACGCGCCATAACTACCTGCCAGCTGCACATGCGCAGCTTTCATGATGGTGAAACCATTACCATAGAGCCATGGCGCGCGGCAGCGTTCCCGGTTATAAAGGATCTGGCGGTAGATCGTTCTGCTTTTGATCGTATACAACAGGCAGGCGGTTATGTATCGGTAAATACCGGCGGCGTGCCTGATGCTAACGAGCTGCTGATCCCTAAGGTAATTGCTGATGAGGCCTTCAACTCGGCCACCTGCATTGGTTGCGGCGCTTGTGTGGCGGCCTGTAAAAATGCTTCGGCTATGCTTTTTGTATCGGCCAAGGTATCGCAAATGGCAATGTTACCGCAAGGTCAGCCCGAACGCTGGAGCCGTGTGCAAAGCATGGTGGCCCAAATGGACGAAGAAGGTTTTGGTAGCTGTACCAATACCGGCGCCTGCGAAGCAGAATGCCCTAAAGAAATTTCGCTTACCAATATCAGCCGCATGAATAATGACTATCTCAGCGCCAAACTTTTCCGCGAAGAAAAAGTGCATGACCATAGCGGTGGCGGCGAATAACGATAATTAAAACTCACAACAATTGAAAAGGCCCGGGATTGATTCTCGGGCCTTTTGTTTTTACTGTAGTTGCAAACTGTAGGCATAGTGGTATAGTAGTGATCGAAGATGCTGCCATAAAAAGCAGGGGTTTTAATGTGGTTGCAAACTACATCAGATGTAACAATGGTTATCTTATAATGGTTAAAGAGCCAGTTATCGGCTTGCTGTCATCTTTCAAATCAATGACGTAATAATATGTTCCTACCGGCACGTTCGATTGTTTATATTTACCATCCCAGGCAATTGAATATCCTGAAGAAAAGAATATCGACTTGCCATATCTATTAAAAATGTCGACTGTACACTTTGGATAATTCTCTATGTTTTTAATGTTCCAGGTATCGTTTATCCCATCTCCATTAGGCGTAAAGGTGTTATTAACAATAATTTTTGTTGGTGTTGTGCCTGTATTAGTAGTTGCTGTGCCGGGGTTCACGATTATATTGAAAGTAACCGGTGCACAACCTGTACCACTTTTAGAAATTACGGCACCCCTTGGAAAATAGCCTACTGGAATATTAGTTAAAAGAGTATTGCTGCTTGTGTTAATAACAGATACAAGATTCGACCTGTAATTAATAACGTACAGGCTGCCGTCGTCAGCGCTTAAAACCAGGTTTTGCGGCTGAATATAAACCGAAATATTGGTAACGATAGTATTTGTTGCTGTGTTAACTACCGATACTGTATTTGAATTTGCATTGGTAACATATACATATAAGCCATTTGAAGTTATAGCTATATGATAGGGAGCAAAACCTGTATTTATAGTAGTGATCACAGAGTTTGTTGCTGCATTTACGACTACAAGCATTCCGGCCCCAACGTACACTGTTCTGCCATCCGGACTAACCGTAACGCCATAGGATGCCCCTATTGTTCCAAGTGAGATCACAGATGTGCTATGGGTTGTTGTATTAACAACAGCGAGTTTGCTGACAGATGTACTTCCTATATAGATTTTATTGCCATCAGGGCTAATAGCTATCGCTCCAAGGCGGCCGAATGACGGCAACGAGATTAGGCCTGTTACTGTTTTTGTAGCGGTATTAATTATTGAAACGGTGTTATCTCCTGAATTTACCACATAAACCGTGGTTCCATCAGGGCTGACTACTAAGTCCACAGGTTGATATCCTACAGTTATGGTTTTTTCTATAGCGTTTGTTGTAGTGTTTAAAACTGATACCATATTTGCGTCAGGATTTGATATGTACAACCAGGCACCACCAGGGGTAACAGACACCTCAAAAGGATTTGACCCGACAGGCAAAGTGTTAGTGAGAGTATTTGTTCTGACATCTATTAATGAAATGGTTCCATCGCCACTATTTGCAATATAAGCAGTTCCCCCGGTTACGGGGGTGGCGGTAATGGTTGCTGTAACAGGAACAGTACCTGTGTTGATAGCCGTGAATGAAGGAATATTTCCTTCGCCTTTTGATGGCAAGCCGATTGAAGGATTGCTATTGGTCCAAAAATAAGCACAGCCGGTGCCGGGGAAATTGATAACGGTTGTATTGTCGCCGTTTGATATGGTTTGACCGGTTTGCGCCTTTGTTACACTGATAGTAAAAAAGAAATAAAAAAAAGTAAAAATAAATAAACGTCTTTTCACTATTCTGTTTTTGAGTGATTTCTTAGCTTTTGTTAATATACATCGTCATGTGTGCCAATATATAGTAGCATTATGTCAGATTTCAATTAAAGAGAATTTAATTTATTAATTGCTTCGTGAGCAGTAAGCGGGGATGTTTTGCCTAAATGACATTCCTTTAAACTTTGTTTAGCAGATTTAGCCATTTCATTTCTGCGGGCCTCTATTTGCCGTTTTTGCAATATTTCCAACAACATCTCCCTCGAAGTAAAGTCAAGCTGCATAATTTCTTCTAAAGTTGAATCTATCGTTACCATATCCTTATTGTTGATACACAAAAATACACAATGGTTCACAAAAATTCATACGTATTGAAACCATGTTATTCCGCGAAGAAAAAGTACATGACCATAGCGGCGGCGGCGAATAACGATAATTAACTCACAACAATTGAAAAGGCCCGGGATTGATTCTCGGGCCTTTTGTTTTTACTGTAGTTGCGGGCGAAACGTTTTAATTTTGCGTCTTGATCTCTACCCGGCGATTTAATATTTTACCCTCTTCGGTATTATTATCGGCCACAGGGTTACTTGTGCCATAACCTTTTACCTCAATGCCGGTTGTGTTAACGCCCGCGTTAAGCAGATAGGATTTAACCGAATTCGCTCTATCTGTAGATAAGGCCAAATTTTGTTCATTTGTTCCTTCGATTGAGGCATAGCCATTTAGAAAATATTTAGCAGATGGGTGTAATTTCATTTCTGAAGCCACCGCATCCAACAAACTGTACGATTCGGTTTTTAAAATACTCGAATTAAAATCAAATTGAATTTTAACAGTATTTACATCCAATTCCGGCTTTTTTTCCTCAACTACAGCGGGTTTAGGTTGCTCAACCGGAGCCAGTGTTACAGGCGTTTCTACAGGAGGCGCAGATTTTTGAACTAACTTTTTTGCTTTACATGCTTGTAAGGTAACCAATGCTGATAAAATGATGGCCGGAACAATAAGGGATTTTGTCAATTTCATGATGATTTTTTTAATTAAAAACTTTACAAATGCTAATTTGTCATAGGCGCTGAAAAGTAAGCGGGACCTGACACTTTTGATGGGATAGAGGTTTGTGCTAATTTTATAGTTTTCTTAATCATTGATGCCGAACAACCGATAGCAAAAACGTATAAAATTATTTATAAAACGTGAATACTTTACTTAACGTGTTTAGCGGTTAGATTTTGAGGAAATAAATTTTAAAAAGGCTTTTCCGGGGATTCGTGGGTCTTTTGTTTTTTACTGTAGTTGCAAACTACAGTGCGAGAAACACGGTTGCAACTATAACACGCAAAGCTTATATTTAATGCTCCTATAATTTAAAGCATGGCGCGTACAGGTTATATTATTCACAATCAACAAGCAATTTACTACATGACCTTTACGGGGGTAGGCTGGATAGAAGTATTGTCAAGACAAACCTATCGCGACGTGGTAATTGATTCGTTTAAATACTGCCAGAAAAACAAGGACTGCCGTTGTTTCATCTTGTTTCACCACACTCAAATTGGTCAATTGGTATTTAATTGAATATAAGCCAATTAACTCAAAATCATGCGTAAAAATCCTGACGAATAAGTTGTTACATTTTGTTACATCACTTTTTTGTAGTTTATTTATTATCAATAGGTTAAGTCGAAATCTTGTTACACTTGTTACATTTTGTTTCACTAATTGTGTAACAAAATGTAACTTTTTTTAACGCGATAACGGTTACCATCCCGGCAGGATAATGGCGTCATCGGCACATTTGCACACCTGCTTATTTGCACATTAAAAAATACCCTTACCTTTGCCCGTAATGAGCAGAGGAGCAAAGAACCAGGTTTTTGAAAACGTTACCATTATTGATATTGCCGAAGAGGGCAAAGGGGTAGGCAAGGCAGATGATTTTGTGCTGTTTGTTGAAAAAGCCGTACCCGGCGATGTGGTTGATGTGCAGGTGTATCGCAGTAAAAAGAACTTCGGCGAGGCTAAGATCATCGGTCTTAAACAACCCAGCGAATACCGTGTAGAGCCTTTCTGCGAACATTTTGGCACCTGCGGCGGCTGCAAATGGCAGCACATGACGTATGATGCGCAATTGCAATTCAAACAAAAATCAGTAAGCGACGCGCTGAGTCGCCTGGCTAAGATTGAGGTGGGCGGTATGCTGCCCATAATACCCTCGCCCGCCGACAGGTACTATCGCAATAAGCTGGAATTTACGTTCAGCAACAAGCGCTGGCTGTATGATGGCGAGAGCCGCGAGGATGAAATGCTGAACATGAACGCGCTGGGCTTTCATATCCCCGGCAGGTTTGATAAGATATTGGACGTGCGCCACTGCTACCTGCAAGCCGACCCAAGTAACGATATCCGCAACCGTATTGATGAATTTGCCAAGCAAAACGGCTATACCTATTATGATCTGCGCAGCCATACCGGCGCGCTGCGTAACCTGGTTATCCGCACCAGCACCACCGGAGAGCTGATGGTGATTGTCGTGTTCGCCTATCCAACCGAGGAGGAAGTGAACAAGCTGATGAGCTTCGTGGAAGCGGAGTTCGCGGAGATAACCTCCCTACTCTATATCCTTAACGAAAAAAAGAACGATACCATTTTTGATCAGGACGTGGTAGCCTGGAAAGGTCCGGAATATATACATGAGGTGATGCTGGGTATTAAGTGACTCATCGGCCCTAAATCATTTTACCAAACCAACCGCGTGCAGGCCCTGCGCCTCTACGAAATAACCCTCGACTTCGCCGAATTTAAAGTCGACGAATTGGTGTATGATCTGTACACCGGCTCGGGCACCATTGCCAACTTTATAGCCGGCCATGTGCGCGAGGTGTTG
>NZ_JAQBOW010000107.1 GCF_028287845.1 Mucilaginibacter sp.
CGTACGCCTGTTGGAACTGGTGAACGAACTGGCGCTATATGAAAAGGCCCCGCAAGAAGTAACCGTAACCATAGAAGAATTTGAAGCCGCAGGCTTTGGCGAAAAGCCGGTTTGGAAAGCCTATGTAGCTGAAGTTGGCGGGTTAGTGGTTGGTTTTGCGCTATACTATACCCGATTTTCTACCTGGAAAGGATGCCGCATGTATCTGGAAGATTTTATAGTTACCGAGCCCATGCGCGGCCGGGGAATTGGCAAACTACTTTTTGACCGGTTAATTATTGAAGCTAAAGAAAAAGGATTTAGCGGTATGGTATGGCAGGTATTGGACTGGAACCAACCGGCGCTTAATTTTTACGCTAAATACCATGCATCTATTGAAGCGGGGTGGTTAAACGCGTCGTTATCTAAAGAACAGTTATTAAATTATTAGGTTATGAAAATAGTGTATTTATTTTTTTTAGGAATGATACTGGGATTAAGCTCATGTATGTGGGGAGATACTAAGAAGCCTAAACCTGCTATAACAACGGATACTTTAACTTACTCCTATCATATAATTAAACAAAAAGCAGCAGATTGCGGTACTAAGCCGGACAACGGTTGCACAGTGGTTAAAATTAAATATCCATTTTTTTTTAAGGACGGATTGTTAAATGACACCTTAAAGCATAAACTATTAAACTTATTTGCATTAAATGATAAAGATACCAGCCTGAACCAGCTAACATCAAATTTTATTAAGACTTACGATCAAAACAAAAGCCAGGATGACCGTAAATTATTTTATACGCTTGATATGAACGCAAGCATAGTTCGCCAGGATTCGAGCCTTACTACATTGGTGATTAGCGGCTATTCTTTTGAAGGCGGTGCACACGGTGGCTCAGAAACTGTATTTATTAACTGGAATACCAAGGCAAGTAAAAACATTTCGCTTAATGATATTTTCATAAACGGGTTTACTGCAAAGCTGAATGCAATTGCTGAAGAAATTTTTAGGAAACAGGAAAAATTAAGCCCCACTGCTTCATTAGCTAACGACTACTTTTTTAAAGATGATAAATTTGCCCTAAATCAAAACTTCTCTGTTACACCGCTGGGTTTAAGGTTTATCTACAATCAATACGAAATAAAACCCTATGCAGCCGGGCAAACAGAACTGCTTATCCCCTACGCAAAAATTAAATCACTATTACGGCCCAATACGGTTGTAAGTCAATATATCAAATAAAATGCTTGTTTTTAAATTCGGAGGTGCGTCGGTTAAGGATGCAGAAGGTATCATTAACCTGGCTAATGTAGTCGGCAAATATAAAAGTGAACAATTGCTTATCGTTGTATCAGCAATGGGTAAAACCACCAACGCGCTGGAGAACCTGGCCAAAGCCTATGCCGACCAAACTGATGACCTGCATGATGTTTACGAAGACATAAAAAAATATCACTATGATATATTGGCCGAATTATTTGATGCCAACGACCAGGTTTTTAATGATGTTGCCAATACATTTGTAGAGATAGACTGGATGATAGAGGACGAACCTCATGACGACTTTGATTTTATTTATGACCAGATCGTATCGGTTGGTGAACTGGTATCAACCCGTATAGTTACTGCTTACTTAAATAAAGCCGGTTTAAAGAGCCAATGGCTGGATGTGCGCGGTTATATTCATACGGACAATACTTATCGCGAGGGCGTAGTACAATGGGATAAAACCTGCGAAAGCATTCAACAAGGCATCCCAGCGCTATTAGAAAAAGGTATTGTAGTTACGCAGGGCTTTTTGGGCGGCACGTCTGAAAATTTCACTACCACATTAGGTCGTGAGGGATCTGATTACACCGCGTCCATATTCGCGGCCTGCCTGGGTGCAGCATCAGTTACTACCTGGAAGGATGTGCCCGGCATTTTAAATGCCGATCCTAAGCTATTTGAAGATACCGTAAAGTTTGATGAGCTAAGCTATACTGAAGCTATTGAGATGACCTATTACGGCGCTACAGTTATTCACCCAAAAACCATAAAACCGCTGCAAAACGCTAAAATTCCGTTATTTGTAAAGCCATTTAATCACCCTGAAGAAGCCGGAACGATAATAATAGAAAGCGCGGCACATGTGTTTGAAAAACCGGTTATCATTATTAAACAGAGCCAGGTATTGCTTTCATTATCCCCAAAAGATTATTCCTTTATATCCGAAGATCATTTAAGCGATATATTTGGCAGGTTTGCTAAAGGGCATGTTAAAATTAATATGATGCAGACATCAGCATTAAGCTTTAGCATTTGTTTTGATCATAAAACAGAGAGCTTTGATAAACTGTTAGCCGATATCAGTACCGATTATAAGGCAAAGTATAACAGCGACTTAACGCTAATTACTATAAGGCATTATGCAGATAATACCCTAAAAACCTTAACCACAGGCAAAACCATTTTATTAGAGCAAATTAGCAGGAACACGATACAGGTAGTAGTTAAATAACTACAGGCCCTGTTTTATGCTTCTGAAAGGTTTATCATTATCAGCACTGCTGTACATGGTGAGTATACTATCCTTTAAAACCATATAATCGCCCTGCTGGGTAACAACCATTTTTTTAATTCCTTTAGCTGTTACTTCCATTGGCGCAATGGCTGATACCACTTTGCCTAAAGTATCCAGCTCTAAAATATATGATTGATTCGCTTCTTTCTTATCCTCATAAATAATACTGATGGTTTTGGTATTATCATCAATAAATTTGCCTAATACCTGTTTGTCAACCATATCCGCAGGGTTGAAAGCAAGTAGTTGCTTTGCCTTTTCGGGCGTAAAGCCAACAAATTCAAAACTCAATAAGTTGTTGTCATTATCCTTTACGGTATCTGTCGGTGCAATTACGCCTTTATCATGATAAGCCGCTGTAGCATATACAATAATACCACCTTCATTTTTATAGCTGTTGCCGGGCAGTATATAATCTATCTGTAAATTATTGTATTGTGAACTGTCGCTCTTTATATAAGCCGCAATTTCAACCATTTGCTCTTTGCTGATACGGGCGTTTACCTGCACATCCAGTTTTGCGCCATCTTTGGTTTTTACGGATTTTAATATGGTGAATGGTGTTTTTGGTTTAGAGTGGCAGGCCGTAAGCACAACCAAACAAAAGATGAGGAACTTTTTCATATCAGCAGCAAAAGTATAGAATATAAAGAATTAGTTGTAACCTATATTTTAAATAGCGCGTCAAAACTCATAAAAGAAACTATAATGAAACGCGCCATATACATCATTACCATAGCCCTATTATTACTTACCTGCATTACTGCTAATGCACAGATTGAACAACGGCATTTTAATCAGGAGCTATATAACACCATCCTACATCAGGATAGTATATGCTTTGCCGCATTTAATACACAGAATCTGGAAACATTAAAAAAATTCTTTTCAAAAGATATTGAGTTTTATAATGATAACGGCACCATAACCAATTACGATGATACCATGAAGGCTTTTGGTGCAATGTTTAAGCAAGCCAAAATAAGCGGCTTAAAGCGCGAACTGGTAAAAAGCAGCCTTGAAGTTTATCCATTAAAAGATTTTGGCGCCATAGAAGTTGGCGTGCATAAATTCACTCATATAGAAAATGGTAAAGAGGAAGTTGCCCTACTAAAATTCACCGAAGTTTGGCAGCACAAAGATGGTGAATGGAAAATGACCCGCGTTATAAGCTATAATCACTAAAATACAAAGCCGCTGCAAACACAGCGGCATTTTTGTATAATTAGCTCTTTTTCTTTTCGGGCTTGTGAGCGCTGTCTTTGCTTGAAGTTTGATCTGAGCGTTGCCCGCCTGAGTTACTAATGCCCCTTTCTTTAAGCTTTTCGTTTTGATCGGTAAAAGCACGGTCGGCAGTTGTGGAACCTTGTCCATCGGCATTATTTTTTAAATTCTGCGTTTTCATAATGTTGCGTTTAAATACACAAACACATGCAACAATTGTACCGATATCCAAATATGATTTTTATGTTGTAATTAATGAATCCTCATGCGATTCAGCAATTCTCCATACCGAACCTAAAATGTAGCTCTTTTTCCAACAGGTGCTACATCTATAGTGCTTTATTGGCAGCCAGGGTAAAAACAACCTAATTAAAGTACCTCTCCGGATGCGGGTATCTAATTCTCCTTTGCCGCACTTCTGGCATTTTCTTCTTTTCTTTATAATATAAACGTCCGTTTGTTTCATTATAGTTAACCTAAAAGAAATACTCTATTAATATATTTACTTAACAAGTACCCTATTTATACGTTTGGCGGAATCAAATTGTTTCTTTAAAATTAATTTTTCTTTATAAAAAAGTGATTTTAAATAGGACACAAAATGGAAGGATTGACTGACAGATAATTAGAATTATTTGGTGAGAAAGAAATAAAGCTATCACCAATTTTGCATCCGATTTTACAACCTGCCAGATTCCGTTTTTCTAAAATTCCTGATTGCGAAATTATAAAGGTAATTTCGCACTTTAATATTTGATACAACACAATGGCAGGGTTTGATAAATTGAAGCTGAATAAACAACTGGTTAGATCGGTAAATGAGGTGGGGTATACGGCTCCCAAAGAGGTACAACAAAAAACACTGACAAGAATTATGGGCGGGCAGGATATTATTACCATAGCTCCCGAAGGTTTTGGCAAAACTACCGCTTATATTTTAGGCGCCTTAAACCGATTCAACTACGCGCCCGAAGGTGTGCCCAAAGTGTTGATACTTGTACCTGATAAAGAGCAAGTATTAGCTGTTATTGAGCAATTTGAGTTATTAAATAAAAATAAATCTATTTCAATTGTCGGCTTATACGTTACCGCGGGCACAGAGGCACAAATGGATGCATTGGCTGATGGTGCCGATATTGTTGTAGCAACTCCCGACAGGGCAAGGGCCATTTATTTAAAACTGGCACTTAATCTAAATAAAATAGATCTGTTTATTGTTGATGATGCCGACCAAATGATTAAAAAAGGCATGCAGTTACCTATAGCCGAACTGGCAAACAGCATCCCAAAATGCCAGCATCTTGTATTTACTGATGTTATGCACAGCCGCATCGAAAAAATGATAGCCCCATTTATGAAGCTGCATGCTGTGATTGAGGTAGAGCCAAAGGAAGAAACCCCCATGATAACGCATCAGCAATTATTATATAATGTTCCTAATTTCCTTACCAAACTTAACCTGTTAAATTTATTTTTTTATGATGAGGAGGTGTTTACTAAAAGCATTGTATTTGTAAACAATAGCGCAACTGCCGAAAAGATATATCAAAGTCTTAACCGCCGTATGCATAATGCGGTAGCTTATTTAAATGCGCCGTTTTTTGATGCGATTGGGTTTAAAAGTGTAAATGAATTTAAGGCTGAGAAGGGCGCAAGGGTGTTAATTGTGGTTAATGAAAATGAAGAAGAAACTATTGATTTAAACGGCGTACCTTTCCTGATACATTTTGATCTTCCGCCGGGAAAGGAAATTTATATTGAACGTATTATCAATCAAGATCCTGACAGTGATGATGAAACGCTGGCCCTAACCTTTGCTACCGATCTTGAACTTAGTCAGGTAAAAAAGATAGAACAAGCCACCGGTAAAAAAATGCAATTGGCTGCCCTACCCGATGAATTGGTAATTGTAAGCGAAACAAAACCCAAAGCCGAACCGACTAAACAGTCGATAAAAACAGGGCCTGAAATTGGTGCAGCATTTCATGAGAAAAAGGCGGCTAACAGTAAAAATTATAATTTTAGCTCGGGGCAAAAGGCTAAAATGAATAAGAAGAAAAAGCACGGATAACAATTAACTGGGCACAAAAAAAAGACTGCCCTGAAGCAGCCTTATTGATATTTATGAGCACTATCTTTATGACATTACATACCCTCTACACCGGCATATTGCAACATTAAATCCACTTTTCCATCTTTATTAAATTTCCATACTTCATGTGTACGTTGTTTAACATGTTTCCCATCTTTATCAGTAAATTCTTCGGTTCCCCAAACACAAACTACATTTTCATTCTTGTCTGTACTTTTTAAACTTATCCAGGCATCTAAACTTACCTTATAATTCTGTATAGAGCCTCTAAATTCCTTTACATTTTTAAGATTCTCTGCCTTACCTTTTACCATAGCTCCGCCTGCATGCATCATCGTCACCGTGTCCGATATAAAATCTCCGTGTTTATCCAAAGTATTATTTTCATAGTCTTTCCAAAGCATCAAAATTTTATCCGAATACGTTGGACTGGCAATGGTAAACTTTGATGAATAACTGGCGGTATAACCGCTGTTCATCTGACTCATTGCCACAAATGGCATGGCCAGTAAAAACATTACAAAAAGCTTTTTCATAGTTTTGAGATTTAAATTGTTTGTAATCTGTTAGTTACATTAAATGTAATAATTTAAATCCTTAATTATCAAAAAATTACGACAATTATTTACTTTGAACTTAAAGTAATTTCATATTAGTGTTTTTTACATAGTTAAGGACTAGGATTTCGCGCAACTACATCCTGAAGCGATCTCAATATCCACAAAAATGTACCAGCGATTTTTTTTACATCAATTTTCACAAACCATACCACTATTATTAATGTACTATTAATAAATTACGCCTAAGGCGATAAACTGCAAATGAAGGCAGAAAACAAATCAGATAGTGGGGCCGAAATAGTTTCCCAGGTGCAGGAAACCCCTCCAACCTACTGGCTTACCCGTTTTGTAATTCTTCGCCTGTTGGGGGTGATCTATGCTGTAGCTTTTCTGGTGGCCATTAACCAGATCGTCCCTTTAATAGGGTCTGATGGTTTGCTTCCGGTAGGAATTTACTTAAAACAGGTTAGTATTGCGTTGGGGTCGGCCGGGGCCGGTTTTGTCCGTCTGCCGTCAATATTTTGGCTTTGGCACACGGATACGGCACTTTTAACGGCTGCCTGGATCGGGTTTATACTATCATGTGTAGTAGCGGCAGGTTATGCCAATGCGCTGCTGCTTGCTGTTCTTTGGTTCCTTTACATGTCTTTTGTTCATGTAGGACAAGAATGGTATGGATACGGCTGGGAGATCCAATTAAGCGAAACCGGCTTTCTGGCAATCTTTCTCTGTCCGCTGCTCAACCTGCGTCCATTTCCACGGCAAGCCCCCCCTATGCCCATCATTATTTTATTTCGGTGGCTAACTTTCCGTATTATGCTTGGTTCTGGGTTGATAAAGTTTCGCGGGGATAAAATATGGCATAATGGCACAGCCCTCTATTATCACTTCGAAACACAACCTATTCCCGGTCCGTTAAGCCGGTTGTTCCATTTCCTGCCGCGTGCAATGTTAAGAACCGGCATCTGGTTCAATTGGCTGGCCGAACTCGTAGCGCCATGGTTTGTATTCTGGCCGCGGCTTGCCCGCCATATAGCAGGATCTGTAATCGCGCTGTTTCAGGTCGCCCTTATGTTCAGCGGCAACCTCTCGTTTTTAAATTGGCTTACTGTTGTGCCGGCGCTGGCTTGTTTTGATGATGGCTTCTGGGCCGGGGTTCTTCCAAAACGACTCGTTCAAAAGGCGAAAGCTGCTGCCGGCAATGCCGAAGAATCCATATCTATGCTTACCACCGGCTGGGCCGTTACCGTTATTATTGCACTGCTTAGCATTCAGCCTGCATTAAACATTCTATCTCCGGGGCAGATCATGAACACCTCATTCGACCCGCTGGATATTGTAAATACTTACGGAGCATTTGGAAGTGTGGGGCAGGAACGTTTAAATGTTGTATTTGAAGGAACCATGGATGAGCTGCCCGACGAGAAAACCAACTGGAAGCCCTATATTTATAAAGGGCTGCCGGTATTGCTTAACCAGCGGCCACCGCAAATAGCTCCTTACCAGTTGCGTTTAGACTGGCAAATGTGGTTTGCAGCCATGTCATCTGCCGATCAATATCCCTGGACCTACAACCTGGTATGGAAACTCCTTCATAATGATCCCGGTGCTATGAGTTTGTTCGCGGGCAATCCTTTTCCCGGCAAGCCGCCGCGCTATATCCGGGCTGTTTTATATCGATATAAATTTGCATCGCCAGGCAACCCGCAAGGCCTTTGGTGGACCCGTGAGCAAGTTGGCGAATGGATCCCGGCTATTTCAGCTGATAATCCGCGTCTGATTAAATTCCTTGAATATGAAAAATGGATACGTTAAGTTCAGGTACGGGGCAGGCGCATTAAAAAAGATACCACCCCAACCCTCTTTACCGCTTGCGGAAGAGAGGGTGATCGAGCGACTTAGCGATGATCGGGTGAGTACTAATAAAGCGACATTACCGCCAATGCACGGCGGCGATTACTCACCCCGACTACGCTACGCGGAAAGAGGGCAAAAAAATTTCAATGCGTCTGCCCTGAGCTCAGATATAGTCAAATTGTTTCCTTAAATATAAAACGGTCAGGGCGAACGCATTAAAATAACTAAAGAGTATCGCATATATATCGCATATCTAAGGAGGCTCCGATGGAGCCAAAATAGGGTTTGTCTTGTTCTGCTATAAACAGGGAGCTCCTACGGAGCCAATATTTGCTGAAACAAAGTGGGCATTTGACTCCGGGGGAGTCACCTGTTTATAGAAATAAGCTATAAAGTTTAGAAAAGGCTCCATGGGAGCCTCCTAATGATGTGTATTATTATTTTAATGCATTTGCCCTGATAAACGGTACTTTAGTGTTTGCAAGGTCAACTTGTCTATTTCCAATCTTTTAGGTAAAACGCATATCATGAAAAAATTTACGCTAATGGGCCTGCTTTGCGCGGCCTTCCTGTTAGGCTATGGTTTCAGCCGGTTAACTAACCCGGTTAATAGCGGTCCGCGTGTGACGGGCATCGGCGGTATTTTTTTTAAGGCCAAAGACCCCGCCGCGCTGAAAGCCTGGTACAGCAAGAACCTGGGCATCCGCATGAGCGATTACGGTGCGAATTTTGAATGTCACCAGGGCATGGACAGCACAAAAAAAGGTTTTACGGCATGGGCGCCATTTAAAGAAACCACCAAATACTTTCAACCCTCTGAAAAGCAATTCATGATCAATTACCGCGTGGAAGGGCTGGATCAGCTTTTAGCCCAAATGAAAGCGGCGGGTATACTGCCTATTGACAGCGTGGCAAAGACCAGCTATGGTAATTTTGTACACCTGATGGACCCCGAGGGCAATAAGATAGAATTATGGGAACCCAATGATGTGGAATATGCCAAACCGGGTAGTGTCACTACCAAATAAACAGCAGTTATGGGTATTGAAAAAATGATGCAAATGCTGATTCCCTACGTAATTTTGGTCACAAGACCATTGGTGTTCGGAAGATTAAATTTGTCATTCTGAGCGAGAGCGAAGAATCTTATACACCTGCAAAGTTGCCACCGATCTGCTGTATACCTGTCAATTTACAAGATTTTTCGCTATGCTCAAGAGAACAGTTCTTCACTACGTTCAGAATGACAAAAAAACTTTTTTTAGAATCTTCCCCGCTGTCCGATTTCTCTGACTTCGGACTACTATGCAGATAGGCTGTGCCTATTGTTAAAAGCATGCCAGCGTAGTTAGAAACTACAAGCATAATCTAAAGGAAGTCTCCAGACTTCGAACCACTATACATGTAGTCTTTAGACTACCACAAACAAAAAAACGCCTCCCATTTTCATGAAAGGCGTTGCTGGGTAAATGATGGGGCTCGAACCCACGACCCTCGGTACCACAAACCGATGCTCTAACCAACTGAGCTACATCTACCGTTTGGAGAGTGCAAATGTAAAAATCTTCGGCCTAAATGCAAAGCCTTTTTTAATATTACATTGGGCTTACCCGTTACTACCTCTGTATAAGTAGATTTGTGTTATGACAGAGCAATTAGTAGAGTTGAATGTAACAGGGATGCACTGTAACAATTGTGCATTGTCCATACACAAGCTGTTGGAGAAAAAAGGATTGAACAATATACTGGTTGATTTTGCCGGCGAGGAAGTTAAATTCTCTAACGCTAACGGCACGCAACTGCCCGAGATAATAAAGGGCATTGAGCAACTGGGCTTTAAAGTTGTTGATAACCTTGACCTGCATGCACCAAAGTTTTATGAAAAGGTAGAGAACAAATTTATTTTCTGTGCCCTATTTACTGCACCCCTTTTGTTGCACATGATTTTGTCATGGCATTTTTTACACATGCCAATGGTGCAGTTGCTATTATGTTTACCTGTTTTTATTGTGGGATGCCTGCATTTTGGTAAAAGCGCCTGGCATTCTGTTAAAGGCGGTGTCCCTAATATGGATGTGCTGATATTTATTGGCTCAACATCTGCTTTTATTTATAGTTTAGTGGGCACTATCCAAAACCTGGGCGAACAGTACCAGTTTTATGAAACCTGCGCCACTATTATTACGCTGGTGCTGTTGGGTAACGTTTTCGAGAAACGTTCGGTAAATCAAACTACATCGGCTGTAAAAGACTTAATTAAGTTTCAACAGGTAAATGCTAACCGAATTGTCAATGGCACTATCGAGGTAATTAATGCCCGCGATGTACGCCCCGGTGATATACTATTGGTTAACCACGGAGATAAAATACCGGTTGACGGTGATATTTTGGAAGGCAGCGCATCTGTTGACGAAGCCATGCTTACCGGCGAAAGCGTTCCGGTTGAAAAAGAAAAATATGATAAAGTAATAGGCGGTACAATAGTGCAAAATGGCAACCTTAGGATGATTGCTACCAAAGTTGGCGCTAATACCATACTATCGCAAATTATTGAACTAATGAAAAAGGCGCAGGCGGCTAAACCTCCCGTTCAAAAACTGGGCGATAAGGTGGCTGCCATATTTGTGCCTGCGGTGATATTAATTTCCGTGCTAACCTTTGTACTTACATTTTTTCTGAGTGATACCGGTTTACAAAAATCATTAATGAATGCAATTGCTGTACTAGTTATTTCCTGCCCATGCGCTATGGGCTTAGCAACGCCAACAGCCGTTATGGTTGGGCTGGGCCGCGCTGCTAAAAGCGGCATATTAATAAAAGGAGGCGATACCATCGAAGCTGTCGCTAATACCAAATATGTTGTATTTGATAAAACAGGCACGCTAACTACCGGCAAATTCAGCATTCATGATATAAAGGTGGAAGATGGTGTTGACCTGGAGCATATACGTGGAATAATAGTAGCTATTGAAGAAAGATCAAATCACCCTATTGCAAAATCGCTGGTAGAGGGGTTAAAATCATTACCTCAAACTAAACTGATACTACGTACAGCCACCGAAGAAAAAGGATTAGGCATGCGTGCCGAAGACGTGGAAGGCAACCACTATTTCCTGGGTACAGGCAAATCAATAGACGCAAATGATTTTAATTTGTCGCTTTATAAGAACCAGGTTTTATTAGCACAAATAGCTATAGATGATACCATTAAGCCCGAAGCCATAACATTAATAACTCAGCTTAAAAAAATGGGAATAATTCCCGTTTTATTAAGTGGCGACAGAGAAAACAGGTGCCAAAAAGTTGCAAAGACAGTTGGTATTAACGAGGTACACGGAGAAAAGCTACCTGATGAAAAGCTAACTGTTATTGACATCTACAAACAAAAAGGCAAAACCATAATGATTGGCGATGGCATAAACGATGCCCCTGCCCTAACCAAGGCCGATGTTGGCGTATCTATGAATGATGCCAGCCAGATAGCCATACAATCTGCACGGGTAATTTTATTAAATACAGATCTGCATTCGGTTATTAAATTCCTGCAGATCAGCAGGCATACACTGTTAACCATTAAACAAAACTTATTTTGGGCATTTGCCTATAACATTATTGCTATACCTGTAGCGGCATTAGGCTTTTTAAACCCAATGGTAGGCGCATTCACGATGGCTTTCTCTGATGTGGTAGTTATTGGAAATTCACTAAGATTGAAGCGCAAGCGTATAACCCCCTAACCCAGGGCAGCGCATTAAAAAATAATACACATCATTAGGAGGCTCCTATGGAGCCTTTCTAATTTTATAGCTTATTTCTATAAACAGGCGACTCCCCCGGAGTCAAATGTCCGCCTTGTTTCAGCAAATATTGGCTCCGGAGGAGCTCCCTGTTTATAGAAGAACAAGACAAATCTTATTTGGCTCCTATCGGAGCCTCCTTATATATGCGATACTCATTTGAGTTATTTCAATGCGTTTGCCCGCCCCCTTAACCCCTGAAGGGGGAATAATAAATTTATTATTATTTTTACGCCATTCAGCTCCCCCTTTAGGGGGCTGGGGGGATATGATTGAAATTTATACAGATGGTTCATCAAGCGGTAATCCGGGTCCGGGGGGATATGGTGTGATATTACGCGCGGGGAGTCATTACAAAGAACTGTCTGAAGGTTTCCGCAAAACAACCAATAACCGCATGGAACTGCTGGCGGTAATAAAGGGGTTGGAAGCGCTGAACAAACCCAATCAAAGCGTAACCATTTTTTCAGATTCGAAATATGTAATTGATGCCATCGAAAAAAAATGGGTATATGGCTGGCTGCAAAAAGGTTTTAAAGACAAAAAGAACAAGGATCTTTGGCTGCGTTATTTAGATATCAGTAAACTGCATAACGTAAAATTCAACTGGGTACGCGGTCATAATGGACACCCCGAAAACGAGCGTTGTGATGAGTTGGCTGTAGCTGCCGGAAAGCAAAAAGATTTACTAATAGATACTGTTTTTGAGATGGAAGCAGCTAAGGCTAATCTATTTTAATTACAAACGGCAACTGATATGATGGCGGCGTTATATGGCCGGTAATTTTGTTTCATCTTGTCAAATAACTTGTTTCACCACTTCTAAAACTGCCAATATGTAATTATTTGATTATCAATGATAAAACTTAAAGTCATACTTAAAAATACTGACGAATAAGTTGTTACATTTTGTTACACCACTTTTTCGTAGTTGATTTATTTTCAACAAGTTAAGTCGAAATCTTGTTACACTTTGTTACATTTTGTTACACAATCGCGTGTAACAAGATTCGCTTTTGCCAAATGCTTTTTATTATTTAGCCAGCTCAATCACCTGCAGATCCTGTATCTTATTACCATCAATATTAAACCGCATTAAAGTGCGTACTTTTTGCCAGCCCTGTTTACCCGCAGCGCCCGGATTTAAGTGCAGGCAGTTTATCTTTTTATCATAAATCACCTTTAAAATATGCGAATGGCCGGAGATAAATAAAGCGGGCGGATTGGCGTATATTTCATTCCGTATCCGCAAATCATACCTATCCGGGTAACCACCAATATGCGTCATCCATACATCCACATCCTCACATTTAAACCGTAAATTTTCGGGATAGGTTTGTCGTATTTCTTTACCATCGATATTGCCATATACGCCACGCAAAGGTTTAAACGCGGCCAGTTTATCAACCAATTCCATATTACCGAAATCGCCGGCGTGCCATATCTCATCACATTGTTCAAAATGTTTAAAGACGGCATCGTCAAGGAAACTATGGGTGTCTGATATCAGGCCTATTCGGGTCATTTTAAAATATTGTAAAGAAGTCCTTTAACTTGTTTTGATACGCTTCCGAATATACTTTTGGCTCTGCATAAATAACAAATTGCTCATCCGGATTCTTTGTTTCATCCAAAGTTAGCACTAAAATTTCCCGGTGAGGAATTGAATCAGGATAAGATAGGATACTTATTACCTGCTTTATATTTAGCTGATGCTGTGTATTTATAGCCCTCACTAATTGAGCGGTTTGCAAAGGCAATATTAACCAGCATTCACCATTTTCTGTTAGGTGGCGGGCAACAGATTTAATCAGCTCTTCAAAAAAATATTCATCCGTATGCTTAGCCAGGCTTTTCTTAGCTCCAGGTGATTCGAGCGAATTTATATGGAACGGCGGATTAGAAACTATAAGGTCATACTTCCTTTCAGGATTATCTTTAAAGAAAGCCCCAAACCCGGCCGGATAAATATGCAGACGATCAGCAAATGGTGATCCTGTAAAATTCTGCTTAGCCGTTTCCGCAGCGATTAGGTCTATTTCAACGGCATCAATTTTAGCATTAACAAACCTTTGTGCAAGCATTAAGGCAATTACACCTGTGCCTGTGCCAATATCCAGTACAGTTACAGCATTACTTGCTTGGGTTAAGGCACCCAGCAGCACACCATCCGTATTGATCTTCATGGCACAACCGCTTTGGTCGACGTTGAATTGTTTGAAGCGAAACATAGGAAGCGAAGGTAAATTAAAATGTCACGAATGGAAGTTAACGCTCGTAAAATTCAATTGGCAACCCATCAGGGTCTGCGAAAAAAGTGAACCGCTTGCCGGTAAACTCATCTATACGGATGGGCTCGACAACCACATTATACGCGGTTATTGCGGCTATCGCTTCATCAATATTATCGACCTCAAAAGCTATATGGCGAAGGCCGGCTGCTTCAGGGCGTGATGGCCTTTTAGTTGGGTCAGGAAATGAAAAAAGCTCGATCTGGTATTGGTTACCCACTTCCAGATCAAGCTTGTACGATTTGCGTTCGGCACGATAAACTTCTGCCAATATTTTAAACCCGAGTACCACTGTATAAAAATGCTTTGATACTGTATAATCAGAACAAATTATGGCGATATGATGTACCCGGTTTATCTTTAACATTAGTCTCCTAATATAGCGTGCAATACGTTGTCGTAAACCAATTTAATATCAGTGATATGGCCGAATGATTCGTCGTCAACACTTAAATAGCCATTGCTTACGGTACCCAATAAGCTAAACTCAACTTCGCTGGTAGCCATTAGTTCAATAAAACGTTCCTGATCGGCAGGTGCAACGCTTACTACTACCCTTCCTTGTGCTTCACCAAACAAGAAAGCATCTTTACGTATGCCGGTTTCTGATGTAATTTCAAAACCTAAACCATTTGGCATTGCCGATTCGATTAGGGTAATAAATAAACCACCGTCGGCCACGTCATGGGCAGATTGTATCATTTTATGTTTGATCAATTGCTTAACCACTTGCTGCATATCGTATTCCTTATCTATATCAAAATAAGGTGCGGGTGCGGCCAGTATTTTATGCCATGAGGCTAAATATTGAGAGGATGCAATGTCATTAACAGATTCGCCAATCAAATAAACCAAATCATCAGGTTGTTTAAAGTCTGATGTCATGATGTTAGTCACATCATCCATTACTCCCAACATACCAATAGTTGGTGTAGGGAAAACCGGCCCATCATCAGTAGATTGATTGTAAAAACTTACATTACCACCGGTAACAGGAGTTTCAAATTTACGACAGGCCTCTCCCATTCCTTTTATAGCACCAACAAACTGCCAGTAAACTTCAGGTTTGTATGGATTGCCAAAATTAAGGCAATTAGTTATAGCAACAGGTTCACCACCAGCGCAGGTAATATTACGCGCGGCTTCTGCTACTGCAATAGCCGTACCCTTTTGCGGATCGGCATATACGTAGCGCGAATTACAATCAACTGTTAAAACAATAGCTTTATCAGTGCCTATAACATTTACCACAGCTGCATCACTTGGGCGGTTGGTAGTCATTGTGGCTACACCTACCATAGAATCATACTGATCGGTCACCCAACGTTTTGATGCAATATTAGGATGTGATATTAAATGCTCGGCAACTTCTAAAAGATTAGCCGGCTCTTTAACATCTTCTATTTTAAATTTTTGATTCGCGGCAAAATATGCAGGCTCACGATATTCGCGTTCGTAAACCGGTGCGCCGCCACCTAATACCAGGTCATCAGCAGGTACATCAGCAACTAACTTGCCGTCTGCATAATATTCCAGGCGTTTGGTATCAGTTACCTCGCCAATAATAGCACAGTTCAGGTCCCATTTATCAAAAACAGCTTCTACTTCTTTTTCACGGCCCTTGTGTACTACTATCAACATACGCTCCTGCGACTCTGACAGCAATATCTCGAAAGGCTTCATATTTTTCTGGCGCGTTGGTACAGCGTCCAAATTTATTCGCATACCATGTTCGCCTTTGGCAGACATTTCTGAGTTTGAGCAGATAATACCTGCCGCGCCCATATCCTGCATACCAACAACGGCACCTGTCTTAATTACTTCTAACGTTGCCTCTAACAATAGTTTTTCCTGGAAAGGGTCGCCAACCTGTACGGCCGGTAAATCATTAACAGAATCCTCTGTAATATCTTTTGATGCAAAAGCAGCGCCGTGTATACCATCTTTACCCGTTGCAGACCCTACAATATATACCGGATTACCAACGCCATATGATGTTGCCGATACGGTTTCGCCCGCCTTAACAATACCTGCAGACATGGCGTTAACCAACGGGTTAACGTTATAGCAATCATCAAAAAACAACTCGCCGCCAACAGTAGCTATACCAAAAGCATTGCCATAATGACTAATGCCTTTAACAACACCTTTAATTAACCATTTAGTGCGATCCTGGGTAATATCGCCAAAACGTAAAGAGTTTAATTGTGCTATGGGCCTTGCACCCATGGTAAATATATCGCGATTTATACCGCCCACCCCTGTAGCTGCACCTTGATAAGGTTCTAAAGCCGAAGGGTGATTATGAGATTCTATTTTAAACGCGCATCCAATACCATCACCCAAATCAACCAATCCCGCGTTTTCCTCGCCTGCCTTAGCCAACATACGCGGACTATCTTTTGGCAACGTTTTAAGCCAGGTAATTGAGTTTTTATATGAACAATGCTCACTCCACATTACCGAAAAAATGGATAGCTCGGTAAAGTTGGGCACCCGGCCCAATATTTCTATTATCCGATCATATTCTTCTGATAGTAAGCCTAAATCTTTTGCTGTTGTAACGGTAGTAAGTTCCTGGGTCTCCAATGTTATGTGTTTTTTTAAAAGGATGCCCAAAAGTATAGAAAAAAGGCCAAAGGTAAAAGGTAAAAGGTAAGGGATGTGCAAACCTTTTACCTTTATCCTTTCACCTTTTACCTAAATATTACCTTGGCCTTTCACCTAATTATTGGTTTATAGAAAAGCTAATAGGTATGGTGTACTTAACCCTTACCGGGTGGTCACTTTGTATGCCGGGTTTCCAGGCGTGTGATAGTTTTAATACACGCAGGGCCTCCTCATCCATGCCAAATCCGGCACCACGATCAACCATTACGTTTGATAGATGTCCGTCTTTTTCAACAACAAAACTAACCAGTACCCGGCCACTTACACTCTTATCCAGGGCCTCAGGAGGATAATGTAAGTTTTTTTGTAAAAACTTGCCCCATCCTGCCGCACCGCCAAAGGGCTCGGGCATTACATCAATTCCTGTTATATGTATGGTCTCATCAGGGCTGGTAGTAACTCCTGTACCACCGCTTTCTTTACCTACATCGGAGTTGGCTATACCTTCTCCTCCACCCGATACTTTAATATCTTCAGGCCCAACAGCATTATGCAGAAGATCAATTTGTTTTGGAGGATCAATCGTTACCGGTTTATCAGTTACAATCATTTGTACATACTTAGTAGTATTAACGGGTGGTAATGGCTTTGCTGCCGCGGGTTTCATTTTTTTAAGTTCGGCTTTAGGCGGTACAGGTGGTTCCGCATATTTTGCTAAAACTATTGCTGTGTTTTTAAATAATGTTACGGGCTTTGCCCTTACCAGGATACCAAAAATTACCGCGGCACTAATAACGCTGACAAAAGTAATACCCATGGCCTTTACAACATTATCAGCATAATGCTGCCTGATGTAATAAGCGCCATATTCTTTGTTACGTTTAGCAAAAACAAGTTCGAGCCACTCGGACTTGTACAAATTAAAGTTTGAAATAAGCATAATGGTTGAAATTTAATTTTATTATATAACGCTTATAAAATATTTAATGTTGTTAAATTTTCACTTTTGGTATTTTTGCAATATTATTTCATTATTAATTATATTTACATAACTAAATAATTAGTTTTAAATAAATAATTCATTATATATACAATTTTGTTGCAATTTGCCTTTTTTAAAAAACACTCAAAAACAAAAAAGCTGCCCCGATTACGTCGGGACAGCTCCTATTTTTGAAAGTTCTCTTAAATACTTTTGTTTAGAAAGCGTAAACAGCTGCTAAAAGGAATTGTGAAGCAGATTTTGTAGCTACACCATTTTTATCAGTAAAGATTTGATTTTTTCCGTTATCAATCCTAAATTCAGGTATAAAAGTGAAAGGGCCTGATTTAACATTAGCCGTTACAGTAAGCGCGGTTATACTTGAGCTTGGAGTAGTTCCAACAGCTTTGAAATTAAAATACTCGCCACGTAAACCAATAGTAGCTACTTTAGAAACAGCTAGCTGCGGATATAATGCAACACCATCGTAGTTTGCTGATCCATTACCAGACTTGGTAGCGCCGTTTAAACCTAATTTAAAAGCATTTGTGATCTGGTAGTTTGTGGTCAGATCCAATACAGTACCTGAAGCCGGGCCACTGGCCACGTTAAGATAAGCTGTCCAGTTCTTTACGGGTACTAACATTAATTGCGCACCTAAAGTATTTATCCTGCCTGCTGATGTATAAACATTCCACAGATCATTGAAAACGCCAACCATTAAGCTTGCTGCCGGCGAGAATGTGAAAGTAGCCTTAGCGCCTGCATTTTGGAATGGGCCGTTGGTGAATAAATAAGATGTTGAATAGTTAAAATTTCCGGCAGGGGAAATTACTTCGTACCCAATAAAGGTAGCCATATAACCCATAGTCAGGTTAAAACTACTGGTTACATCATACGAAACATATAAGTTTTGAATGTGATTAGTAGCGACAGGTAAAGATTGGTCGCTACGCGGGCCAAATGATACTTCACCAACAAAAGATGCGGCACCAACCTTTTTCTTTACGCCGAGGTCAAACATACCTATAGAAAATGAGTTCTGGTCACTTGCAAAAGAAGTAGGTATATTGTTGTGCCCTGAAAAGTCATACTTATAATAAGCATCTACCGAACCTGAGATAACCAGGGGAGCATCGCCAGTGGTTTTAATTGTATCCTGCGCTTTGGTGGTTAAACTGAATGCTGATACAGTAAGTAATAAAAGTAATAGTTTTTTCATGATTTGATTGATAATTGTTGGATTGATAATTGTTGTTAATTTGATTGATGTTTTTAAAACGTACCTATTTTAAAGTTTTGAGATACCTTAAACAAAGTAGCAGCCATTAATAATAAATTCGTTTTAAGTGCCTGATTTTCAAAAAATTATATTTTAATATTAGCAAAATACATTAAAACAAAGAATCTGTATCCTATCAAATTGATAGGTTATGTGATAAATAATAAAATACTTTGATTTATAAAACCCTTGTGCGGTTTGCATTTACACCCCGCACAAGGGATAATAGTATCAGATAAACTTAAGCCGGAACTTTTACGCCTTTATCAAACAGACCGCTTAAGCTGATGTCTTCATCTTGAATTGGGTAAGCGTCAATACCGTGATCAAATAAATCAAGGCCACCTACACCTAATTCACCATGTTCTTCAACACGTAATCTCCAAGGATTAGGTAATTTATTAATGATATACATCATTATGATAGTTACCACAAAAACTGCAATCGCAATAGTGAATGTACCTATAGCCTGGGCCTCAAGTACGCTTGCACCGCCGCCATAAAATAAACCTGTAACAGGTGCGCTATTATCAGCACCGGTAGGGCCGGTTGCACCATATTGTCCTGAAGCGAATAATCCAAGTGATAATGTTCCCCAAATACCGCAGAAACCGTGTACAGATACTGCACCAACCGGATCGTCAATACGTAACCACTCTATAAAGTTCATAGCTGCATATACTACAAAACCGGCAATAGCACCAAGCAATATAGCACCAAGCGGGCTAACCCAGTAACAAGGGCAGGTAATAGCTACCAAACCACCTAATAAACCGTTTAAAGTATAACCTAAATCAAATTTACCCTTTGTTGGGCCCCACCATAAACCTGCTAACATAGCCATCATACCGCCAGCGCAGGCAGCAAGAGTTGTATTGGCTGCAACACGGCCAATACCTTGCATATCCATTGCAGAAAGTGTGCTACCAGGGTTAAAGCCATACCAGCCAAACCAAAGTATAAATGTACCAACTGCTGCTAATGGCATATTGTGTCCCGGCGGCATTCCGCCTTTTTCTTTATCATCACGTGCAAAAATGCGACCTAAACGCGGGCCTAATACAATAGCACCGGCTAATGAGGCAACACCACCAATAGTATGTACTACTGTTGAGCCTGCAAAATCACGGAAAGGTTGTCCTAATGAAGTAAGTATACCGGTTGCAGATCCCATTGTTACTAAGAAACCGTCAGGTCCCCAGGCCCAGTGACCAATTATTGGGTATATAAAACCTGTAATACCTATACTATAAAGAATATCACCACGGAAGCTTGTACGACCGATCATTGCACCGGATACAATAGTTGAGCAAGTATCAGCAAAAGCATATTGGAATATCCAGTGTGCAAGTATCGGAATTCCGTATGCCTCATAAGTTGCAGGAGTATTTTGTAAGAAGAACCAATTTTTACCATCAGCTCCACCCCATCCTATAAAACCGTTACCATGTCCAAACATAAATGCATAACCAATGGCGTAGAATAAGATACCACAAAGGCAAGTATCATAAATACACTCCATTAATACGTTAACAGTTTCTCTTTTACGAGCAAACCCAGCTTCAAGCATTACGAAACCAGCCTGCATACCAAATACTAAAAACGCTGCTACCAATGTCCAAACTGTATTAATAGAATTAATCATAGATGTTTCCAGATCGGTTGGTTTTGCAGGAGCAGCCGCAGCATGAGCAGCAGAAGGCAATAATCCTGGAATAGTGAACATTGCTGCTACTACCAAGCCTAAGCCTATCATTTTTCCAGTTAAAATGGTTGCACCCAGCGCCCATTTCTCCCGCGATAATCCGCGAAACGCGTCCAGCAGGTTGAATTTTGGTTGTTTTACTTTCATTTGTTTGTTGATTAATTAGTTAGTTAAATGTGATTGTTTGAAAAAAGTTAGGAAATAAGATTTTTTGTAAAATTTTCATTCATATTTTAGCATTGTTATGGGTTAGGATATCGGTTTGTTAATACTTTCATAAAAATATGGATGAATTTTATTAAAAACAAGCATTTGATTCAAAAAAATGTATTAAATTGTAAATTATTACAAAAAATATAAAATTTAACAATTATTTAATATGTTTTTTGAATAATTTTTAATTTAAAAACCGTAAGTAATATAATTTATACAATTATTTAAAGTCGATTTATTGAGTTTTATTGCAAAAAAGATGATTTAGAGATAATTTTTTACAACAAAAAGTACAAAAACTAAAAACAACGGTGATTTTTTAAGGAAAAAATTTAAAAAGCATAAATATTATCCCATAATCGGGCTTAGATTTAATAATTCACAAAAATTATTAAACTTTTATATTTCATTTTAAAATTTACACTTTATTTTAAAGTATAATTCTATTTTTGAGCTAAACCATTAGAAAAATTAATCATGCCTAATATTCGTTTTCAGGCCTTGCAGGCTGTACTAACCAGAACAATCCCTGAAGTAAAATCACCGTTTTTAAAAATCTCTGATTTTTATGGTGCCAACGTTTTCGACATAAAGAAAATGAAGGAATACCTCTCTAAAGAAGCTTATCAAAGTATAGTTAATTCTATAGAAAAAGGCGAGCCTATTCCAAGAGATATGGCCGAACAAGTAGCCACCGCCATGAAATCATGGGCTTTAGGTAAAGGAGCCACACATTATACCCACTGGTTTCAGCCGCTTACGGGCACAACAGCCGAAAAGCATGATGCGTTTTTTGAGCCAACGGCCGATGGTGGTGCTATAGAAGTATTTTCTGGCGATGCCCTGGCACAACAGGAACCTGATGCTTCCAGTTTCCCTAGTGGCGGCATACGCAATACATTTGAAGCCCGTGGATATACTGCCTGGGATCCTTCATCCCCTGCTTTTATAATGGGCCGTACCTTATGTATACCAACTGTTTTTGTATCATATACAGGCGAAGCACTTGATTACAAAGTGCCTTTATTAAAAGCTGTAAGCGCTTTAGATAAAGCAGCAGTTGATGTTTGCCATTATTTTGATAAAGGAATTGAGAAAGTAAATGCATCATTAGGTATAGAGCAGGAATATTTTTTGGTTGACATAGCATTATTTAATGCACGGCCCGATTTGTATTTAACAGGTCGTACCCTTTTTGGGCACATGTCTGCAAAAAACCAGCAATTGGAAGATCATTACTTTGGTTCGATCCCCGAAAGAGTATACGCTTTTATGCAGGATATGGAAACCGAAGCATTATTATTAGGTATTCCTTTAAAAACACGCCATAATGAAGTTGCGCCATCACAATTTGAATGCGCACCTATATATGAAGAAATAAACCTGGCCATTGATCATAACCAACTATTAATGGATTTGATGGATAGGGTAGCAAAACGCCATAACTTTAAAGTATTGCTGCACGAAAAACCATACGCAGGTATTAATGGCTCTGGTAAGCACAATAATTGGTCGATGATTACAAATACCGGTAAAAATTTATTATCTCCCGGTAAAACGCCCAAGAATAATTTAATGTTTTTGGCATTTTTTGTAAATACTATAAAAGCTGTTTATGAACATGCCGATTTGTTACGCGCGTCTATCGCATCAGTAAACAATGATCACCGCTTAGGTGCAAACGAAGCGCCGCCGGCAATAATATCTATATTTTTAGGAAGCCAGTTAAGTGAATTGCTGGATGAGATTGAAACTTCAAGAATAAGTAAGAAAATTAAAGATGAGGCTTTATTATGGCAGGGCATTCCTAAAATACCGCAGATACTAAAAGATAATACAGATCGTAACCGCACCTCGCCATTTGCCTTTACCGGTAATAAATTTGAGCTGCGGGCAGTTGGGTCATCGGCAAATTCTGCAAGCCCAATGACGATCCTAAATCTAATAGTGGCAGATCAACTTAAAAAATTCAAATACGATGTTGATAAACTACTAAAAAAGGGCGAAAAGAAAGATGTGGCTTTATTAATAGTTATTAAGAAATATATTAAAGAGTCGAAAAATATTCGTTTTGAGGGTAATGGATATAGCGAAGAGTGGGAAAAAGAAGCAGAAGCAAGAGGTTTATCCAATTTTAAAACCACACCAAAAGCGCTTGACGCATTTATATCAGAAAAATCCGAGATTTTATATGCAGAAACTTCTGTGTTTACCAAACGCGAAGCACATGCGCGCCATGAAATATTATTAGAAAGTTTTTTCAAAAAATTACAGATAGAGGCCCGCGTAATAGGCGAGTTAGTAACTAATGTTATTATACCGGCTGCAATTGATTATCAAAGTAAATTGGTTGAAAACGCCAAAGGATTAAAAGATCTCGGTTTAAACGAATCTACTTATAAAGTTCAATTAGCTATTATTAATCAAATAGCCGAACACATTAATTTTATTAAATTAAACGTTGACCAAATGGTTGCCGAACGCAAACAAGCCAATGGCATTGAAGACCTGCGCGAAAAAGCTATTGTATATGATGAAAAAGTGAAATCATTCTTTCAGCCCATACGTTATCATGTTGATAAACTTGAGCAATTGGTTGATGATTCTTTATGGCCGTTGCCTAAATTTAGAGAATTACTATTTATCAAATAAAAAAGAAAGCCTCCAAAATCCCGGAGGCTTTTTTATTTATAAATGTGCAAACAGATCCGATTCGCGGTTTTGCTTTATCAATACCTCACGATACCTGGAAAGCAAGGTTGATTTCGAAATAAAACCAACAAACCGGTCATTTTGAATAACGGGTAAGTGCCAAACATCAACGCTGTCAAAAATTTCCATCACACTGCTAACAGATTGGTCATAATCAATAATTGACGGTGGCACCGCCATTATATCCGCTACAATAGCATTATCTATAATATGATCAAATAATTGCTGGCGAACCAGGTCTACCCATACTATTCCTTCTAAAGCATCATCATTGCCGAGCACAGCAAACCGGTTAGCATTACTTGTTGACAGTAACTTATAAAAATCAGTTAATAGCATTTCTTTTTTTACTGCGACGTAGTCTTTGGTAATAATACTATCCAGTGTAATCGCATTAAGCATATCATAATCCCGTCCGGGATGAATGTTTTTTTCGTGTACTAACTCATGCCAGTATATATTATGTGAGCTTGATAAGCGTGATATAATATATGATATAGACGATACGATCATCAACGGAATAAACAATACATAACCGCCCGTAATCTCTGCTATTAAAAATATAGCCGTTAACGGCGCATGCAAAACGCCGCTTAATGCACCAGCCATACCTACCGCTATAAAATTACTGGTGTTTAAATGCACCCAGCCTAACTGATTTACCGTAAATGCAACAAACAAGCCTAAAAACGCCCCGGTAAACATGGTTGGTGCAAATGTGCCGCCATTACCGCCTGCGCCTATGGTAATACCCGCAGCTATAATTTTTGTAAAAACAAGGGCTGCAATAAACACTATCATTACCAACGGATTTGATAGCCATGAACTAAAAAATGTTTCTTCTTTTAAAGCGTCAATATTGCCGTTTAAAACAGCTTGTAAATAATGATAGCCCTCGCCAAATAACGGTGGAAACAAGATGATCATCAAACCCAGTAATAACCCACCTGCCAATGCACGCACATAGCGATTTTGTTTTTTCAGTATGCCTTTTTCAAGCTTAACAGCTACTTTGGATATATAAACCGATATCCACCCGCTAAACAGTCCCAATAAAATATAGAACGGAAGCGCGGCCATTACCCAACCATCTGTTGCTAAATGAAACAACTGACCTGAGTATAATAACTTAGAAACTACCACACCGGTAGCCGATGCTATTAATAATGGTATTAAAGTTGGTATGGTTATTTCACCAATTAAAATCTCAAGAGAAAAAAGAACTCCTGCAATAGGGCTGTTAAATACCGCTGCAATACCAGCAGAAGCTCCTGCTGCTATCAAAACGGTTTTCTCGTACGAACTCAAATTGAAAAACTTGCCGGTATTAGAGCCAATTGCCGCCCCTGTACTAACAATTGGCGCCTCAAGACCAGATGAACCGCCAAAGCCTACCGTTAATGAGCTGGTGATAAGTTGCGAATATATATTGTTATATTTTATGTTCGACCGGTTCTTTTTAATGTTGATCAAAATATTTCCTATCCCTTTTTGTATCCTGTCGCGGTTTATTAAATGCTGATAAGCTACGGTAAGGAAAATACCTAACGCCGGTAAAAAAACATAGATGATATGATAGGGCAAATGCGACGATATGTTTCTGCTTATATCCTCCATCACGCTAACCAAAAACTTAAGCGCTATGGCTGCCAGGCCGGCAAAAAAACCAACAAAAACGCTGCAATAAATTAAAAAGTTTCGCTGGCTATTTTGCCGCATGCGCCAGTGGGCTATTTTATAAGAGATGGATTTTAACATAGATTGCCGTAAAATAAACCACAGTAATGATTTTACTGATTAAAAAAAACTATTAAGCAGTATATTTGGCCATGATTTCTTCGCAAAGATATGATAAAAGAGGGGTATCGGCCTCGAAAGATGATGTGCACAATGCAATAAAAAATATTGATAAGGGTATTTTCCCGAAGGCATTTTGCAAAATTGTGCCTGATATATTAACCAACGATCCGCTATACTGCAATATTATGCACGCAGACGGGGCCGGCACAAAATCATCATTAGCTTACACTTACTGGAAAGAAACCAGCGATATCTCTGTATGGCGCGGCATTGCCCAGGATGCTATAATTATGAACCTTGACGATCTGCTCTGCATAGGGGCTACAGATAATATTCTTTTATCATCTACCATCGGCAGAAATAAAAACCTGATACCGGGCGAAGTAATAGCTGCTATAATAAATGGCACAGAAGAAATATTAGCCGGGCTTAGAGATGCTGGTATTGGCATCTATTCAACCGGCGGTGAAACCGCCGATGTGGGCGATCTGGTACGTACCATAATTGTTGACTCGACCGTAACCTGCAGGATGAAACGCACCGATGTTATATCAAACGACCGCATAAAACCAGGTGATGTTATTGTAGGACTGGCATCATATGGACAGGCTAATTACGAAAAGGAGTATAACGGCGGAATGGGATCTAACGGCTTAACATCAGCCAGGCATGATGTATTTAATAAAACCATTGCTGATAAATATCCGGAAAGCTATGATGCAGCAATACCCTATGAGCTTATATTTTCGGGCAGTAAAAGCCTTACTGATTTAATTAGTATTGGTAATAACCAATCTGTTACAGCAGGCAAGCTGGTATTATCTGCCACCCGCACCTATGCGCCAATTATTAAACAAATATTAGATAACCACAGAAGCCAGATACATGGTATGGTACATTGCAGCGGAGGAGCGCAAACCAAGGTGCTTCATTTTATTGAGGATTTGCATATAATAAAAGATAACCTCTTCCCTATCCCGCCTTTATTTAAGCTGATACAGGAAGAATCAAAAACCAGCTGGCAGGAAATGTACAAAGTTTTTAATATGGGGCACCGCATGGAGCTATATGTACCAAAAGAAATAGCTGCAGAGCTAATAAGTATATCTCAAAGTTTTGGCGTTGAAGCACAAATTATTGGTCGTGTTGAAGCTGCCGAACAAAAACAGGTAACTGTAAAATCAGAATTTGGGGAGTTTGTTTATAATTAACCACCCAATACAAAAAAAGGCCGCTTCGAATTTTCCGAGGCGGCCTTTTTATTGGTGTGCTGACTTATTATTGTATTGAAATAAGCTTGGCTACAGTAATTGTAGATGTCACAGCCGGACTACCCGATGAACTTGCAACTGCTTTAACAGTGTATGTTTTACCTGTTACAAAAGGTGTAGTAGCTGTATACTTCAAGATAATTGAACCCTGATAAATAGTTGTATTAGGGTAACTTGAAGGCACAGTTGTATAGCTAATTGAACCCATTGAAGTAGCGCCGAACGAATCATTACTGGTCCATGATGCAAAGTGTAAAGTTTCCACTACGGCGTTGGTTGTCGCGTCAGTAATTGTAACATCAAACGCGCCAGGATTTTTGCCTGTTGTAGTTGCACCAAATAATACCTGTATAGTGTTAACAGTTGTACCGGTAGGTATCACGTATGGGCCTGATGTTTGCATACCTACACTTGATAATTGCAATCCGGGTAACAAGGCTCCTACTGCCACAACATCAACCGCCTTTTTACAAGATGATACCATGGTTATTGTCGTTAGTGCTATTATACAAGCACTTATATATTTTTTCATTTTCATCATTTTAAAATTTTCGATTAATTTATTCTATCAATTAATTAAAATTTATATTTCAACCCAATTAATAAGCTCCAGGTAGTGTTGCTTGTAGCATCCATAAATGGTGAGGTTACCAATTTACCATTCAATTGCCTCATGTTGTAATACGGAACGTTTGCTGTAGCCGGTGTATTTGCAAGATTATAACCAACCCAGGTAACAGGGCTTGAATAGGTAACTTGTTGTTGAACACCCCAATATCTATCAAGCAAGTTCAAGAAATTTTGTAGGGTTGCACTAAACTGAAGTGTATGCTTGGTTTTGCCCTGCATAATGTAAAAATCTTGCAAGAAGTTTGCATCAACCCTGTTATACCATGGTAAGAAAGCGGCGTTTCTTGCGGCAAACTCACCTCTATGTTTTTTAAGGTAAGGATTGTTGTTGATAAATTGGTCAAACGCAGCTGCTTGTTGTGCCGCTGTATAAGTATAAGTAACACCATTAACGGCTGTTGTATACTGTTGGAACGACATGTCGTTAACATTTTTAGGGATATACATCAGGTCGGTATTGTTATTACTGTCACCATTTAAGTCACCATTAACTGTGTAGCTGATAGGGCTACCAAATGAACCCTGATAGAATAAACCAAAAGTAGTAGCACCATGGTCAAGATAGTTGATGGTATAAGCTGCATTTGCAACAATCCTGTGTGGAGTGAAGAAGCTTGAGTTACCCAATTCAACTTCATTTGAAGTACCAACATTTGGGTTACCAGAATAAGTTGAAGCAGCCGTTGAACCTAAATTAGCGTTTACGTCTTTAGCTATAGTATAAGTATAAGCTAATGAACCGTAGAAGCCATTTGAATAACTTTTGCTGATTTGTGCTGTATATGCAGCAGAGTAACCCTGGCTTGTATTAGTTAACAAATAGATGTTACCTAAACTCGGATAGATCAACCTGTCTGTAGCGGCAGGTGCAGCAACGCCAACGCCTAAAAAGCGCTCTCTCGAAAGATCACCCTCTAAAGTTAAACCTGTTGTAGATCTTAAGTTAACATTAGTATAACGGGTTGCGTTAATATCTTTGGTCATTAATGCCTCTAAAGTCAAGTTATAACCATCGCCAAAAGACTTCTCAACAGCTAAGTTAGCTCTGAATATTTGAGGGAATTTATAATTAGGATCAACAACAACCGTCCCTGAAGAAACGCCCGTACCAGCAGTATTTGAGAAGTTAGCTGGAAACTGTGCAGCAATAGTAGAAGGGTCACGAACTAATTTAACGGTAGCCAATTGTGCAGGGTTGGTAATATTACCGCTAAACTGGTACATACCGCTATTAGTAGGCATATTGGTTAAGTATACATAAGGTACACGGCCTGTAAATAAGCCCGCGCCACCACGTACTATTAATGATCCGTCTTGTTGAGCATTCCACCTGAAACCCGCACGTGGCGATAAAAGAATGGTGCTTTTAGGGAATCTACCTGTGCTGTAGCTGGTAGTATTACCATTTTTATCTGGTAATTGTAGTGCTGCAACCTGGGGGTTTTCCTCAGGATCTTCCAAATAAATTGGCTTATCAGCACGGATACCGTAAGTTAATTTGAAGTTATCGGTAACACTCACTTCATCTTGTATATAAGCACTAACGGTACCTATTTTTAATGATGCTGAGTAAGGTGCTGCTACACCCGGAGTTAATGAGTAAGTATATGCAAAATAAGCAGGTGCTGCATTACTTAAGAAATCAGTTAAGCTGTTATAAGCATAATAACCTGCGGCGCCTTGCATAAACTGGTTACCAACATATTGATACTCATAGTTACCCCCAGCGGTAATAGTGTGTTTACCTGCATAATAAGTAAAGTTATCAGTAATGCTTGTTGTGTTGTTGATAACATCGTTATTTAACGTATAAGGGTCATTACCTGCACTAATATAGTTACCGCCCGAACCATTGAAGATATCGATAGTTGGGAAGCTGTCGCCACCAGGCAATGTACGTTTAGCGTCTGTTTTAGTAATAGCAAATAATATCTGGTTAGACATCTTGCTGGTGATAGAGCTATTTAACTCTGCGGTGTATGTTGTAACTATGTTTTTGAAACCGTAGTTAGAGTTTTGGAAAGCAATTGAGTTTAAGCTATAACGATTATTTGGCAAAGAACTGATAGTACCGGCACGGCCAGTTACTGAAAAACTTGCACTGTTTGGTATTGAACTAGCATTCAACTGGTTATCAGATGTTGCAGTTAAGTTGCTATATTTTAACGTCAATTTATTTTTGTCGTTAATATTCCAATCAATTTTTGCTAAAAAGTTTTTACTGGTTGGTGCAAATGCCGGGAAATTGTCATAACCGCCAGTTTGATAATTGTAGGTAGAAGCTAAATAATCAGACACTGCTTTTAGATCGGCAACAGGAGTTATAGCTATACCACCGGTTCCTGATCCGCCTTTTGGAGAGAATGGAATACCAGGAGAAGTACTTTTAGTGTTTTCGTAGTTAGCAAAGAAGAATAATTTATTCTTGATGATCGGTCCGCCTAAAGTGAAACCATAAGTTTTTGTTGAAGATTTAGCTAAGCTGCTTGATATGTCATTGTCGCCAATATGCACACCATTGTACAATTGGTTTTTATAATATTCATAAGCAGAGCCGCTAAAAGTATTGGTACCGCTTTTTGTTACAGCATAAATACCCGCGCCGGTAAAGCCAGATTGTCTAACATCAACCGGGGCAGCGTTAATTGATATCTGGTCGAAAGCCTCAATTGAGATTGGCTGTGCTATACCACCACCACCCGGAAGCGGGTCAGTTGATAAACCAAAGCTGTTATTGAGGCTGGCACCATCAATTTGAGTGTTGTTAAGTCTGCTATCACGACCGGCGAAGCTGTTACCATTAGCCAATGGGCTTAAACGAGTAAAGTCGGTAATACTACGGGTAATTGTAGGCAGGGTAGTTAACATTCTGCTGTTAACGTTGGTACTTGCACCAGCCCTGGCAACATTAATTTGTTTTTTACCTGTTACTACAATTTCCTTTAAAGCAGTTCCGGTTTCAGATAAGGTAGCATTTAAGATAAAAGGCTCACCTAATCTAAGGTTGATATCTGTAAAGGTTTGAGTTTCAAAACCGATATAAGATACAACAACGGTGTAAGGGCCGCCGATACGAACGGCAGATAATGTAAACCTTCCATCAACGTTAGCGGCTATGCTGTAAACAGAGCCGCTGGGCAAATGTGTTGCTTTAACGGTAGCGCCTGGTAAAGTTCCTCCCTTGGAGTCCTTTATAATACCAGAAAAACTACTTGTAGTTACTTGTGCAAAAGCGATACACGTGGTTAACAATGAAAAAAATAATAAGAGTAAATACTTCCTCATAAGTGTTTTTTTAAGGATGAATAACGAATCAGTTAATTGCAACAAATATATTTGTTAACACCCTAACTATTGTTAATATAGTATTAACATATTATAATAATTATTATATTTTTATCAACATATTGTCATACAATAATATAAACTACAAAAAATAAGGGCCAATAGTTGTAAAATTCACAATTAATTATATTTTTTAACTTGTAATTAACCCGATAATTTAGCAGACATTTGTAAACTAATATGATGCTATATTATAAATGTGACTTTCGAGTTTCGAGCCTTTTACTTAGCTTTGGCTTTTAAAAATTATTAAAAACATATTTTAAATTATATATGAACTACGATGTAATTGTTATAGGGTCAGGTCCGGGTGGTTATGTAGCTGCAATACGTGCCTCCCAGTTAGGTTTAAAAACTGCAATAGTCGAAAAAGAATCATTAGGTGGTATTTGTCTTAACTGGGGCTGTATCCCAACAAAAGCATTATTAAAAAGCGCCCAGGTATTCGAATATATTAATCATGCTGCCGAGTATGGCATAAAGGTGAACGGAGAGGGCGAAGTTGATTTTGAAAGCGTGATAAAAAGAAGCCGTGGTGTTGCTGATGGCATGAGCAAAGGCGTTCAGTTTTTAATGAAGAAGAACAAAATTGATGTACTAATGGGTACAGGTAAATTAAAAAGCAAAGGTGTTGTTGAAGTTAAAAACAATGATGGTGCTAAAGAAATTACTGCAAAACATATTATTTTAGCCACAGGCGGCCGCTCGCGCGAGTTGCCTAACCTTAAACAGGATTATAAAAAAGTAATTGGCTATCGCCAGGCAATGGTATTACCTAAAAAACCGGCAACAATGATAGTTGTTGGATCAGGCGCTATAGGTATTGAGTTTGCTTATTTCTATAATTCAATTGGCACCAAAGTAACCGTTGTTGAGTACCTGGATAACATCGTTCCGTTGGAGGATGAAGAAATTTCAAAACAACTGGCGCGCATACTAAAAAAACAGGGTATAGATATCATGACCGGCTCAAATGTCGAAGCGGTTGATACCACTGGCGAAAATTGTAAAGTAACCGTAAAAACCGCGGCAGGAACAGAAATACTGGAAGCCGAAATTGTATTATCAGCTGTTGGTATATCTACCAATATTGAAGGAATTGGCCTGGAAGAAAACGGTGTTAAAACTGATAAAGGCAAAGTATTGGTTGATGATTTTTATCGCACCAATATAGAAGGTGTTTATGCTATTGGCGATATTGTTAAAGGCCAGGCATTGGCGCACGTTGCGTCTGCCGAAGGCATTATATGCGTTGAAAAAATTGCAGGTTTAAAACCAGAACCTTTAGATTATAACAACATCCCGGGATGTACTTATTGTATGCCTGAGATTGCTTCTGTTGGTTATACAGAAAAAGCAGCTAAAGAAGCCGGTTACGAAATTAAGGTGGGTAAATTTCCATTCTCTGCATCGGGCAAAGCAAGCGCTGCCGGCGCTAAGGATGGCTTTGTGAAAGTAATATTTGATGCCAAATACGGCGAGTTTTTAGGAGCACACATGCTTGGCCATAACGTTACAGAAATGATTGCCGAAGTTGTTACTGCGCGTAAACTGGAGGCTACCGGGCATGAGATTATTAAATCTGTACATCCTCACCCTACCATGAGCGAAGCTTTAATGGAAGCTGCCGCTGATGCGTATGGAGAGTGTATACACTTATAGTTGATGGTTAATGGTTCATAGCTCATAGTTTGTATGGCTTTTAGGTTTGAAGATTTATTAGTTTGGCAGAGGGGGATGGAGCTTAATGATAAGATAAATGGTTTGGTGAAGACCTTCCCAAAGGATGAATTATATATTTTGACATCCCAAATCAAAAGAGCATCCGATTCTGTTGTATTAAACATTGCCGAAGGTTCGACAGGTCAAACTAAACCTGTATTTAAAACTTTTTTAGGTTATTCTCTTCGTTCTGCTATAGAAGTGGTTAATTGTCTAATAATTGCAAGAAGAAGAGATTATATTTCTGAAATAGTCTTTAAGCCTCTATATGATGAACATGAGGTTTTAGTTAAAATGATCACAACTCTTCGCAACTCTCTTGACTAACTATCAACTATGAACCATCAACCATGAACCTTCACACAATAGACACCGGATTTTTCAAGCTTGATGGCGGCGCGATGTTTGGCGTGGTTCCAAAAACCATCTGGAACAAAAGCAACCCGGCTGATGATAACAACTTGTGCACCTGGGCCATGCGGTGTTTATTGGTAGAGGATGGAGACAGATTAATATTGATTGATACAGGCATAGGTAATAAGCAGGACGAAAAATTCTTTAATCACTACTATTTACACGGCAATGCTACTATCGATAGTTCGTTAGCCGGGCTTGGCTTTCATAGAGATGATATTACTGATGTATTTTTAACACACCTGCATTTTGACCACGTAGGCGGTGCTATTATTCGCGATGGTGAAAAATTGATACCGGCGTTTAAAAACGCAACTTACTGGAGTAATAATAAACACTGGGACTGGGCAGTAAATCCAAATGAAAGAGAGAAGGCCTCGTTTTTAAAAGAAAATATATTACCTATACAAGAAAGCGGGCAGTTAAAATTTATCGATGCTCACGACAATGTAAAATTTACAGGTGAAATAAGCATTCGCTTGGTATACGGACATACGGAATCAATGATGCTTCCGTTAATAAATTATAAGAATAAGCAAATATTGTACATGGCTGATCTGTTACCGTCTGTAGGACATTTACCCCTACCCTACGTTATGGCTTATGATATGTTTCCATTACAAACTTTAACTGAGAAGAAGGTGTTTTTGACCGAGGCGTTGGATAAAGACTATATTTTGTTTTTAGAACATGACCCAATTAACGAATGCTGTACCTTACAACAAACGGAAAAAGGCATCCGTTTAAAAGAAACATTTAAACTCAATGAGTTATAGTAATACACCACAAAAACCATGCAACTATTATGATTTTGAATAATTTATAATCTTTTTTTAATCGTAAAATATAGGTAAAACTTTTCTTAAATTTGCACGTTAAATTTCTAAAAAAACAAGAATCGAGGTTTATAAATAAATGAGACAACTCAAAATAACCCAATCAATTACCAACCGTGAGTCGCAGTCACTTGATAAATATCTTCACGAAATTGGTAAAGTAGACCTAATAACAGCCGAAGAAGAAGTAATATTAGCACAAAAGATTAGAGAAGGCGACCAGGCAGCTTTAGAGCGTTTAACTAAAACTAACCTTCGCTTTGTTGTGTCGGTGGCTAAACAATACCAAAATCAAGGTTTAACACTTGGTGACCTTATTAACGAAGGTAATTTAGGCTTAATAAAAGCCGCCAAACGTTTTGACGAAACTAAAGGATTTAAGTTCATATCATACGCTGTATGGTGGATACGCCAATCTATATTACAAGCTATTGCAGAACAATCTCGTATAGTACGTTTACCTTTAAATCAGGTAGGTTCATTAAGTAAAATAAGTAAGGCATTTTCTAAGCTGGAACAGGAATATGAGCGTGAGCCTTCACCCGAAGAGCTGGCTGACATGTTGGAAACTACAGTTGACAAGATATCTGACACATTAAGTAACTCGGGCCGCCATGTATCTATGGATGCGCCGTTTGTACAAGGTGAAGAAAATACATTATTAGATGTATTGGAAAACTCTGAGCCAAATACAGATTCAATATTAATTAATGAATCTTTATCAGAAGAGATCAAACGTTCACTGTCAACATTAACCGAGCGCGAGCGCGAAATCATTGTATTATTCTTTGGTTTAGGCACTAATCATCCCCTATCGTTAGAGGAAATTGGCGAAAAATTCAACCTAACACGTGAACGTGTAAGGCAAATAAAAGATAAAGCTTTACAAAGGCTGCGTCATACTTCAAGAAGTAAAATTTTAAAATCGTATTTAGGTTAAATTGCCTGAATAGATTTGACAAATCTTAAAGATTAAAGCCTTCCGATAACCGGGAGGCTTTTTTGTTATATACGTCCCTCTCTTGACATTCTTTAGTAACAATAATAAGCCTTTTAAACGCAATCGACAATAATCCCTGGTTTTATCTGTTTGATTAATTGTTACAATTACTATTACTTTGAAACGCTTAAGTAACTTAACACTACAGTATTATCAATTGCTGTTGCTTTTTAATATAGCAGCTACTATACTTTGGACCGCCATTTTCATTTTCGATTCAATCCCTGTAAATGCCGTAAGCTTCTTTGTTCCTAAATCAATAGGTTATCTGTCGGCAGTGGCCCTGCATTATTACTCGTATGAAGATAGTTACTTTTATTTTCGCAATGCCGGTTATAGTATATGGCGAATAATTATTAGCGCTTTTGTAGTTGACGTTTTGGTATATCTACTGTTAATATCATTATCATTTATTGTGCGTACATGCTTACATTAAAGATCGATAGTGTGCAACTGGCTTTTGATAACCGGGAGATATTGCAAGACGTATCCCTTCATTGCACCCAGGGCGAAGTAATTGGCTTGCTTGGCCGTAACGGTAGCGGCAAATCATCGTTACTGAAAATTATTTTTGGTACGCTAAAACCATCTTATAAATATGTAAGTATCAATGATGAATTTATTCATAAGGGATATTATAAAAACAGGATTGCTTATTTACCGCAACATAATTACCTGCCCAGAGGCATAAGAATAAACAAATTAGCACCAATGCTGATAGATCATCAATGCTTTAACGAATTTTCAGATTTACCTATATATAAAAATCACCAACATAAAAAACCAGAACAGTTATCAGGCGGGGAGCTAAGACAGCTTGAAATGTTAATGATATTATACAGCAAAGCAGATTTTATTTTATTGGATGAACCATTTACACACGTGACACCTATACAAGCAGACTATTTTAAAGAAATTATAAAAATCGTTTCAAAAACAAAAGGAATAATTGTTACCGATCATCAGTATTACAATGTATTAGATATAAGCGACAAGATTGTACTTTTGAATGAAGGATGCACAAAACACATAAATCACGTTGATGAATTAGTTACTTACCATTATCTTAGTGGTATAAAATAAATACGATATGACTATTCCTATTTATCAGGCAGACGCGTTTACCGACCAGCTTTTTGGCGGTAACCCGGCCGCGATTTGTCCGTTAACCAAGTGGTTGCCAGACAAAGTAATGCAAAAAATAGCAGTTGAAAACAATCTGGCCGAAACCGCTTTTTTTGTAAAGACCGGCAATGGTTATTTACTACGCTGGTTTACACCCGAATATGAGATAGATCTTTGCGGGCATGCTACACTGGCATCGGCACATATTTTATTTACAGAACTGGGATATGCAGGCGACACTATTCACTTTGAAACCATAAAAGCAGGCGCATTAACTGTAAAAAGAGACGGTGATAAATATATTATGGATTTCCCGTCAAGACCGCCAATACCTATTGAAAAACCAAATGGCTTAATTGAGGCATTGGGCGGGGTACAACCGGCTGCTATTTTAAGGTCGAGAGATTTTTTTGTTGTTTATGATTCAGAAATTGAAATTAGCGATATAACGCCTGATTTCTTTGCCCTGTCAAAAATGGACACAGTAGGTGTAATTGTTACCGCGCCCGGCAGAGATGTTGATTTTGTATCCAGGTTTTTTGCACCCGGTGCAGGCATTCCTGAAGATCCGGTAACGGGCTCAGCCCATTGCAATTTAATACCTTATTGGGCAAAACGATTAGGCAAGAATAAGCTGCATGCCTACCAGATATCCGCCCGAAAAGGTGAATTATGGTGTGAGTTTAAAGAGGACCGCGTTTTAATGAGTGGTAAAGCGGTTACTTATTTAAAGGGAGAAATTTACCTCCCGGCCCTATAAAAGACATCATGTAAATCATTTAGCGTGTCGGCGAGTCAGCTAATTTTTTGTGACTTGTCCCAAAATAGGTTTAGTTATTAGTGTAACCCATGAACAAAAGTAAAGAATAAAATATCATAAATTGCTTATTGTAAGATATTTATCTTAGATCACCTAAAGTTTTTGTACTGTTTCAAAGTGTTTCACTCGTTTTTACAAAACGCTACATATCAGAATGTTAAGCTAAAATAGTGTTTCATGTGTTTCATTATTTTGTGAAACACTACAACCTTAAATTAAATACTTTTAAAAACTTCCCTTTAGGGGGGCCGGGACTAATACGCCACAGTCATTTGTTGCCTTATATGCATTGGGTTTTCAATTTCATCTAAAACAGCAATCGCAAAATCCTCCATAGATATAAAGCTTCTGCCCTGCTCATCGGTTAACAGCTGGTTACCACCTATCCTAAACTTTCCTGTACGTTCACCGGGTTCAATTTCAGCAGCGGGACTAACATAGGTCCATTCCAGTTCCTTTTCGTTTTGGTAAAGTTTCAAAGCATCTCGGTGCGCTAATGAAATAGGTTCATATTCAAGAGGAAAATTTGGTGTATCTACTAATTGCATACCAGGTGCAACTTCTAAACTGCCCGCCCCGCCTAATATTAATAATCTCTTGGTATGAGCCTGTTTTAAGCCCATCATAAGCGGTATTGCCAACTCAGCTACGGTTGATTCCGGCGCGCCATGGGTATTGCCGTAAGCGCAGACAACAGCGTCCTGATCAAAAGCGCCTGTTTCAACATCCTGTGCCTTAAACAGATCGCCTTTAGCTACTTTTAAATGTTCATGTATAACAGTGTAGGTTTCGGGATGACGTACAACTGCTGTAACATTATGCCCGCGGTTTAATGCTTCTGTTACTATCCTGCTGCCAATGCGGCCACCTGCTCCAAATATTGCGATCTTCATAATAGGTAAAGGTGAAAGGTTATATTTTGTTTGATTTTATTATATCTTTTTGGAAAATAAGCTCCTTTTACCTTTCGCCTTTTACCCTTCACCTTAAAAGTTAATTTTTATGGTAAAATCATTTTTTTATGATTAATTTGAAAACCTGAATTTTAATAGAAGATAAAGATTAAATGCAGCTTACACAGTTAGAAATCAAAGGGTTTAAAAGCTTTGGCGATAAGATCACCATTAATTTTAATGAGGGTGTTACCGCTATTGTGGGTCCTAATGGCTGCGGAAAATCAAATGTGGTAGATGCCATACGCTGGGTACTGGGCGAGCAAAGCACACGCATGCTTCGGTCAGAGAAGATGGATAACGTAATATTCAACGGCACAAAAACCCGTAAAGCCGCTAACCTGGCCGAGGTATCACTAACATTTGACAATACTAAAAACATTCTCCCTACAGATTATTCGCAGGTTACCTTAACCCGCAAGCTATATCGCAGCGGCGATAGCGAGTATCGATTAAATGATGTACAATGCCGGTTAAAGGATATTACTGATCTTTTTTTGGATACGGGTATTGGTTCAGATTCGTATGCTATTATTGAGTTAAGAATGATCGAAGAGATCATATCGAACAAAGAAGGATCACGCCGTAATTTATTTGAAGAAGCATCGGGCATATCAAAATATAAGCTGCGCAAAAAACAAACATTTAATAAGCTAAAAGATACCGAGGCTGACCTGGAACGTGTTGAGGACCTGTTATTCGAGATACAGAAAAACCTCAAAATGCTGGAGAACCAGGCAAAAAAAACCGAGCGTTACTATCGCATTAAAGAAGAATATAAATTGCTTAGCGTTAAGCTTGCTTCGTTCAAAATCGCGGCTTTTGGAAATTCTCTTAACAGAATAGAACAACAGGACCTTAAACATCGCGAAGAAAAATCAGGCATTGTTACCCAGTTGGATACTCTTGAAGCCGCTTTACAGCAGCAAAAGCTGGATAGCCTGACGAAGGAAAAGAATCTATCCATCCAGCAAAAGGCAACCAATGATTTTGTAGGTAAGATACGTGCTTACGAAAGCGAAAAAAAGATAAAAAACGAACAGCTTAAGTTCCAACAGGATAAAGAAACAAGACTAAGCGAAGAACTGGAACGAGACCGAAATCAGCTTAACCATGTGCTTTATAATATTAAGCGGTTATCTGAAGAAAAAGCACAGGAAGATGAAAACCTGCAAACCATAACAGAAAAGGTTGCCGACTTGAAACTGGCAGTTGATGAGTTACGTTTACAACAATCAAGCGCGCGGAATGAGTTAAACGAACTTACTACCGCTAATAATAACTTACAAAACCAAGCTTATAAAGCCGAAAAGGATATAGACATCCTGCAAATACAGGAACAGGCACTGGAGCAGGAAAGCCAACGCAATATGGAAGATGCTACTAATAAAAAGGTAGAACTCTCCCACTTTAATCAGGTTGTTGCCGAATTACAATATCGTACAGAAAACTTAGAAAAAGAATACCAGTTTGAGCTTAACCTGGAAACTGAACTTCAGGAACAAATAACGGCCATTGAGAGCGAAACAAATAACATAAAAGAAACCATCATTACAGAAAGCCGCAAGCTTGACGCCAAACAAAACGAATATAACCTAACAAAAAGTTTGGTTGATAATTTGGAAGGTTTCCCCGAGTCTATCCGGTTCTTGAAAAACAACAGTGAGTGGGCCAAGAACGTTCCGCTGTTTAGTGATGTACTATTTTGCCGCGAACAATACCGTGTTGCAATTGAAAACTATTTAGAACCCCTAATGAATCATTATGTGGTTGAAAGCTATGATGACGCGGTAAAAGCTATTAACCTGCTAAGCAACTCGGCACGCGGCAGGGCACAGTTTTTTATACTAAACAGTTATGCAGATACGGACAGTTCTATACCGTTCAAGGATGATGCGGGAGGCTCACGCATCCCCGCTTTAAATGTGATTGAGGTAGAAAAAAAATATCAGCCATTGGTTAACCACTTACTCAAAAATGTTTACCTGGTTAATGATGAGTCTGAGTTGAATAACTCGAACCTGACAGATGGGTTGGTTCTAATAGCCCAAAGCGGCAAGTTCAATAAATCCAAATACACCATGGCCGGTGGCTCTGTTGGTTTATTTGAGGGTAAAAGAATTGGCCGTGCAAAGAACCTGGAGAATTTGGCCAAAGAAATCAAAACGCTTGATGTAGATCTGTTTGAACTCAAAACCCGATCGAACGAGTTACAGGCAAAATCTGTAGCATTAAAAGCGGCTGGTAAATCTGCCGAATTAAGCCAAAAGCAGGCAGAACTTAATCGCTTAAATACCGAGCTGATAACGGTTAAAACTCGGCGAGAGCAATATGAAACATTTATTGAGAACAGTCTTAACCGCAAGGACGATATCGCCAAAAAAATAAGCGGAATAAAGGATGAAATGGCTATGCTACAGCCATTATTGGTTGAACTAAAAACTAATAAACAAATTCAAAACGATCTGCTTGTTGATAGGCAAGGCGCGTTTAATGAGTTGAATGAAATGGTATCGGTTCAATCAAATACCTATAACCAGGAAAACATCCGGTTTCATCAGCAGCAAAATAAAGTATCGGGATTAACTAAGGACCTTGATTACCGGTTTACCCAACAGGAAAATCTGGAAAGCCGCATCAAACAAAACAACGCGGAGCTTGATAAGGTAAAAATAGCTATACAGGAAAATTTACAACAGTCGGACTCATCAGATGATAGTTTGTTGGAAATGTATAGCCAAAAGGAAGAACTGGAAAAAGCAACCCACGAAGCCGAGCAGGAACATTATTCTTTACGGGGAGCAATTTCAGAATCAGAAGATGCTATAACCACCTTACGCCGTAAAAAAGACCAGGCAGAAGTAATTGAAAATGAGCTAAAAGACGAACGCAACAACCTGCGCATAGAACTCAATGCTTTAAAAGAACGCCTGTCTGTTGAGTTTAATGTTGACATTAATGACCTGCCCGAAAGCGAAACAGCTACAAATGAAAATGAGCAGGAACTGCGTGACAGAACAGATAAATTAAAAAATCAACTGGATGATTTTGGCGCCATAAACCCAATGGCTGTTGAAGCTTATGCCGAAATGAATGAGCGCTATGAGTTTATCCAAAATCAAAAAAAGGATCTGGGCGAAGCAAAGGCATCATTACTGGCAACCATACAGGAAATTGACGATACCGCTAAAGAAAAATTCATGTATGCTTTTACCATGGTGCGCGAAAACTTCATCAATGTTTTCCGTTCATTGTTTAATGAAGAGGATTCCTGCGATTTGATTCTTACCGATCCGCAGCATCCTCTCGAATCTGATATTGATATTATTGCCAAACCAAAGGGCAAGCGTCCGCTATCAATCAACCAACTTTCGGGTGGCGAAAAAACATTGACGGCAACTGCTATTCTATTTTCGCTTTATTTATTAAAGCCGGCACCATTCTGTATTTTTGATGAAGTTGATGCCCCTCTTGATGATACTAATATTGATAAGTTCAATAACATCATTCGTAAGTTCTCTACAGAATCACAGTTCATCATTGTATCCCACAATAAAAGAACCATTGCCAGCACCGATGTAATTTATGGTGTAACAATGGTTGAGCAGGGAATATCACGCGTTGTCCCGGTGGATATTAGAGAATTGGCAGACTGATGGATGTGCGTGCAAATGTGTGCACATCCGCATACTGCACGTTATTTTTTCAGTTTTAATTTTTTATCAAACACCATCCCATTGAATTTATGTTCAACCAGCTTTATAGCGGCCGCATTTGATTCTTCGATAGAAAATGTTTTTAATTTAGCAGATAAACCCTGTATTTGCGGCCCTGTTATACTATAAACACCTGTTTTAACATAGTTTAAGGCATGAGCCAGCAAACCCTCTGCAGGATCGCCAAAATCCTTGGTAACATCATCATAATCATTTACACCCGGATAGGTAGTTGAGCCCGGTGTCATACCTGAATAATACCCTCCCTGAGCTAATGAGTTTTTAGTTTCTAATTCCGGGATGTATAGTTGATATTTATTAATGTCTATATCAAAAAAAGCAACAGGTTTACCGTAAGTAGTTGTACCAATTAACTGCACATTTAAATGCGGGCGCAAATTATTAATGGTTAGTTCGCTTGCAGATGCTGTTGCCCCTGTTACAATAAAAAACACACGGCTAATGTTTAGCATTCCCTTTTTTGCGAAATTTATGGCATTACCGGCAACGGTATAATCAAATTGACCATAATTATAGAGCTGATTAATAGTTGGATCTCTGCGCACCTGGTTCTTAAGCAGGCTTGCTTTTCCGCTACTTAGTATATCGTTAAAATAAGAGCTGTACATTATCGTTCCGCTTTTTGCAGCCGGAACAATTAAGTTGTCTAAATACTCGGCAGTTGAGACAAGACCACCGCCGTTATAGCGCAGATCAACAACCAGATCTGTAATACCCTGCATTGCAAAATAATTAAAAGCTGCATCCAATTTAGCATCAGCATTATCACCAGAAGTAAAGCTGTTAAACACTATATAGCCAACCGTTTTACCTGTAGCCACATTAAAAGTTTTATAAGTTAAAACCGGATTGATGGTATAATTTGCTGCATTAAGCGTAACGCTAAATGTAGATAGGTCTGCCTTTTGCAAAATCATTGTTATTGTGGTGCTGTATGCATAGGCATTAATAACAAACTGGGTATGCGTTCCCGAAGATCCATCATAACTCAAATTACTATTACCATTAATTGAAATGATCTTATAGCCTCTCTTCACCCCTCCCAGATCAGCAGGCGAACCGGGGTAAACATATTTTATACGCAGATCATTAACATCATTAAATAATGGTGCGAAACCAAAGTCGGCATTTGTTCCGCCTAATTCAGTCGACACCTGCCCCTGATCAATAAATGAGTATTTGGCTTCTCCGGGTGCCGGCGAATAATACTCATAAGGTTTTCCTGTTGATGGATTTATTTTATATTGAGAGATAGCATCAACTTCCTTTGTTAACGCGCTTAGATCGTCTGACCCGGAAATTGCCCGCGGATTAAAGGCGGCATAGCTTGGCAAACCATCGTACCAATAATATGCTTCTTTGGCATATAAAAATACAGAGTCTCTCACCAGGTCAAGCGTTGAACCATTTTTTGACGGAGCAATTTCATTATTGTTTTGTGTACCCTTTTTACAAGAAGTCGCCAGGCAGGTAACAATTATAATAATTAAATAAAATGCTTTTTTCATGTTTATATTAAGGTAATATTATAACGATAATAAGCTTAACTGTGTTATATTCAATACTATAAAAACTCTTTAACATTAATATAGTCAACCCCTGTTGCTTCTGCACAAAGCACGTCATCAGCAGAGTTTCCTATCATTAGTATATCCTTCCTGGTTAAACCTTGCTCTTTCATTAATAAATGCAGCACATCAGGTTCAGGTTTAGGTAATGTTTCTTCGGCAAAATAACAGGTTAAATAAGGCTCCAGCCCGTGCCACTCTGTTTGTTTAATTTTATTTAATTGCTGAGCCGGATTACCATTAGTTACAAGGTATAGTTTTTTACGGTCAATTACAACTTCCTGCATCAAATCAAGCACGGCTTGATAAACTAATAATTTTAACGGAAGTTTAGCAGTAAGTAATAAATGCTGAAAACTGATCCGGTATTTCTCGTCTATTCCTAATTCTTCTTTTACCCTGTCAAATACTACATCCCTACCCTCTGCCGTATAGGTTGCCACCATTAAATCGGTTATTGTTTTTGCGTCTGATAGCTCTGTATATTCTATCAAACCGGCAAACAAATAATAAACCTGGAATAAATAATCTTTTTCAGGATAAATAACATTATCCAATTCAAACACAAAAGCCTTTTTACGCGGATCTATATCGCTATATTTCATTACTTTGTTACCTGTATATCAATATTGTATTCTTTAAATAGTTGCTGAGATTCTAATAAAAGGCCCGTTTCTGCAGTATCCAGTACATAGATTAGATCAACTGAATTATCCAAACACAGGGCCAACATTTCATGCGTATAGGATATGGATTGCGGATTGGGCAATTGTACCATTTTACCTTGCATAAGCATAAATGCAGGTAATGTATGGTAATCACCTAAAATAACATCATCCCTGTTTAGTTGTTTTTTAAGGCGATGCGCCTGTGCCGAATTGGCTGCCGTTATAAGAATGCTCACTATTATTGAACAATTAAACCATCAACCATTAAAACCTTACGGTCTGATATATTTGCCAGTTCTTCGTTATGGGTAACAATTACAAAAGTTTGGTTAAACTCATTACGCAGCTTTACAAAAAGCTCATGCAGCTCGCGCGCATTGGCCGAATCAAGGTTACCCGATGGTTCGTCGGCAAATATTAGTGCAGGTTTATTAATTAAAGCACGTGCTACGGCTACTCTTTGTTGTTCACCGCCAGAAAGGGCATTGGGTTTGTGGTGAAGCCGATTGCCTAATCCAAGTAAATCTAATAGTTCAGTAGCTCTCTTTTCAGCTTCTGCTTTTGAAACTCCGGCTATAAAAGCCGGAATACAAACATTCTCCAGCGCGTCAAATTCGGCCAATAAGTGGTGAAATTGAAATATGAAACCAATTTCACGATTACGAAAGTTGCTTAAATTTTTGTTGTTCAGTTTATTTAGCTCAACGTTATTAATGAATAGCTGACCGGAATCGGACTTATCCAGCGTACCTAAAATATTAAGCAGGGTACTTTTCCCCGCGCCTGATGCGCCAACTATAGTTACAATCTCACCTTTTTCTACTTCAAAATCAACACCCTTTAATATTTGAAGTTGCGCGTATGATTTATGAATGGCTGTTGCTTTAAGCATGCCCAAAAATAGCGATTAGAGATTAGAGATTGATGATAAGTTGTTAATTTTATAAAGCGGAAGTGTCGGTTTGTAACATTTTTATTGGTTTTAACCTATTCTTACTAGCGCAATCATATCAAAGTAAAACTAATCTTTAATCTCTAGTCTCTAATCTCTGATTTCGAAACAAAATCATTAGATTTACCGCAAATACTTCGAAAAAATATGAATATTCACGAATACCAGGGTAAAGCCATATTAAAAAGTTTTGGCGTAAGAGTACAAGAAGGCATAGTTGCAAATACGGTTGAACAAGCTGTTGAAGCTGCTAAGAAATTAAAGGAAGACTACGACTCAAGCTGGGTTGTTATTAAAGCACAGATCCATGCCGGTGGTCGTGGTAAAGGTGGTGGTGTAAAATTGGCTAAGAATTTAGACGAAGTTAAACAAAGAGCTACCGATATTTTAGGAATGCAATTAGTTACACCACAAACCGGAACTGAAGGTAAATTAGTACGTAAGGTATTAGTTGCCCAGGATGTTTATTACCCGGGCGAAAGCGAAACTAAAGAGTTTTATATAAGTGTTTTGTTAGATCGTGGTAAGGGCCGTAATATTATCATGTATTCTACCGAGGGTGGTATGGACATAGAGGAAGTTGCCGAGCATACCCCGCATTTAATATTTAAAGAAGAAATTGATCCTAAAGTTGGTTTGCAGGGATTTCAAACCCGTAAAATCGCTTTCAATTTAGGTTTATCGGGTGATGCGTTTAAGGATATGACCAAGTTTATCGCTTCGTTATATAAAGCATATGATGCTACCGATTCTTCAATGTTCGAGATCAACCCGGTATTAAAAACATCTGATAATAAAATATTAGCTGTTGACGCTAAAGTGAATTTAGATGATAACGCCCTATACCGTCACCCGGATTATGCAGCAATGCGCGATACCCACGAAGAAGATCCTACTGAAGTTGAAGCAGGTAAATCAAACCTTAACTATGTGAAGCTTGACGGTAACGTAGGCTGTATGGTTAATGGCGCCGGCTTAGCTATGGCCACGATGGATATTATAAAATTGGCAGGTGGCGAACCTGCTAACTTTCTGGATGTTGGGGGTACCGCTAATGCGCAAACGGTTAAAGCCGGTTTCAATATCATACTAAGCGACCCGAATGTTAAAGCGATTTTGATCAATATTTTTGGTGGTATTGTGCGTTGCGACCGTGTTGCGCAAGGTGTTATTGATGCTTATAAAGAAATAGGCAATATCCCTGTTCCTATCATTGTTCGTTTACAAGGCACCAATGCAAAAGAAGCCAAAGAACTAATAGATAATTCTGGCTTAAAGGTTTACTCGGCTATTCTATTAAAAGAAGCTGCTGAAATAGTTAAGCAAGTATTGGCATAGAAATTTCTAATCAAACAGCATGTTAAAGGGGCCCCGGCCCCTTTTTTTGTGGCTACTAAATGGGGATCAATTAAGTAAAACAGATAAAAACATTGGATAACGTATTTCGAGACAAGAAAGATGTTATACCGTAAATCTAAAACATTGTATTACAGAAAATTGTAGTTAACAGGGAAAATTGTTCTACAATGTCGACAAAGTGTAAATTTAATAATTAAATTATATGTTTAAACATCTATTTATTTATATTTGTATCACTAAAATAAAACAATCAATTAATCATGGCAACAGCAACAAAATGGGTTATAGACCCTACGCACTCAGAAGTACAATTTAAAGTAAAACACCTGGTTATATCAACCGTAAGTGGTTTTTTCAGAAGTTTTGAAGGTTCATTAACGACTGAAAATGATGACTTTGAAGGCGCTTCGGTAGAATTCACTATAGATATCAATAGCATTGATACCAACCAAACCCAACGTGATGGGCACTTAAAATCTGCTGATTTTTTCGACTCGGAAAAATATCCCAATCTTAAATTCAAATCAACTTCATTTACAAAAACCGGTGATGACGAATATAAATTAACCGGCGATTTAACTGTTAAAGATGTAACCAAACCAATTACACTTGATGTTGAATACGGGGGATCTGCAAATGATTCTTACGGAAATACTAAAGCTGGCTTTGAAGTTATTGGTAAAATTAACCGTAAAGAGTTTGGCTTAACCTGGAATGGTGTAACCGAAGCGGGTGCAATTGTAGCAGGTGAAGATATTAAGATCAGCATTAACGCCCAATTTGTTAAACAAGCGTAATTAATACATGGTCGGAGATTTTCGATCTCGGAATTATAGATACTTATTTGGCATATTAAATGCTATAAACTTAAATGCAATCTCAATGCGAGATTGCATTTGACGTATATTGCAAAAAAAATCGAAATCGAAATAAACAATGCTTATTAAAATATATCCTGAAAACCCTAATCCAAAAGCTATTGAACAGGTGGCCGATGTATTACGTAAGGGAGGATTAATTATCTACCCTACTGATACGGTTTATGGTTTGGGCTGCGATATTACCAATCATAAAGCTATTGAGGCTATTTGCAAAATAAGAAACATAAAGCCCGAAAAGGCTAATTTCTCTTTTATATGTTATGATTTAAGCCATATATCAGACTATATAAAACCAATTGATAATACCACTTTCCGCTTATTAAAAAAAGCGCTGCCGGGGCCCTTTACTTTTATATTTAATGCCAGTCATAACGTACCCAAACTGTTAAGCTCTAACAAAAAAACAGTTGGTATACGTGTGCCGGATAACAATATAGCGCGCGAAATTGTAAAGGTATTAGGTAACCCTATCCTCTCTACCTCTATTAAGGATGATGACGAGATCATTGAATACTCTACCGACCCCGAATTGATCAACGAAAAATATGAAGACCTGGTTGACCTGGTGATTGACGGAGGCTATGGCGATAATATTGCATCAACCGTTGTTGATTGCACATCCGGCGACTTTGAGGTAATACGTGAAGGCAAGGGTGAGTTAGAGTTATATTTATAACAGTTGAGTAGAACCATTTCATAAGCTTGGGTCATTATGCGCATGGTTACGCCACTCTATAAACCCTTGCCGAGTAATATCAAAATCAGAAAGTGCTTTTTGAAGCTACAGCCCGGCCCTACAAGGATGTCCGTATGGAATGTATAAATCCATTAATTTTTTCGAGGTAATTTTCAGATTCCAAAAGCTTTACAAATTTACTTCCAACTATTGCACCGTCGGCGTATTCGCAGGCTTTTTTAAATGTAGCATTGTCGCCTATACCAAAACCGATGATCGCCGGGTTTTTCAATTGCATGGCTTTAATACGTTTATAATAATTTTCAATACTATCAGATACATCTAAGCTGCCGCCAGTTATTGATGATGATGAAAGCAGATAAATAAAGCTATTACTCAACTCATCAATTTTACGGATACGGTCTGCAGAGGTTTGCGGTGTAACTAAGAATATATTGCTCAGGTTATTACTCTTAAAAAAACCGGCATACATGGTTTCATACTCATATATTGGCAAATCCGGTACAATAACACCGTCTACACCTGCCTCGGCAGCTTTTTTGCAAAACTGTTCTACACCATATTGAACTATCGGATTAAAATACCCCATTAAAAGCACCGGTATGGTTACCCGTTTACGCAGATTTTTTAATTGCTCGAATAATAAATTAAGCGTCATGCCATTATCCAGCGCTTGTTGTGAGCTATGCTGAATGGTTGGCCCATCTGCCACAGGATCTGAATAGGGAAAGCCTATTTCCAGGAAATCAGCTCCGGCTTTTTCTAATGCTTCGGCGATATCAAGGGTAGTATTCAGTTCGGGATAACCTGCTGTATAATAGATGGATAACAAATTACCTTTTCTGGCAGCAAAAAGATGGTTTAGACGGTTCATTATTATTAGTTAGTAGTTAAAATATTTTATATACGTGTCTAAATCCTTATCCCCACGGCCCGATAAGCAGATGATCACGTTATCATCTTTCTTAAAGTTCATTTTCTCTAATTGTGCCAATGCGTGTGCCGATTCTATTGCCGGTATAATACCTTCTAATTGGCAGCATAACAGACCCGCTTGTAACGCTTCATCGTCTGTTACGCTTGTATATTGCGCACGGTTTATTTTATACAAATGCGCATGCTGCGGACCTATACCCGGGTAATCTAATCCGGCAGATATAGAATAAGGCTCAACCACCTGCCCATCGTCTGTTTGCATTAAAATGGTACGGCTTCCATGCAAAACACCCTCCCTGCCCAAAATAGTTGTAGCTGCAGAGTGGCCGCTATTCACGCCTTTTCCTGCTGCTTCAACAGCAATAAGCTTAACACTTTCATCATCTAAAAAATGATAAAACATACCCATGGCATTGCTGCCACCGCCTACACAGGCCATTACATATTCTGGTAACTCTTTACCGGTATGCTCAAATAATTGTTTTTTAGCTTCAAATGATATGATAGATTGAAAACGCGCTACCATATCCGGATAAGGATATGGACCAACAACCGACCCGATAATATAATGTGTATCAACGGGGTTGGCTATCCAGTCGCGCAGGGCCTCATTGGTGGCATCTTTAAGTGTTTTACTACCGGAGCGGGCCGGAACCACCTTCGCGCCTAACATCTTCATACGCGACACATTTGGGGCCTGGCGTTCCATGTCAACTTCGCCCATATAAACTACGCATTCAATACCTTTGAGTGCACAAACCGTTGCGGTTGCTACGCCATGCTGGCCCGCACCTGTTTCGGCGATTATGCGCTTTTTGCCCAGGCGTTGTGCGAGCAATATCTGGCCGATTGCATTATTAATTTTATGCGAACCCGTGTGGTTCAGGTCCTCTCGCTTTAAAAATATATTGGCACCATATTTTTCAGAATATCTTTTGGCAAAATATAATGGAGACGGCCTGCCTACATAATCTTTTAAAAGCAGATCGAACTCAGCCTTAAAATCGGGCTCATTTATTATCTTTAAATATTGCTGCCTTAATTCTTCAATATTAGGGTACAGCATTTCGGGCACGTAAGCACCGCCAAAATCGCCATAATAACCGTGTTCGTTAACTCCGTATTTCATGCGTAGTAGATTGCTTTAACAGGTTAAACGCCTGTTTTAATTTTTTTATATCTTTCATTCCGGGTGCTGTTTCAAACTTACTGTTCAAATCTACCCCATAAAATTGGGGGTGTACAATTTTTGTAACCTGCTCCAAATTATCCAAATTTAAACCTCCGCTTAAAAAAAACGGCATGTTCAATTTATATTTATCTAATACTTTCCAGTTAAAGGTTTTGCCCGAGCCGCCGTACATATCTGTCTTGGTATCGAACAAAAAATAATCAATTTTGCCGATATAATCATTTAGTTGGTTAAAATCAAAATCTTCATTTAAACCAAAGGCCTTAATAACTGTCACCTTGTTTCTAAATGAGTTGGCAAATTCGGGAGTTTCTTGTCCATGTAACTGTATAGCATCAAATCCAAATTCTTCAATAAGCCGGTTAATTTCTTGCTCATTTTCATCCACAAAAACAGCAGTTTTTAAAATTGATGCAGCCAGACCGTTCAAAGCATCAGCAGGCACTTCACTAACAAATCTTGGCGAGCGGTCATAACAGATAAAGCCTATATAATCAGGATCTAAATCAGCAACTGCCTTAATATTGTCCGGATATTTTAACCCGCAAACCTTTATTTTCATTTTAGTTTTAGACAAGGGTTTTAAAACTTGTTAATGCTCTCTTACTAACTAATGCTTCTTCTGCTTCATAAAAACAATCCGCAAAGCTATTTTGAGGATTTATTGTTTTAATGGCCAATGCCGCATTTGCTAAAACCACATTACTTTGCGCTGTAGTACTATTGCCGTTTAACACCTGCATAAATATAGCTGCCGATTCATTAACCGTGCTTCCTCCAACTATTGCTGATGCATCTATCCTATCGAAGCCAACACTTTTTAATGTGTTTATTTTTTCACCTTCAGGGGTAAATGTTTTAAAATCGCACGTAAGCGAAATCTCATCATAACCCTCTAATGCATTTAAAATAGTATATTTTTTGTCAGATCGTTGATAAAGATAGGCATACATGCGCGCAAGCTCTAAATTATAAACGCCAACCAACTGATTTTTAGGCTTAGCAGGATTAACCATTGGGCCCAGCATATTAAAAAATGTTTTAACACCAAGCTCCCTGCGTATTGGCGCCACCGTTTTCATTGCAGGGTGGAATAAAGGTGCATGTAAAAAACAAATGTTGGCCCTATCTATACTATACTTAAGATCGTCAATATTATTAGTGAATTTATAACCTAAATACTCCATCACATTGGATGAGCCACAACCGGATGAAACACCATAATTGCCATGCTTTGCAACTTTATAGCCCGCACCCGCTACTACAAACGATGCCAGGGTTGAAATATTAAAAGTGTCTTTACCATCGCCACCAGTGCCGCATAAGTCAATTAAATCATCTGTTCCCAAATTAACTGGTAAACATAGCTCCAGCATGGCGTCCCTAAAACCTTCCAGCTCGGTAACAGTTATGGATCGCATACAATAGGCGGTCATAAAAGCGGCCATCTGCGAATTATTATACATGCCCTGCGATACCAGGGTTAAAATGCTCTTTGCCTGTCCTCTGGTAAGTGTTTTATTCTCGAAAAGGTGATTTAAAATTTGTTTCATATATTATCCCTTAAAGGGAAATTTTAGTTAAAGACCATCAAACGTTTTAACAAAAAAGGGTTACCTTACGGCAACCCTTTAAATATAATTTACAATAACAAGAGTTTGCCTTACGATCAATCGTTAAGCCACCACCAATTATTATTTAAACTTTTAATTATCATTATATGGCAAATATGGAAATAGTTTTTTCTAAAAGCAAGCAGAATGAATAAATTTACGGTGTTAAGTTTATTTGGTTGATTGTGTTGGTTAATTGAGTTGTTAATTATCGGTCAAAAAAAACTTATTTAACCCAATCAACTTTAATCCAACCACTCAACCAAACATGGCTATCCATAAACGAAAATTCAATCCGGAAGATGATCTTGGATTTGGCACCCAGGCCGTTACCAAAAGCCAGCGCCTAATAAACCAGGATGGATCTATAAATGTAAAACGTAAAGGGCTATCTTTATTTGACA
>NZ_JAQBOW010000115.1 GCF_028287845.1 Mucilaginibacter sp.
TCTTTGAGACTAATTCGGTCAATAATAACACCATTCTAACATTAGCAACTGATTTTAAGCTAACAAGGATGTATGGCAATGGCGCACCCGACCTTACCCCTGCCTTCGGATCGCCGGCTTTATCGGGAGTTGATTTTACAGGGCCTGATTTTACAAATTCGTTTTTTAGCAAGGTCAGTTACCGCGGTGCATTGGGCAGTAGCAATTGGGCGGCACAAAGTAATTGGGCCGACTGGAGATAGATTAATAATGTATTAACTGATATATCTCAGCGAAGTGGACAGAACAGCAACCAACCTGGTGTTTCAAGTCCAAATGATCGTAGCGAGCGCGGAACAATAGCCAAAGCTGACAACCGGGTAGGAACACGTGGTCAGGTTTTACCTGGTAGCGATCTTATCCTGGATCTGCTCGGCGCTGATATACTCACTGCAAACGCAGAGTTGGCCTGTGTAAGATACTGACTATAAGTCTATTGATAGGATAAAATATTCCCCTACGGTCTATCAGAGGGAAAGGTTCAAAAAATTGAACTTTTCCCTTTTTATCGCTGCTGTAAACTATTGGTAAAATGATGTTATTGCTGTTGGCGCCTGGAGCAAAGTCAACATCCCCGTATGTTTTTGATGGCAATTGCACAACGGTTATTGTTTGGCTAACCTGCGCCACTGTAACTGTTACGGTTGAGACTATTCCATTAGCATCTGTTACTGTAATAGTATAAGTACCTACCGCAAAGCCTGTAAATGTAGGGCTACTTTGTGAACTGCCCGTGCCTATTTTATACTGGTATGGCCCGGTGCCGCCTGTGGCCAATACAGTTACCGACCCCAGTGATCCGCCGTTAGGAGCCCCATTAGTTTGTGAACTTACAGTTACTGCAAGAGGGGATGATGGCTGTCCGATCAATATACTAACTGTTGAAGTTACCGAATTAGCGTCCTGTACCGCTACTGTATAAGCACCTGCTGCAAGGCCGCTGAATGTTCCGCTGCTTTGCAGAGTTCCTGTTCTTATTTTATATTGATACGGACCGGTGCCGCCTGAGCCTGCTACCGTTACCGCGCCGGTTGATGCGCCGAAAATGGTATTGTTCGTTTGCGTGCTGATCGTTACCGCAAGTACTAATGACGGCTGGGTGATGATTACGCTTACGGTGGAAGTATTTGCATTGGGCATCGCTCACCGTAACCGTATAGGTGTTTGCTGCAAGGCTGTTGAATGTCCGCTGCTAGTTATGTCTTTAATCTCTAATACGTTAATTCGAAAACGTAACCAATAAAAAAACCGCCTCATAATTACTTATGAGACGGCCTCTTTTTTTTAAATTAAAATTAGCTGTTGGAAATCAGATCTCCTTAATTTTCTTTTCCTGCTGATGAAACGGTTACCCTCTGGTTATACTTGTATAAAGGGAAAAAATCCACATCTAAATTCTTATCAATACCTCTATCGTCAAGTAACTGCTGATAGATATCAGGGTTAACTATAAATCGCCAGCTTTTATAATCCATGGTTAAATCAGAAAGCCCTAATTTTCCAAAAAAAAGAGTGTCTTGTTTATAACCTAGGCCGCCACCCAGGTTATAATAACGCATTCCAAGCGATCTGCCTATCACTGTTATTTCATCAACCAGAAACTTAAAAGGACTAAGGTGGATGTATTCCGTACGTGTCCCCAATAAATGAGCCTCGATAATGCCGTTAGTTAGCATAACAATAGTGCTTGCCATTACTTTATCGCCATCATAAACTATAAATACCCTGGCATCATATTCATCGGTGTTGGTGATTTTTTTGAAATATTCTTCATTAAATAAATAATAGTCTGAAGCACCAATCCTCTCCATATTCTCTTTATAGACATCAAAAAAAAGAGCAATTGCATCGTCACCACTTTCCTCAATAAGCCGAAACCCCTTTTTCCAGGAACGCTTTATGGAATCATTGGTTGATCGCCGGTACTTTTTTCGCTGAGCTTCTATACTTACAGACAGATCTAATACAACACTGAGACCATTATCATATATCCCACCAAACCTTTCAAGCAGCAAGGGCTGTTTAAAAAAAAGATGCAGCCTCGAAAATACCGACACGCAGTTTTCAGCTTTAAGACAAGCAAGAAATGCAACTTTAAAATTTTCCATTAATGAATCTTCCAGCTGCTCCATTCTTTTATTTGAGATCGGTCCGGTATAGCCATATACACAAGTCAGGTCACAATATACCGTTCCCGGTATCTGCCGTTTAATAAGCGGAAAAGCTATGTGATTTTCATTCTCAATATATACTACCAAAATTGGGCTGCCTGATGTATCCAGCGAATGGTAATGCCAGGTATGGTAAAAATCATATTCAGCAGATTTTGTAACATAAAAATTCCACTCCGTTTTATCGTCGATGGTTAATAATTTAAGCATAACTTATATTTTAAATAAAGAATCAGACTTTAAGGCATAAACATCAGTATATTATTAGTGCTATCTATTGCTTCGCCATATCACTTACATGATACTGATTTGATTGTAGCGCTTTCCAAAGTTTTATTATACGTTGCCTATTTAGCTATACGTTGCCTGTGCAGTATCCGTTGCCTGTGTGTATACGTGGCCTGTGTTTATGTTTTTTTGAGCCTAATCATTATTATAGAGATCGCAATTTCTGGCACAAATACAAGCATCGCCTAAACACCTATTCTGTTGCCATAGGTCAAGACTTTTAATGGTTTGGTTGGCTGTCTCTTGCAAGTCGGCATTCGTTAAATCAGGCTGGCATGAATAAGAGGGAACATTAGCGATTTTAATATTATAGGAAGCTGCCGCTTCTTTATCAATATGATCAGTGCCAACAGAGCCTGCAATGATAAATTTTATACCCAGCTTCGCCAATTTTTCTATTACGGGTGCGGATACATCATCAGTAGTAAGAACAATAACTGCCTTTTTACCTTCCGAAAACACAACTGTATCAAGGCTTAATGAATTTGATATAAGTGTTATATCGTGTTTTTTTTGATTGGCTTTCGCCAAAAACTCTTTCTCAAAAGGTTTAATACTGTAGGCTACCGCTTTCATCCGCATGCATTTTAAAATATAAAATTATCTTTAAAATGCGGGGCGCAGAATGAGCAGTGTCAGTAAGAAAAATGACCTGCGTCAGTTTTACATTTTAGACAGGCGTGTTAAATCTAATATGGTAATAGTATTCCTTTTATCAATTAACCCCTCGTCTTTAAAATCATCAATAAGGTGTTGCAAAAGCTGATATTTATCAGTTTTTAGTTTGATGGCTGTCATTTATATATTAAGATTAAATGCGAAAGTTTGTAATATAAAAAAAACAGGTAAACGACTAAAAATGTACATTATGCTTTTGCATATTACTTAAAATTAATTATGGATAATAGTTTTTTGGTGTCCTTATCAAAATTAGAATTAATGGCTTTTTTTTCGGGTTACCCATTAGTTTATGCGGTTGCCCGTTCTTTTTCAGGAAACTTAAAAGAAAAATTGGGTAACAGCATAGCATCCCTTTTACCATTAGCCTATGCTCTAACGGGTGTTTTATTCGTGGGCTACCAATTAAAAAAGTTATTTCCTGATTATTTTATTGAAAACATTACGCTCACTATTCAACAACCTTACTTAGTACTATGGGGGCTTTTTGCCACCCTCTTTTTTATTCCTTTTTTTAATAAAAAGCCTGTTTTAAGTTTAATTCACAGCTTTGCGTTTTTTTACTTTTTGATAAGCGATCTATACCTGCAATTATTCCAGTCATCAGCAAACAATAATATTATAGTAAATGATATGAAGGTATACGTAAGCAGCCTTCTTTTAAATATGAGTACACTTATTATAGTAGTATTACTATCATTTCTTTTCACCTATTATAAAAAGCATAAAAAGTTGCTTTTGTAATACCACCTCCTTTAGTTAAATTATTAGTATACAGTTAGTTGATTTTGCATGGCCGAAATCCTAATATGTGATAAGTGTCACTGTATTGGTTGACTATGGTCATGAAAGTGTCAGGTTTAGACCGATACTTTTGGCCTTATAAAACATGCAACTAAAACAAACACATTATGAAACGATTTAATAACAAAATGTTGGCGCTCCTTTTGGTAGCAATCAGCGGCTATGGACTAATTGCCAGCTGTACTCATACCAATGATCCAATACCAGCCGCTGTTTCCACAGGGATAATAATTAATCATGGCGGTCATATTCACCTTCCTGGTGCAGTTGGCGATACAAGCAAATGGAAATTTGACAAAGCTCACAGTTCAGTAAATTGGTCGACTCCTTTTATGGGAGTGGGCGCTACCCTTACCGGAAAATTTAACCAGTTTGGCATAGCCGATGTAACTGCTGCTAATATGCTGAATTATGTTACAACTGCCCAACCCTTACCAGATACTTCCTGGGCATTTAATGAAAACGATCCGGCCAAAACACATTTTAACGGGTATGTACAGGTTAACCAGGTTAATACCGGCGAACCGGGCCGTGATGCAGGTTGCCTTATAGCTACCTTGGGCACTACTGCTATTGTGGCTGGCACACAAAATCTTTTGGTGACAAATATTGCTCAAATAAAAACCACCAAAGTAGAGTTTGATCCGCTTAGCAATAATTATCTGGTAACATTTAACTTTACCTGGAAAGGTACCCTTGGTGCACCAATCACAAAATCTATCGTAGGTAAGTTAACCTATATACCGGCCGCAGTTGCCGGTACACACCGCGAATTTGGCTTGAGTTTAGCCTTCCAGATCAATTGCAGAGATTATGGCATTACAAGTACCAATGTGGCAGATGTAATTACCATTCAGGTTAATACAAACTTCAACAACCAATAATTACAAAACCAATTGTCATGAAACGACCAATCCTATTTTTTAGCTTCTGTTTAATAATTGCGGCCACTGTAACCGGATGTTACAAAGACGTCAATTTGCCAATAGCAGCAGCCGATCCGAATGGACCACCGCAACAACTGAGTTTTAAAAACGATGTTGCGCCTATTTTAAACACCAATTGTGCTTTATCAGGCTGTCATGTTGCAGGCGCGCAAAAACCAGATCTGCGTGCAGCTGTATCCTACATAAGCCTTGTTAACGGCGGATACGTGAATACCCTTGTTCCTAATCAAAGTATATTATATGTTATGATAAATGGAAATATGCAGGAACATATTCCAAGTGCCGTAGACAGAAAGAAGGTTTATGACTGGATAAGAACCGGTGCTCTTAATAATTAAGCTACTTAAAAAATAACAACGTGAAACTTAAAATAAATTTATTGGCCACCGTGCTTACAGTAACTGCATGCACGGCCTGTTGTCTGCTTTTAATTCAGACAACCGCATACGCGCAGGATAGCACGGCTTTAGCAAAAGAAGTAATTACCCCTGCCAGAACAAAACCAGTCAAAAATACTTTTCAAAGTATTTGGATAATTGATAATCAAAGCGTAATGGTGCCAATAAAAGGCACATTCGAAATGGATATTATGCACAGGTTTGGAACAGTTGATAAAGGGTATGATGATTTTTGGGGTTTATTTGCCTCCTCCAATATACGTATCGGAGTTGGTTATGCGCCCATCAATAACCTTTACCTGGGCCTGGGTATTGATAAGTATGAGAAACTATGGGATGTAAGTGCCAAATACGCCATCATTAAACAAACAAAGGGTAAATTCCCGCTAAGCGTTACCTATTATGGTAATATGGCTGCTGATACAAGAAGCGATGGTGATCATAGTATTTTTAAAAATCAATCAGACCGTGTATCGTCTTTTAATCAACTAATATTTGCAAGGAAAATAAACGATAAGTTGTCTTTACAGGTAGCACCGAGCGTTTCGCATCAAAATTCTGTTAATGGATTTTATACAAAAAATGATAGCACCGGCAAAACACTGTTTGAAGAAATGAAGCACGATCATTTTGCGGTTTCTGTTGCAGGAAGATACAAATTGGGCGATGCGACTGCTGTATTGGTAAATTATGATCAGCCCATTACAAAACATGCCACTAATAACCCCAGCCCCAACCTATCGTTTGGGTTTGAGTTTAGCACAAGCGGCCACACATTCCAGTTATTTATGGGCAATTATGCCTATTTAAATCCTCAAAAGAATAATCTCTTTAATACAAATAGCCCTGTTAACTATACACAGGCAGATGGCACGAAAGTAAAAGGAGGTAAATTTCTTATCGGTTTTAATATAACCAGATTATGGAATTAATTTCAGCAACTAAAAATGTTTAATTAAATCATAAAATCATGAAACGAAAATTAATATTAACTATTACAGTAATGGCTGTAGGGTGCATGGGCCTTGCATTTACCTCTGTACAACAAACTAAACCCTGGCCCGTTCCGGATAAAGATGCAAAAGCAATAAATCCTGTAAAACCAAACGGAGAATCAATAGCTGCAGGCAAAGCCTTGTATGGCCAGCATTGCGCGTCATGTCATGGAAAAAAAGGGCTGGGTGATGGCAGCAAAGCGGCCCAATTAAAAACGCAGCCAGAGGATATGTCCCAATCGAAACTACAATCACAATCTGACGGCTCTCTTTTTTATAAGATAAGTGCAGGCCGCGACGATATGCCAAGCTTTAAAAAGAAAATACCTGATGCGGAAGATCTTTGGAGCGTGGTAAATTATTTGCGTACGTTAAAAAAATAATAGGTTATACCCTAACAATTAAAAGAGGCCTTGGATTAAATCCAAGGCCTCTTTTTTTATTTCATGGATTATTTTTGGACAGCCCGATACCTTATTGTTTATGACTTTAATCATTTATTTTTCTGTTCCGTATCATAGTTTAACTTCTCTTACTGATATAGCTTTACACACGATATAAATATTAAATGTTTATGAACATCCATGAAAAAATAACTCAAACTAATTCACCAACACGAAGAAAATTTGTTTGGGGAATTGGCACTTTATCTGCATTTGCGGCTATCACAGCAGCATTTAAACTGCCTTTTTTCAGCAAGAAAAAAGCAAAAAACAAGACCGTTAAAATGCTAACCGAAGATGGCAGGCTTGTAGAGATCAATGCATCATTAATAACTACCGGCAAGAAAAAAGTGACCAACAGGGAGCTGCAAAACTGGATCAAAAAATAAATACGCATCTAATAAAAAATAATTGCGATGAATCAAGAAAATAATTCGAGAAGAGATTTCCTTTTAACCGGAATAGCAGCCGCGACACTTGCAGTTGGGTGCAATTCAAAAAAAGATGCTTTTGAGGCGGGTGCTGAAGATGGGGCAGTGGCATCAGGTAAAAAAATAAAATTGCTATCTGTTGACGGGGAGGTAATTGAAGTAGATGAAGCTTTTCTGAAACCTGTTCCGCATTTGCCACCGGTTTCTAATACAGAAGCGCGCATTGGTATCCCCGGGAAAAAATTTGTAATGGTTATTGACCTTTCCCGGTGTAAAAACTTAAAACACTGCCAATCAGCCTGTAACCACGCACACGATTTAAACCCGGGCGAGAACTGGATAAAAGTTGATCCGATGCAAAGTGCAGATCATACCGCCCCGTATTGGGAGCCAACCACCTGTATGCATTGTGATGAACCACCCTGCGTGAAGGTTTGCCCGGTTGACGCGACATTTAAAAGAGAAGATGGCATCGTGTTAATTGATAGCGATCGTTGTATCGGCTGCCGTTTCTGCATGGCCGCCTGCCCATATTCTGCCCGTGTATTTAACTGGGGCGAACCGGATATACTGGCTGAAGTTGCCAATCAGCTTTATTCAGCCGAAACTAGTATCCCTCAAAAAAAGGGAACAGTTGGTAAATGTGATTTTTGTGCTGATATGACCCGTGAGGGTATGTTGCCGCATTGCGTATCGGCTTGCCCGAACGGTGTTTTTGCTTTTGGGGATATGAACGAGGATACCGTTACCAATGGCACCGAAACCTTTAGGTTTAGTGACCTGATAAGGGATAAAGCAGGTTATAGGTTGATGGAGGACCTGGGTACAAAACCAAGCGTTTACTATTTACCGCCGGTAAGCAGGAACTTCCCTTTTGAATCAGGACTTGAAAATGATAAGACACAAAATAGTTAACATTAAATAATTAACGGTGGAAAATCTAATAATAAACGAGAAAATAACAAAAGGCCAGCTACCGAAAAATTCTGTTTCTATAGCAAACCACAAAATAATTTCCATAGCAGACGAGAAAATAATAAGCGATCTGCTGCCTCAAAAATTTGGCAAAGCCGGCAAAATATGGGTGGGCGTTTTAACAGCCATTTGTTTGGTGGGCCTGTATGCCTATTATCGCCAGTTACGATACGGTTTAATAGTTACCTCCATGCGTGATTATGTTTCGTGGGGTATTTATATATCAAACTTTGTATTTTTTGTCGCCATAAGCCTTGTGGGTTCATTAATAACCGCGGTATTCAGGCTAGCCGGTGTAAAATGGGGATCGCCGCTTACCCGCATTGCCGAGATCATTGCCGTAGCCGCTATAATTTTTGCCTCCCTTATCATTATTGTTGATATGGGTAGCCCCGAACGGTTTTATTATTTATTTATTTATGGCCGTATACAATCGCCTATTATATGGGATGTAATTGTTATAACCACTTATTTTTTCATCAGTATACTGCTTTTATATTACCCCCTATTGCCTGATATCCAGATACTGCTTCGTTTCAAACAAAGCACCGGGAAACGGCTATACCGGTTTTATAGCTTTATCGGCTCATTCTGGAAAGGCACCCCCGAACAGTTTAGATTGAGCGAAAAAGCCATTAACATACTTTGCATAACCATTATTCCTGTTGCATTTACCATTCACACGGTTACTTCCTGGTTATTTGCTACAACTTATCGCCCCGGCTGGGATAGTACCAACTTTGGCGCATACTTTATATCAGGAGCCTTTTTAGTAGGTGCAGGCGCAGTGGTAGTTGCCATGTATATTTTCAGAAAAGCCCAACATTTGGAAAAATATATTACAGAAGATCATTTTGAAAAGATGGGCCGGGTGTTGGTGCTGCTGGCATTGCTCTATCTGTATTTTAATATGAACGAGTTTCTGACCCCATTTTTTAAAATGAAGGAATCAGAAGCGGAGTACCTCAATGGTCTTTTTTCGGGAAATTTTGCGCCATTATTTTGGTTCGCCATTTTAATCGGCATGATAGTACCCACGCTAATTCTGCTATTCAAAAAAGGCAGAAAACCATTGCCGGTATTTATAGCCGGGATAATGGTTGTTGTGGGAGCGTGGTTTAAACGTTATTTAATAGTAACCCCAACTTTGCTTCACCCCTTCCTGCCGATGCATGATGTACCCGAAAGCTATCGTCATTATTTCCCGAGCTGGGAAGAATGGGCCATAACCCTGGGTTCATTAGCGGGGGCCATGCTAATCATAACCATTTTGGCCAGGATATTTCCAATCATTCCTATTCAAGAAACTATAACCGAACAACATGAAACCACAAAATAAATCAATTGCCACGTTACTAACCATTATTTTTCTTTTATCGGGCTATAAGGGTTTTACGCAAACCGCGCAAAAAGCCGACCTGAGCATTGCTGTTAATTACTTTATTAGTAACAACAAAGTGCCACGCCTGATGGTAAAAGTGAAAACCAAAGTAAATGGCAGATTTCAAAATGTAGCGGGCATTAGCCTTAAATTGTTTTTAGATAAAGACACCGCCGGAAAATTTATAGGCAAAGTGGTAACTAATGATGATGGCGAAGCCACTGCCTATATTCCACCATCACTGAAAAGCCAGTGGGGAAACTCGCTCAAACACATTTTCGTAGCCACTTTTGACGGTAATAAAAAATATGAATCAGCAAATGGCGACGTTACCGTGGCTAAAGCAAAAATTTTAATTGATGCCGGAAGCGACAAAACAATTACCGCATCAGTATTTGAAATGAAGGATACTTCATGGGTTCCGGTAAAAGGGGTTGACGTGGTATTGGCTATAAGGCGTATGGGTGCTGATCTTGCTATAAATGACACCCCTGCTTTTACAACCGATTCTACCGGAAAAGCATCCGGCGACTTTAAAAGAGACGGTATTCCGGGCGATGCTAAAGGAAACATTATACTGGTTGCCAAAGTACTAGACAATGATCAATACGGGAATTTATCTGTAGAAAAAACCGTGCCCTGGGGAGCTAAATTTACCATGGTAAATTTATTCGGTAAAAGAACACTTTTTGCAACAAGAGATAAGGCCCCTCTCTGGTTGCAACTTATAGCATATTCTATTATGTTTATTGTTTGGGGTATTTTGGTTTACCTGGTATTTAACGTGTTCAAGATCAAAAAAATAGGGGAAGACATCACTGCCGGGATAAAAAAACAATAGGTTAATAATAATGCCCGATCCCCGATACGGGCTAAAAAAACTGCGAAATCCGCGAAACTTCACCGAAAGTTCGCGGATTGTTTATTTTACATACAAGATGCGTTGAACTAAATGTTAATAATAGCCGGATTCTTTCTCCACCTATTTATTAACATTTTTTTATTGCGATAATTTTCAATATAATTGATCCGGCTACCTACACCCTAAGTATAATATTATCTATTGTAAAATTCTTTTTTTTAGGAATTTTATTGTCAATTGCACTTCTTTTTACTTTGTGTATTTATCAAATAACATATAAAAAAATTGAACATAATAAATAACTATCAAATACAAGATATTGCTATCATTGGATTGGGTTATGTTGGCCTTCCTTTGGCTATTGAATTTGGCAAAAAATATAGAGTTACCGGATTCGATATAAATATTAATCGTATAGATGAATTGGCCAACGGCACTGATCATACTTTGGAAGCAGCGCCCGACGAATTAAAAAATGTGACACGGTCTGCTCACGACGATTTGGGAGTTTATTTTACGTTTGATAAAAGCAAACTGAATAATTGTAACCTATTTATTATAACCGTACCCACACCGGTAGACCAATATAACACTCCAGACCTGTCACTGTTGATTAAAGCGACAGAAACCGTTGCCATTGCATTGAAAAAAGGGGATATTGTGATATACGAGTCTACGGTATATCCGGGGTGTACAGAAGATAATTGCATTCCTGTTTTAGAAAAACATTCGGGCCTGGTATTTAATACTGATTTTTTTTGCGGTTATTCGCCCGAACGCATAAATCCTGGCGATAAAACCAGGACACTCACAAACATTAAAAAAGTTACATCGGGATCTACCCCACAGTCTGCTAAAATAATCAATGAATTATACCAGTCGATAATTCCGGCAGGTACGCATTTAGCCTCGTCTATTAAAGTTGCAGAATCTGCAAAGATTATTGAAAATGCACAGCGGGACATCAACATCGCGTTTGTGAATGAGCTATCGAAAATATTTAACTTATTAGGGATAGATACAAATGAAGTTTTAGAAGCCGCTTCCACCAAATGGAACTTTTTGCCTTTTAAACCAGGATTGGTAGGCGGTCATTGTATTGGTGTTGACCCTTATTATCTAGCCCAAAAAGCAACTTCAGCAGGCTATCATCCCGAAATTATATTATCCGGCAGGCGAATTAATGACAGCATGGGCCCGTATATAGCAGATGCGGTAATTAAATTAATGGTTAAGAAACAGATCAACGTTTGGCAATCATCCATTTTAATAATGGGTTTTACTTTTAAAGAAAATTGCCCGGATATACGCAATACCAAGGTGGTTGATATTGTTAAAGAATTTCAAAGCTATAATGCTGATATTGAAGTTTATGACCCATGGGCAAATTGCGAACAAGTTCATCTTGAATATAATCTGGATTGCAATAACACTTTACCGCGTGATAAAACTTATGATGCCATTATATTGGCCGTAAGTCACGATGAGTTTTTAAAAATTGATATTAAAGCAATGTTAAAGGAACCCGGTATTTTGTTTGATGTAAAAGGTATTTTGGATCCGTCAATGATTGATGGCAGATTATAAATATATTCCGATGTACGAAAAAAAATATCACGACTTAGATCTAAGTAAGAACAGTTTCCTTATTACCGGTGGGGCAGGATTTATAGGCTCGAACCTGGTGGAATATTTATTGAAATACGGCGCTAAAAAGGTTAGGGTGCTTGATGATTTTTCCACTGGTTTTCATGAAAATATCAATGAGTTTAAATCCAATCCGGCTTTTGAATTAATAGAAGGAAACATTTGTGATTTTGAAACTTGCAAAAGGGCTGTTAAGGGCATAGACTACGTGAGTCATCAGGCAGCACTCGGTTCTGTACCGCGGTCTATTAACGATCCAATCACCACTAATGCAATAAATATTGGCGGTTTTTTAAACATGCTTTGTGCGGTAAAAGATGAACCTAATGTGAAGCGCTTTGTTTATGCAGCATCATCGTCAACTTATGGCGACAGTAAAGAACTACCAAAGGTTGAAGACCGGATAGGAAAGCCTTTATCGCCGTATGCAGTAACAAAATACATTAATGAATTATACGCTGATGTTTTTGCCAAAACGTATGGAATGGAAACTATAGGGTTAAGATATTTTAATGTTTTTGGCCCGCGTCAAAGCCCTAAAGGCGCATATGCGGCTGTGATACCGTTATTTATAGATGCAGTAAAAAATAACCTTTCACCAACTATACATGGAGACGGTGAGCAAACCAGGGATTTTACATTTGTTGAAAACGCAGTTCAGGCAAATGTAAAAGCCTTTTTTATCGAAAATAATGAAGCTGCTAACCATGTTTACAATATAGCTTGTGGAGAAAAAACCTCGCTTAACCAGCTTTTAGAAAAGATAAATTATTTTGCGAAAAAAAATGTAACCGGCACGCATACGCAAAGCCGTACAGGTGATATTAAAAATAGCTGGGCAGATATTTCAAAGGCTAAAAGACTTTTAAATTATTACCCACAATTCAAATTAGATGATGGAATACAAATTACGCTAAACCAATGACATTATGTTGAATCGACCTCCAGTTTGGCAGTAAGCAAATGCAGCAATAAACCTATATCCGTTAAATGTTATTACCGTACTGTCCCACGCACACGTGGATACACCTGGGACGCTTGGGACACCTGGGACACCACAAATCACAATCATATGATAATCAACCTATTAAATAATTGACAAATAAACTGACTATTAAATTAACGGTCAACAGTTGGGCGACTTAAGATTTATTTGGCTTAAAAAGATTCATTTAAATTCAGGAAAAATCCTTTGTTGCCATATTTGCCAAAAGCGTAATCTAATGCCAGGTTGGTACGGGTAGCTTTGTTAAACAACACACGTAAACCGGCACCGTAGCCGGGTTGAAATACCTGGAACAGTTTGGTGCCCTGTTCATCGTTAGCTGTTTGCAGGTTTGCAAAGGTAACACCGCTTAGAAACTTGTTTTTTAATATAGGGAAGCGAAATTCGGCCTCTGTATCATTAAATTGGGTACCCTTAAAATATTGCGACGTATAGCCCCTGCCGCTCCTGAAAGACCCGTCGCGCGCGGTGCCCGGTAATTCAAGGTAAGGTATTGAACCGTTGATCAGGTAGGAACCCCAGTTCCAAAGCGCTAACACAGTTTCGGGGTTGATGGTTGATAAGCTAAAATATTTTCTAAAGTCGGTAGTAAATTGTACGGAATTTTTTGTGCTGCCTATCCACGTTTGATTAGCCCTGATGCCGGCATCAAAGTAAATGCCTTTATAAGCGCGGTTTGGGTTATCGCGTGTAATGTACTCTACATTAAAAAGAAATCCATTTGCCGAGTAATGATCCTGCGGAAAACCATGCTGGTTATTGTAAACACTGGATGGCGTTGCATTATTAGTGGTATCCTTGTTTTGAATGCTCCGCCTTACCTCGAATGACAATCCGGCTCCCACAAAAAGATTTTTCTCCACCTCCTTGTAAATCTTTTCCCTGAAATTATAATATAGCGAATGGATGGAATAAACTTTGTGCGCCGCATCTGCCAGTACCTTATCTGTAGCGCTTCCTCCATTAACCTCGCGGCCTATACCTAAACCATAATCAGGCGTTACCGTTTTTGCAACTACCAGGTTACCCTGAATGTTCCAACTGTTACCGGGCGTAAATATATTATGATTGACATAAAAATAAAGAATGCCTTTACTTGTAATAGAGGCCGAGGTTGCCGCGACTGATAGCAATGTATTAGGGTCATTACCTAATTTTTTACCCGCTACAGCTTTAATGCCTAATTGAGCGCCAATGGTGGGGTTAGCAGCAATATTAGGTACAATAGTAATACCTGACCTTTTATGCAATGTATCCGCCTTTTTTTTAGGATAGAGAATATTCCGGGCTAAATCACTAAAATCATATTGCCTGTTTAGGTTATCTGATAGCTTTTGCCGTTTTAAACCTTTAGTACGTAAAGAATCCTCTTTTAGGGAATCAGCCGGAACAATTACCTGGCTGTAAACAACTCCGCGAGTGTTGATAAACAATAATAACAATAATAATAATCTCAAAAAAGAACGCCTTTTATTGACTAAGCTAAACCGTGCTGTTAAAGTATAAAAATTCAAATTACAATAGTTAAATTAGTTGAGTGGTTTAAGTATCTTTTTAACTCATATATCCGTTAAATGTTCTATACAGCCCATAATTTAAGACCAAGGTACACTTAATAATAAAAAACATTTCATATAACGTGTCAGTTGTAATAAGATTGTTTAATATTAACAGTTGGGGTTGGCATACAGAACTCAATTAAGAAAAATGATAACTGATCAAGATTCATCTAATCCATTTTTAAATAACATATTTGATCTGGAGCTTTTTTTTCAATTGTCGCCAGATATGATATGTATAGCCGGTTATGATGGGTATTTTAAAAAAATAAATCCAGCGGTTCAAAAAACACTGGGATATACCTATGATGAACTATTTTCTAAACCAATAAATGAATTTGTGTATGACGAAGATAAAGCGATCACATCATATAGCCGCGAAAATCTTAAAAAGTCAATACCATTATTAAATTTTGAAAATAGATATGTAACAAAATCCGGCGAAATTGTATGGCTTGCTTGGACATCAATGCCTATTGAGAGCCAAAGGCTGGTATTTGCGATAGCCAAGAATATTACGCATAAAAAGAAACTTGAGGAAGGCCGGAATTTACTGCTTACCAATTTTTTAAAAATAAATAATGAGTTAAAGCAACTAGCTTATACAACAGCACATGATTTTCGATCGCCTGTAAATAATTTACTTTCCATTTTTAGCCTGATTGATGTTTCTAAAATACCCGATAGTGAAGTAATAGAATATTTAGATATTTTAAAATCATCTGCCGGCAGCCTTCATGATCGCTTAAATAATTATTTAGATATCCTGATCCAAAAAAACAATATCCAGCTTGAACAGGTAAGTTTAAGCGAATGTTTTAACACGGTGCTTAAATCTTTACGGTCTTTAATAATAGATTCGGGCACTGAAATACAGGCCGACTTTTCTGACCTTGATCTGGTAAAATTTAATAAAGCATATTTAGAAAGCATTTTTCTAAACCTGATAACCAATTCCATTAAATATGCTAAGCCAAATACATTCCCCGTAATTTCGGTTTATAGTAAACGTTTAAACGGGGCAAACCTGTTAATTTTACAGGATGAAGGGCTTGGATTTGATATGGAAAAAGTAAAGGAGAAGATTTTTGGGTTTAACCAAAAATTTAATGGCAATATAGATAGTAAAGGAATTGGTCTTTACTTAGTCTATAATCATATAACAAGTTTAGGGGGGCAAATTGATATAGAAAGCCGCCTTAATGAGGGGGCAAAATTTACAATCTCATTCAAAGAATAGTTAAACCTGTTACTGAGAGCAATAACAGGCACCTATTCGATTAATTTTTTGCGAACTTACTATAGCCTATCAAACTTTTATCCTTACTGTTTATCACCTTTACCAGATACACTCCGGTTTGCAAATCACTAATCTCGCCTTGCCAGTTAGGCTGTGTAGTTGTTACCTGCTTTACCGGGAAGCCACTAATGTTTGTGATAGTAATATTATAAGTTGTTGTTTGCGGCTGTTTTTCGGCTATAGCTACGTTGATAATATTGCTTACCGGGTTTGGATAAACGCTAAGGCTAACCGCGCTATCGCCGCCTGCCAAAGCGTTGTCCATATTAGAAAAGAATACTTGCGCGTTGGTAGAAAAAGTAATTGCATTATTAATATCCTCTTGCTTTAACCGGTAAAGATTTTGGCCCGTAACGGGGCTTTTATCTGTAAAGCTGTATGTTCCATGCCCATCGCTATTTAGCGCATCTATTATAGTATATGTTTTGCCGTTATCTGTACTGCGCTCAACAGTATATTTAGTGTAATCCTGTTCGTTTTCGACCCCCCAAAGTATTTGAACCTGTTTAACATTAGCTACTTTGTTAGCCATAAATGATAATAGATGACAGGCATAAGCCCGGTTTTGACGAATAACAAGTGTAAACCGTTTAGAGCCAAATGTATTGCTGTCAATTTTTGAAACAATAAAACTATAAGTAGCGTTATGGCGCATATCTAACGAGTCTTTTGTGTAAGCATCCATAAGCCATATATCAAAAAGTTGGGGTATGCCAACCAATTCGGTCATATTTAATTGATACCGGCCATTTGTTTTTGTATTTACATTTAACCCAATGGTTGCGCTTGTTGCAGGTAGCGGCTGTATGTTGAAGCTTAAAGGAACCAAGTCGCTCGAATAACTGGAAATGTTTACCTGGCCAGTCCCGGAAAAATAGATCGCGTCATTTTTAGGATCGTATTTGGTACTGGCTCCGGCTTTAAAAAGAACAACTATCTCATCCTTATTAATAACGTCTTTTGCCAACTGCAGCCGAAGGTACTGAAGGGGTTCATCTGTAATAAATTTTGTAGTTACTAACGTTTTGGCGGCGTGTGCATCTTTAATAAATAATATTAAAGTTAATATAAAACTAAGTAGCAATAATCTTTTCATAACAACTGCTTTAAATTAAGCTCTTGTTGTTATACTCCAATCGTTTGTAAATGGTTGTATAAATCGAAATAATAATTTATTGTATTATATTTTAGGAACAATCTGAGATAATACCCGGTAATAAACTCACAGGATACCAGATTTTTTAATTTAATTATTGGATGGTAAATAGCATTATTAATGGTTGGCTATATAGCAACAATGGTGGCGCACTGTTTACCTATGTTGCGCAACACAACACTCTGGGTTACTTATGCATAATAGTAAAGTAAATCTCTTTCCGGATAGAAAAACCTGTGCTTTCATAAACTTTGATGGCCCGCTCATTATCATAACGCACATGTAACATAGGGAGCTCGCCCGCAGCTTTTATGCGGTTTATATGATGTAGCAACAGTTGTTTTGCATAACCTTTGCCCGTATAATCAGGGTGTGTGCAAACCGCGCTGATCTCTGCAAATGGCAATGGATGCATGCGTTGCCCGGCCATGGCCACTAATTTTTCGCCGTCAAAAACACCTTTGTAATGGCCAAAATCTATTGTTCGTGGCGCAAACGGACCGGGGTTAGTTAATTTGGTAAGAGCCAGCATTTGGGGTACATGTTGGTTTGTTAAGGGGATTAATTCCGCTTCGTTATGTTCCTGCGGTACTTCCCCTTCAAATATCATTTGTAAGCATTTTATCGTATTTGCCACCTTCCACTGTTTTGGTATTTCTGTCTCTGCCGGTGAAATGAAACCTACAGGGCCAGTATGCGAGATCAGGTCATACAATAATTGGAAACTGTAAGTGGTGTTTTCTTTAAACCCAACAAACGGCGATACGTCTTTATCAAAATATTTTACCAGCTCATTGCCGTTAGCCAATTGCTTGTTGCCTGATATTAAAGCGTTAAATGCCGGGTTATCTAATATGTGTTCCATTATCGGCAAACCTATTAAAAAAGAGTTTCAATCTATGTAAGGAGAAAGGTTTACACAAACTTTTACTGTTTAATTACATCCGGTCCATATCACGGCCCTTACTGTATTTACGCTCATAAACCTCGCGTAAGGCTAATCCAATTACTACGCCAAAGGCTACGCCTAAACCCAGGCGATGCAAAGCTACCCCAACTGCAATACCTATAACTAATCCTATTGCAAATGAAGCATCTTTTTTCTTTTTGAAGTTCATGGGGTAAATGTAGCTATTTCGGCAACTTCTTTCAGATAGTTACTTAACAGCAGTTAAGATAAATTGCAATAGTTTTTGCGTGGATGCTTCAATATTATCTTCGCTTGTTTTTATAATGAGGTCTGGGTGAGTAGGTGTTTGCTTACGGACCTGCTAACTGTAAAAAGACTTTTATACAGATACATTAGCAGATCTTGTTTCACGTGTGGTGAAACAAAATGTAACAAGTGAAACAAGATTTTGGCTTAAAATGTTATTTATGAGCAAATTACGAAAAAGTGATGTAACAAAATGTAACAACTTATTCGTCAGTATTTTCAAGTATGATTTTGTGGTTTTTTGTTGATAATCAACTAATTAGAAATTGACACTTTTTAAAGTGGTGTAACAAGTTATTGAAACAAGATGAAACAAAGTCACTGGTATTCGGACAGTTATCGGGATATGCTATAAAATATAAACCATGTCATTTCGAGCGATAGCGAGAAATCTTATCTACCCTGCAGTGTCCGCATGTATGGGATATAAGATTTCTCTCTTCGTTTGGAAATGACAGAAAAGCGGTGCCTACCTCATCACTCTGCCCAATCCAAATTGGTCGCCGGCTTTAACCGGTTTGCCATCTTTAAAATCTATCTCCAACAGCTTTTCGCTTTCTACGGTATTGTAGTTTTCGTCTTTAAGTAGGGTAACTATTTTACGGGTTTTTACATCTATTACTTCGCCGCTTGATGGATAGGCGTATTTACCATCTAAAGTAAAAGTTATCCAGCCCGGCATGTCCTGTAATGGGATAGTACTTAACTGCTGATAAGGTTCCACCGCGCTAAAAATATGCATGCGCATGTTAGCTCCATCACACACCCAAAGTTCCTTTTCGTCGGGTGTTAAGCCAATACCGTGGCTTGGGCAGCCATGTCGTCTAACAGATCCTTTGTCCCAGCCTTCAACTACTATATGTGCTATTTTTTTGCCGGTTGTTAAATCGCCAACCTCGAAGCCCAACAGGTCATTACAGTTAACAAAAATGCGTGTACCCTTGCCATTAACGGTGAACGGGCGTATAAAATTAGCAAATGGGCCAACCTCGCCAACAACAGTGTTTGTTTTTGGGTCGGCAATTTTTACCATCGTATTTTTAAGATCAGCCAGATAAACACGGTCGCCCGCTAAGCCATATATCGTATTATGCGATCCGTTAAACCCATCAATACGTTTAATAACGTTGCCTGTTTCGCAATCAATTACACTCCAATAATGGTTTTCAAGCGACGGCAGATACATGGTTTTGCCATCCGGCGATACCGATAAACGATCACAGCCAAACTCAATAGGTTTCTCCCATACCAGTTTACCTGTTACAATGTCTATTCGCTGCAGGCTCTCCAGCGTGGTAACATATACGCTATGCAACGGGATGCTTACCCCAATACCTTTAATATTTGACGGCAGTCCGTTTTTAGGATGCAAACCTTTAAACGGTATGCGTTTTATAAGCTTGTGCCCGTGGTCTATATCAAATATCAGCAAGCCATGCCCGCCGTAGCCTAAATAGTCGCGCACGCCCGGTACCGCTACAAATAAATAGCGTCCGTTCATTAAAGGCGCAGCGTCCCTGGTTGTTGAGCTTGTCTTAGCTAATGGTTTCCATGCTGCAGCAAAAAGGATGATTGCCCCTGACAGGAGCGCGATAAACACGCGAATCTTGATTTTCATAACTTGCTTTATTTAAGGTTAATATTGGTGAGGTTAAGGTAAGTAGTGATTTTGAAAACTGCAAGAGGTGGTTTGTAACAGGATGGATATACAGCCCGGCAGCTAAATTTGTTATTGCCGAAAAGAAAAAATATCGTGTTATTTAAAAATACTATACATTCATTCAAACGGTATAGATATAAACTATAAGCTATTTAAAATTGAAATGAGTTGAAGTGATAAAATGGATTATATTTGCAAGAAATTTAAAAAAACACATTATATATGATTACTATAGGAGAGAAATTCCCCGGGTTTTCCAAAACAGCAGTTGTTAGTTTAGAAAAAGGAAAAGAGTTTGAAACATTAACTTCTGATTATTTGGTTAACGATGATAACGTTTGGACTGTAATGTTTTGGTGGCCAAAAGATTTTACTTTTGTTTGCCCTACAGAGATTGCCGAATTCAATAAAAACTATGGTGAATTCCGTGATCGCGAAACCCGCTTAATTGGTGCTTCTACCGATTCGGAATTTGTACACGCCGCCTGGAGAACACATCATGATGATCTGCGCGACTTGAAATTTCCGATGCTGGCTGATACTTCAAAATCATTAGCCGAAGAATTAGGTATTTTAGAGCCTACCGAAAAAATTGCTTACCGTGCCACTTTTATTATTGACCCTACCGGCGTTGTGCGTTGGGTATGTGTTAATGACCTAAGCGTTGGCCGTAACGTAAAAGAAGTTTTACGCGTACTGGATGGTTTACAAACCGACGAGCTTTGCCCATGTAACTGGGAAAAGGGCCAGGAAACGCTAACCGTTTAAAATTTAAAGGATCCCCAATAAAACGGGGATTTTTTTATTAATTATAATTACCATGAGCGAAAGCACAGAAACTATAACCGAATTATTGCAAAGTATAGGTATTGATACAGCTTACCGTACCGCCAGCCTTTCTTTACTTGAAAAAGGCGATTCGCGCTATTTACGCGATTTAAAATTAAATTTTACAAGCACCCTAACTTCTGAGCATTTGAGCACTAAAGAATGTGCCTTATTGGGCCTTAGTGTAGCGGTTAATAATAATAACAACCCGTTAATAGCTTTTTATACCAAATATGCTACAGAGCAAGGCGCTAATGATGCAGAGATAGCCGAGGCTGCCGCCTGCGCGTCGTTATTGGCATCAAATAATATATTTTATCGTTTCAGGCATTTTACTCAGAAAGAAAAATACAGCCAAATACCTGCGCGTATACGTATGCAGATAATGATGAAACCGGTAACCGGCAAAGAATTTTTTGAATTAATGAGCCTGACCATATCAGCGGTGAATGGCTGCGAAATGTGCGTTAATGCGCACGAAGACTCCTTAATTAAATTGAATACTACTGAAGAACGTATATTCGATGCTATAAGGATAGCATCATTAGTAACCTCGGCAGGCGCAATTATAAACTAATTTACATACTTGTTTAAGGCATTTACCTGAATAAGTTGTAGAATAATTATTTTTACAGTAATTTGTAATTAATTAGATCAATGCCAGTCTGAACAAATAAAGTTTAACCGGTGTTGATCTGTTTTAATTGCAGACCACAGGTTAAATGGATATCAACTATTATCTTCATGGCCGATAAAAAAATAACAGTACTTTACGTGGATGATGAAGAGAACAACCTGTTTTCTTTTAAAGCCACCTTTCGCATAAAATATAATATTCTTACTGCTATAAGTGGTGACGCGGCGCTTAAATTGATGGAGGAAAAGCCGGTAGAAATTATTATTACCGACCAGCGCATGCCGGCAATGACAGGGGTAGAATTTTTAGAAAAAGTAATTGAAAAATTTCCGGATCCGATTCGGATACTGCTTACCGGATATGCAGATATGGGTGCAGTAGTTGATGCCGTTAATAAAGGCAAAATATTCCATTACCTTACCAAACCCTGGAATGAAGAGGAGCTGGACATGACCATAGACCGCGCTTACGATGCCTATTTGGTGAAGATGAAATTAAAAGAAGAGAATGAAAAGCTGGGCACGTCTAACGATCAGCTTGAATTTTTGTTAAGGCAAAAGCTTCTTTCTTAAAATCTTATTCGGGTAATTGTATATTAAGTTCTGTACAAACCTTATTTAATAGCACAGATAGCGCGTCGGCAGTTATTGGCTTGGTTAACCAGGTTTTGAATGATCCATGCGATTTGATGCGATTAATATCAGATACCTCTCTTGATGAAGTAAGCGCCACTATATAATATTTATCCTGTATATCCGGATGAAGTTTCTCAAACTCATCAATAAACTGGAAGCCATTCATAATGGGCATGTAAATATCCAGGAAAATCAGGACAACTTTTGTACTTGCATCATCCCGCTCTTCAGTTATATGTTCAAGCGCAAGGGTAGCATCCATAAAGCTTTTTACACGGGCCGTTTTATGCTTGTTAGTAATCACTCTTTTTGCTATAAAGTGATCAAGATCGGTATCATCAATAACTATAAATGATAATTCCATGCGCTTTTTATTTAGTAGGAAGGGTTACCTTAAAAGTGGTGCCCTTGTCTAAAATTGAATTAACTTCTATCTGTCCGTTCAACTTCAGCAAAGCACTTTTTACATTATATAATCCAAAACCAGAGCCTGCATCCTGAGAGCTGGCACGATAAAACAAGTTAAATATCTCACCAATATGATTACCTAAAATACCAATACCTGTATCCTTTACCTGTATAATAGCCACGCCTTTACGTACATCAATTATTAACTCAACCTCTTTAACGCTATTATGTTTGTTTTGATATTTAAACGCGTTTGATAAAAGGTTATTTAATATAAGCTTTAATGGTGCCGCATCATTGCGGAAAGACTCATGCTGGTTAATGCTTATTTTAAAATTAATATTTGAAGTATCGGCAAAAGCTGTATAGATATGCTTAAATTCATCAATCAGGCTATTAAAATCAATATCGCTTATCTGTAATTCGCCACGCTGCAGGCTATAATAATCATGCATACTCAGGATGTAGGTATCCAGTTTTTTAAGGGATTTTTCCATCAGGAAAAGCATCTCTTTCATTTCGGCGATATCATACATTTCGCGGGCCACATTTATTGCCCCTAAAACGCCGGATAGCGGCCCCCTTATGTCATGGCTAACACTATAAGCAAATTTATCCAGCTCACTATATGCTTTTTGCAGCTCATCGTTTTTTATAGAAAGCATTGAATTTGCCAGATAAAATTTATTCGCCTCCTCAATAGCCGAAATTATCTCTGCTTCATCCCATGGCTTCTTAACAAACCTAAAAATATTACCTCGGTTTATTGAATCAATTACAGCCTCTATATCGGTATAACCGGTTAATAATATCCGCATCGGGAGCGGGAAGGTGGTGCGTATCTCTTCAAAAAACTCAACGCCTGTTCTAAGCGGCATTCGTTGATCGCAGAATATCACCCTAATGTCCGGGTGATTTACCAGGTGCTCAATAGCTCCCGGAATGTTTATCGAAGTAAACACCTGGTAATCAAGCCTGAATGAGGCTTTAAAACCGGTGAGATTATCCTTCTCATCGTCAATATACAATATCTTAATTTTGTCTGCCATTGTTATGAAGATTTTGTGCAGTATTTGTACAGTGGATTTAATTAGTTTTAATCAGGCGGGCGCAGTTTACGATAACTGCGCAAGTTTTGTGTCAAAAACAACCGGTATTTTTAAAACAAACTCAGTTTCCTTATTTAATTCAGATTTGACCGTTATTTGCCCGTTGTGTTTTTTAATGGTATTATAAGCAATGCTCATCCCCAGGCCGGTGCCTTCTCCAACCTCTTTAGTAGTAAAAAATGGTTCAAATATTTTCTTTATGGTTTGCTCATTCATGCCTATACCATTATCTGCTATTTTAATGACAACGTTTTCACCATCATAATCTGTACTTATCTTTATTTCGCCGCCTTCTTTATCACCAAATCTTTTATTAATAGCATATATGGCATTTGATATAATATTTAAAAATACCTGGTTAAGTTTGCCGGCATAGCTTTCAACCAATGGCAGGTCACTGTATTCTTTAATTACTTTTATTTTATCATTTAGCAGGTTATTGGCAACAACCATAGTTGATTCAAGCCCTTCGTTAATATCGGCCCTTTTCAGATCATCTTCATCCAGGCGCGAAAATATCTTAAGGCCCTTCACAATTTCGGCGGTGCGCGACGCGCCCTCGTATATTCCTTTTATCAGATGTTTCACCTCGTCTACCAGGTAATCAAAATCCAGTTCTTCTTTATACTCTTCTATCTGCTTTTTCTTATCAGCCGGTGACGCGTCAGACATGCTTACAGCTTCGATAGTTGTCATTGCTTCCAATATCATCTCCACATCGCGTTTTAATGGGTTAATGTTGGAGGTTACAAAGTTGATAGGGTTATTGATTTCATGCGCTATACCCGCGGTTAACTGACCCAACGATGCCATTTTCTCTGACTCGACCAATTGCGATTGCGCTTGCTTTAGGTCCTCCAGTGATTCATTTAGTTCATACGTGCGTTCATTTACCTTTAATTCCAGGATCACGTTTTGTTCGCGAATGATACGTTCATTTTCTTTAGCGATGTTTAGCGCCTCGGCCTGCGAAGCATCTTTTTCTCTTTTCAGGATATTTATTCTATCAGCCAAGCCAAATGATAACAGGCCCATTTCAATTGCCGATGCAAATTGCATAGAATAACTGGTGAACGTATTATATGGCAGTATGCCATAATCTTTCATTAAAAAAACAATTGCCCCGGTTAAAAGTATGGACCAGGCTATAAAAAAATATTTAGCCGGCGCCGATCCTTTTATCATTATCATGAATGATACAGACAACACACCAATAGTTAGCAAGGTAGTACTGGCCTGCATTATTTGGAAACCAGCCATTCCTTTACCTATACATACCAGGAGTATGGCAACAGAAAATATACCTATGAGCAGTGTAAGTGCAATATCAGACTTGGGTGCTGCTTTTTTTGTGCCCAAAAACTTTTTGGTGAACATTAAGGCCGCGATACTGCTCACACAGGCAAACAGCACAACACTTTTAAGTTCGAAAACGGAATTGGCGGGCCACAAGTATTGAAACGTATAGCCCTTTATCCCTATTTGGGTAAAACCTACAAATAATACATATATAACATAATACAGGTAACTGCTATCCCTTACAGAAAAGAAGATAAACAAGTTATATAATACCATAATTAAAACCACACCCAGATAAATACCTATGATTAAATTCTCTAAACTGAGGTTTTGCCAAAGACTTTCGGGTTGATTTATAGTGATTGGCAGGATGATCTGCTCGGTACTTTTTACCCGTAAATAATAGGTTTGAGTTTGGCCCTTACTAAGGTCAAGGTTAAAAATATAATTTGGGTATTGATACGGGCGTTTATTAAAATCAACAACTTCGCCTAATAACAATGACTTACCATTTGATGTATAAAGCTCAACCTCATCTAATATAGGGTAGGCAACTTCCAATAATAATTTATTATCGCTTTTATTGGTAACAGTAAAGCGGAACCACACACTATTGACAGAGAACCCCATGTTGGGCACATCTTTATTACCCGCAATAAAATGAGTTGATTTAACTGCTTCGGCAAAGTTTATTTCTTTTCCGGGCTGCAGTGTTTCAAGGTTTTTACCTAATGATATTCTCCCGTTGTTATTTTTAACTATAAGCTCGCCCTTACTTTGAAGACTTGTAAAAATAAAAACCAGGATGTAAAGCCATTTAACCATTATTAATATGCTTTATTTTATAGATGATACAATGACAACGTTTATCGAACAGACAAAATAGTTTTTGGTATCGGCTTCATGCATTGCGTTTATAAAGATTTCTTTTTCTTGTTGATTGATAAAGCCTTCGGTTTCTGCCTCATCAATCATTCGCTCAATCCAAAGGTATTCATTAGCTTCTTTAAGTGTGCGAATAATAAATGGGAATATTTCTATTTTAATATCCTTAAAACCGGCACTATCCATATAAGCGGTTAGTTTTTTGGCAGCTATGCCATTATTTATTTTTTTATCAGTTAAAAAGCTGATGATCTTTTTTTCGATGGGCAAATATTCATTGTAAAAAGTAAGGCTTGCCCAGTCTGTTTCAATTATAGCCAGTGGGTGCCCCCGCTTAAGCACCCGGCGCATTTCAAGCATCGTATTTTCAGGCTCTTTTAAATGCTGAATCAAACGCTCGGCCCGTAAACCGGCTATAGTTTCGGTTTCAAAAGGAATAGTGCTTGCTTCTGACTGCAAAAACTGAACATTTGCCTGATCGCTGTAAGATGATCTTCCTTTATTTAGCATAGTTTCATCATGGTCAATGCCAACAATGGTAACCTTATCGCCCAGTAATTTACCTAAATTACTTACATCCATGCCTGTACCGCAGCCCAGATCAATAACCGTACCTTCACTTATATTGGTAAAAGGGTTATATGAATACTCTTTTAATGTTTTTAAAAACCTGCCTGTTTCTTCCAGGTAATCAATATTATAATGTTTACTTGACATATCGTTTTTACGTATTTTATACTATTGGGCGTGTAATAGACGCCTTGCTCATAATATATTAAGTGGGCTATCCTCTATTTCCTTAGTCATATGTGTTTTATTAAACTCTATTATTGTTTGCTTTAAATCCCATTTTTCCAAGTTAGGTATCTTTATTTCGTAATGTATTACTATGGTTTTTTTTCGCAACTGTTCTGTGCGTATAATATTTAGCTCGTTTCGTAACTTAACTATAGCAGCACGCTCTTCATCATTGGCGCTACTTAGGGTATCAACATCCTGCAATATCATTGATGTTGCCAATAAATCTAATTTGGGATAATAAAATGTGCCCTCATTACCAATGCTGGTTTCAATATTATAGCCTACCATTTTTGCCATATTTACGGTGTACGGGGCACATAAGGCAAAGAGCGATTGCAGCCCTATTTGTGACGAAATTGCAACCGCGGCCCTGGTTAAAAATATACTTCCAATGCCATAGCCCGCTATTTCTCTCGAGTTCCACAAGCCACATATTTCGCCTGTACCGTGTCGGGCGTATTCCCAAACCATAGGATAAATAGCAGGGTCAAGCTTTCCGGTTGCCTGTTCTATAGGTAAGGCCTCTGTTCCACCGGCTACGTGTACACGTGTGCCGCCGTATATTTTTTTTCCGTCTAATGATTCTACAATTATTACAAATACAGCGGGATTATATATCCATTCAATTTTTGAAGAGGTTACTTTTGTTACCCCGATGCTGGTTAAAACATAAGTATGCCCCTCTATAAACAGCGCGCAAGTATCCGGTTCATCAATGGCTCTAAATGCCCTGAGTCTAACTTCTGGAATCTCTTTATTTAAACTATCATCCATTGTTATTACTAATATATAAGCATATCAATAGTACTACTATTAAAAAGGTAAGCCTTAAAACGATAAAATGATCAGCTATATTTCAGTATAAACCCTTTAAAATTAAACTGGGAAGACAATCAATTTTAAAGCAATTTGCCTGTAAGGATAATTACGGAAATCTACCAATAAATTTTATTAAAAAAGCATGAGCTAAATGTAACATTTAAATAAAAAAACAGCCATCAAAATTTATGCATATATTGAATTATCATGGCAGATTTAAGTATTACTTAATAAATATTATTACGTGTTAAAAATATTATTAAATAATTTTTTAATTTTGTATTATACAGTTAGGCAGCAAATTAACGTTATTGCCTATAGTATTAAGGTACAGTTAGCCTATAAACAAGAATGAAAAAAAGCTACTCAACTCCTATTCTAATTTTATTAGGCTTATTTTTTATAACGCTTTCTGTTTCCTGTAAAAAGGATAACACTGTACCACCTGCAAATACTATATCAGATCCGGTCAATTTTGCTAAGCTTGGCTTATATGAGCAAATTGGTGGCAGTACAAGGCGAATATTTATTGCTATTTCACAAATTGGCAGCCAGCCATTAGCAAGTCCTTACGGTTTAGTTTTTGATACCGGATCTACCGGAATGACTATTGACGCCAATGGGATATTACCCGCATCAATGATCACTGCAAATGGTTTAATAGTAGCCGGCGATTCTGTAAACGTAAACGGTATTACGGTTACATCGCAACAAGCTCTAATTACCTACGGTGGTGTTGATGGCTCTGTGCAGGAATATGGCAACCTGGCTTATGCTACTGTACAGCTTGGTGATGGCCATGGCAGTATAACCACCCCACGCATACCTTTTTTTATATACTATAAAATTGTTAATACAACTACGGGCAAACCATTAGCGGCCCACTCTGCTGATGTTTTTGGTGTGGGGCCGGGTGTTAGCTATACCAGCCGGCTAATAGGGAGCCCGTTAAGTTACTTTAAGCTTGGTGCTAATATTACCAATGGCTTCAGGTTGGCTGTGTTACCCTCATCTGGGTTTAATACGACGGCTACTTATGTACCCGATCTGTTATATATAGGATTAACCCCTAAGGATTTGAGTGGGTCAAACTTTATTATGCATACCCTTAGTTATAATGCAATAAGCGGCTATTTGCCAAATATCACATCTACAGTAACCTATGGTGGCACCAGCACTTCGGCCAGCATATTGTTTGATACCGGCACCCCCACAACAAGTATTATTGAAAATAGCGCCGCTACCGCTAATGTTGCAAACTTACCTATTAACACGGTGGTAAGCTTTACAACCAGCCAGGGCTTTAATTATCAATACACGGTAACCAGCACGGCTAATGCTACCGAGGTTGAAAATCCATCATACTCGCTCGATACAAGAACCATATTTAGTATTGATTTCTTTTTAAATAACGAATATCTGTTAGACTATACCAATCACCGTATCGGTTTAAAAAATAATTAACCAGGCAGATTAACCACTTGCCCAATAATAATTATTGATGGAAAAGTAAGCTGCTTGCTTTCGGCCATATTCACCAAATCTTTAACCAACCCTTTAACTGATTTTTGATGCGGTAATGACGCATGCTGAATAATTGCCGCGGGAATACGGCCATTACCGGCTTCGGTATAGGTTGTTGCTATGGTGGCCAGCTGTTTCATTCCCATATAAATTACAACCGTTGCATTGCTTTGCATAGCAAGTTTAAGATCGGCAGATAGGGTGCCATCTTTTTTGGTGCCGGTAATTATCCATACACCTTCGCTAATTGCGCGGTGCGTAAGCGGAATATCTTCAAACCCGGATGCCTGCATACTGGTAATGCCCGGTACAAAATGAGTTTTAATACCCTGTTCGCGGGCATACAGTATTTCTTCAAACCCCCTGCCAAATATAAATGGGTCGCCGCCTTTTAAACGCACCACTTTGCCTTTGGTAAAAGCAAAATGCTTTATCAATTCATGAATTTCTTCCTGCGGAGTATACTTACCATAGGGTTGTTTACCTACATATATATGTGTGCAATCTTTTGGTGTAATGTCTAATAATTGTTTGTTTGCCAGGTTATCATATAGCACCACGCTTGCACTTTGCAAAATTTTATAAGCCTTTACGGTTATCAGTTCCGGATCGCCGGGGCCTGCACCTACAATAAATAATTCGGGGATGATAACAGTATCCGGCATCGCATTGTGTTTGTAAGTGCAAATATAACCAATACACAGGAATGCAGGGAGCTCCAATGGAGCCAAAAACAAGGATTATTGTTGTTTGTGTTTATAGAACAGGTGAAAGAAGACAGGCTCCAATAGAAATCTAAGCGCCCTGTACCGTTAGCTTTAAAAGATTATCGTAATTAGCAATAGAGATGCTCTTGCCCGAAAGGGCAACTAATTTATCATGAACCAACTCATTAATTACGCGGAAAACGGTTTCGTAAGTTGCACCCGCAAAAGAGGCAAGGTCTTGCCTGCTCAGGTCAATATTTAAAAAACCCGAGTTTGTTAAGCCAAATTGATTTTTTAGGGTGATAAGCGCTTCTGCAACGCGACCCTTTACCGGCATGTGGGCAAGATTGCGCATTTTCTTTTCAGATTCGCGCAGCTCTTCGGCAAAAAATCTTAGTAGTTTGTAGGTAAAATCGCTATTTACTTTTAGTGTGGCCTCAAAAAACTCCATATCAATGTAACATACAATCCCATTCTCTAATGCCGTAGCCGATACCGGGTAAACAGCTACATCACCCAATCCGCGGTGACCTAATATAGAACCCTCTTTAGCAAAACGAACGATTAGTTCTTTATCGGCATCCCAACGTTTATGAATCTTTACATTCCCCGCATTTACAAAAAACACACCGGTTACCTGATCGCCTTCTTTAAATATCGTTTCGCCTTTTTTAACCTTAAATGTTTTTTTATGCTGCAAAACAGAAGGCAGCCATTCTTTTAAACAGTTTTTGGTTAAAAAGCAATTATCCGGATTGCACTCAATTTTTCCCTTTTTCATCAGTTAAGAATTAATGCAATATTAATTAAAAAATTAATGCCAAATGCGATTAAACTTATAAAAAACATAACATTTTTATAATTACTTTATTTTTAACACGCTATAAATCATAATTTGATTGATAAATATGTTCGAAATCTAAATTATATTCAATTTTTTCCAATTTTTTAATTGCGATTTTATGTTATACGTTAAAAATTGCTAAAAAGATTAAGTCATTTTCAAAAAAAAGCGTCTGTATTAAAAATTAATTGAATTTTTAATACAGACGCTTTAATAAATGTCGCTATTTTATTATAATAGCGACATTTAAGTGTTTGCAATGTTAAATTTATCTTAATAAATTAATAACTAAATAAGGGGTTTCTTTATTCAGATCAGGATATACTAGCCCTTTGTTATGATTATCAAACAATTCAATAAGGTACATTACATTCCATTTGGGGTTGATCTGATCGGCGGGGATGGTTGCCTGGTAAACATCCTTTTGTTCTGTTGGAAGCATTTGCAGGGTTTGGTAATCTTTGGTTTGATTTACCGCACGATAGCGCAAGCGCACCCATTTTAGCCCGGCAGTTGCGGTAGCTTTTACAGTAATGGTAATGGGTTTGCCAACCGGCGCGCTTAATACCGGCCTATGATTAACCGTAAAATATTTATTATTGTCGGCATCGGTAGCTACTTTGTAGTTTGGGGCCTGTTTTACCGGGCCGGTAGCTATAAAGTTTTTACGCTGATCCTGTAGCTTTATCAATCCTTTATTTAAAGCAATCAATTCGTCGCTCCAATGTCCCGAAAGGTTTTTACTGCCAATTAATATATTATCGGCATAAACATCGCCGGCGGCATAAACAATTTGCTGCCACGCGTTAATGGCATTTTGCTCGTGAGCTATTGCCGCGTCTAAAGCCGCTGCATCCTGCGTACGCAAAAACAAGCAGTAACTAACTGCGGCGCCCACCCTGCGCGAGTGATAAAGCGCCAGGTTTGATAACATTTTAAGATCAACCATAGTTGAGTTAAACTCTTTATTGTTTTTTGTACCGATTGTTTTTTCAGCCTCTTCAACTTTTTTATTAATATCTGCCGATAGGTGTGCCAGCCATGCGGCACTTGTTGAAGGCAGTGTTTTAGCGGTTTCTAAAGTGCCTAACAGCACCTGGGCCTCTTCATCAAAACTGGCAAATTGTTGTATGTCGCTCCCTTCTGCTTTGGCATATAACGGCAAATCGCCCAAGCGTTGCTTTTCGGGCCATGCACTTGTGGTAGGGAAAAAACTATACGGATAACAGGATGCAATAATACGCGGCAGTACCCAGCTTGCCTCATGCAAGGCAGATTCTACAATCGGCGCGGTTTTACTGCCAAATCTATGCTCAAATTCTTTATCCCATGTATCAGTTGGCGTTTTTGGGTTATAGCCTATCAGACCAAACATCTGGAAAAAGTTCCAGTAGCGTTCAAACTCATAATCATAATACTGGTACTGTGGTTTAAGCAAATCAAACGGCTTGGCATCATGTGCCTGCGCCTCCATTTTAGTAGCCAGGGGCTCATAAACTTCGTAAGCATCGCTATTATAAAAATGAGTGCTTTCTATAAAACGACGCGCATATTCCGGGTCGCCCCATAAAAACACGCGGTTGGTACCTCCGTTCCACAACTTCCATAACATTTTATATTGCTGCGGATAAGTTAGCATATCGGCATAGCCATGCCTGCGATTTTTTTGATCTTCGCGGTTAATATGCGTGGGGTTATATGGCAGCCCCATTTGTTCCATCCAAAACTTAGGCGCTACCCTGAATTTTATACCCATATTAATAGCAGCATGTATCAACGTATCGGTTAACCCCTTGGCATGAATATCTACCTGCAAATTTGGCGCGCTCTCTTTAACTGTTCGCAAAAAGTTTAAGCCAAACTCCAGCAATTCACTGTCTTTTAGGCCCCCTTCATTATTATCCTTAAATAATATGGCGTCAAGCTTAGGTATCACCTTAACAAATTTATCAAAGGCAGCTTTGGTATATTCTTTTAAATTACCGGCATCAAGCCCTCCAACCTGCCACGGCTGGGGCTGGCCCTCTTTGTAAGCAAAATTCGGATTACCGCCCGCCTGCACACCGCCCTTATAAATATGATCCCATATACCTAACCGCACGCTTATGCCACGGTCATGCGCCATATCTATTATATGGTTCATGGTGGCCAGGTTGCGCTGCTGCTGTTCGGGCGTAATGTCTGCCATCTTTACATCAGGGAAACCATCAACATTAAAAAAGTAAGGGTAGCAAGGTGCCAGAAAGCCGCCATTTTCATAACCGAACATGATCTCGAGCATATTGAACCTGTTCTTTGCCATCATATCAAGGTAACGCGTCCAATACGCATCATTATAAAAATGGCTTTCCCAATAGGCACGGTTCATGGTGTACATGGATAGGCCGCGTTCTTTCATATCGGGTTTTTCGGTAATCTCTTTAACATATTGCATCGGGTTTACCTTGCCTGTACTCCAGCCAATGCGGTTAGCTACATCTAATAAGCCATACATCACACCTTTGTCGTCAAAACCACCAACTACCCAAACCGCTTTATCTTTTTTGATGATTTTGTGGATAGTTAAAGCCTCTGAAACCCGGGCAACTGTATAATTTTTAAGAAATTGCGCGGCTGCACCATTACCCGATGCAAGGCCTGTAATTATAATACACTTACCCTTTGCATTATTTACAGATAAAACCTGCTCAAAAGTTATATGCTTTGAATTCAATGCATCAATTAATTTAGCTAGACCATGGGTATAAGGAGCTCCCTTCGTTTTATCAACCACTAATGATACCTGCGGAACTACGGCAGCATAGCCCGGTAAATTGGCTGTCGAAATAAATAATACAGTAATTAAAATTGCACATTTGGCAAAATTTAGCAGGTTCTTCATTATAATATGGATAATAATTTGATTTATTGGTTAGCACTAATATAGGCTAATTGTGCAATCCCCATAGGTAATTAACTCAAAAGTTACATTGCAAAACATTAAGTGATAATCTTTTATCTTGTTTTAGAGAAATTTAAAACTATCTTTAGCACTTTAAATTAAAAATATAATGCAAGGAACAGTAAAATTTTTCAATGAAAGCAAAGGCTTCGGATTCATTGTACCAAGTGACGGTAGCAGCGAAGTTTTTGTACATGCCTCAGGCCTTATCGACAATATTCGTGAAAACGATAGTGTTACCTACGATGTAGAGCAAGGTAAAAAAGGGGTAAATGCGGTGAATGTAAAAGTAAGCTAACGCTATCATAAACAATCGTATCAAGCATCCGTCAAATGGCGGATGCTTTTTTATACCCTAATTTTATGAATTCTATCCACCAACCAGCCTATTATAATTTTTCATAAACAAAAACATTTGCTCATTGTTTACGGTTATATATGGCTTCACACTTTACCATTTTAGTACATGAATAACGATAAGCGAAAAATCATTATATTTGATGATGATGAAGACATCTTGTCCATCTGCAATTATATTTTAGAAGAACAAGGTTGGGAAGTACACACTTTTACTGATTGTAATGGTATTACTGATAGAGTGGCGGCTATTATGCCAGATGTTATTTTGATGGATAACTGGATACCTGATTCTGGCGGCATTATTGCTACACAAACCTTAAAAAAGGTAAATGATCTTAAAAACATCCCTGTTATTTACTTTTCGGCAAATAGCGATATTCAGTTATTGGCAGACCATGCCGGTGCTGAAACTTATCTGGCCAAACCCTTCGACTTGCAAGAGTTAGAGCGGGTTATAAACACAGTAATATAATTTATACACATAAAAAACAAAAGTCCTCATGCTGGTAATCGGCATGAGGACTTTTGTTTTTATATAGTATAGTATTATTCGCCGCCGCCATTACCACCATTACCGCCGCCGCCGTTACCACCACCGCCGCCGCCAAATCCACGGTTTCCACGTCCGCCGCCATCTCTTCCGTTGCCATTTTGTTGTGTTGGCGCCCGGCCCGCAAATTTTTGCAGGCGTAATGAGAAGGTTAGCATATAATAACGGCCGAGCCTGTTTGTATTGGTTTGTACAACACTGCTACCGGTACTGGTAGTTGAAAAGCCGGTATTTTGATTAAATAAATCAATCGTTGCTAATCTTACGGTTGCCCTGTTTTGTTTCAGGAACCTGCGCTCTAAATATACGTTCAGAATATTAGGGTTAGTTACATTAAGGCTGCTTGCATAACCATAGTTATATTGTTTGCTGTATTCATAGTCGAATGTCCAGTTGCCAAAATAGTTTTTACCGTTTAACGCGAAAGACAACCCCCTAATGTTTGTATTTTGATTAAATACCCCGCCCGACAAAGAATTATCTGTTTTAGCAATAGAGTACGTAGTAATTGCCTGTACATCAATAACATTTATTATGTCTACCCTGAAACGTGCATTAGGGCTAAGGGTAAGTGTTTTTGCAATATTTTTTAGCATTGGTCCGGAAACGTTATTGCTATCAACATTTGTTGCAAAAGCAGGGGCCACAGCATAACTGCCAGAAGCACCAAAAGACACGGTATATTTACGCTCTTCCCATGGTTTTGAGATAAATCCTTGTAAAGTAGCGCTGTAATAGCCATCGGTATTTAAATATTTGGTTAGGATAGTATTTTGATAACGTGACAGCCCTGGATTGGCCGACAACACCCCTTTAGTAAAGCTTGGATAAGTGATCTGGTTAGATGCAACATAATTATTAATTGATGAGTACATCGCATTAGCAAAGAATACGTTTCCTGATGCAATACCGAATGACTGGTACCTCATAGAGAAGTTATTTGTAAACTGCGGTTTCAGATCAGGGTTACCTTGTATTAAATATAACGCGTTAGAAAAGTCTGTAACGGGTTGTAACTGGCTAAAGGTAGGCTGGCTGCTTGATCCATTATAGTTAGCGCTAAATGATTCGTTACGAGAAAAGTTGTAAATATAACGGGCGGCTGGTATATAGTTAAATTGAGTAATGTGTGTGTGCAAACCGGTAGTCATTGATTGCCCGTCTAAAACAGAAGGCTGTACGCCCATACCTAAAGTATAGTTGTATTTAGCAGCAATTACACGGTAGTTTAAACCAGCTTTGTTAGTAGTAAACGTAAAATTGTAATTATTGCTTAACAAAGCATAATTATTAAAAGTATTACCTGCTGATAAGGTATCTGTTTCCTTATCATTCGAAGTATATGAATGGCTAAAAGTATAATTAAATTCCAGATATGATATTTTACCAATTGGCTCCAGGTAAGATAGGTTACCACCAACAGTTGTAGTAAGGTTATTTGTATTAATTACCTGGTTGGCCGGCACATTTGATACACCAACGGTATAAGTGTTTACCGGGTTATCGTATGAATTAGTTTGCGTAGTAAGTCCATTTAAATAAATGCTTAAGTTACGGCGGTTAGGAAACCTGTGGTTATACAAAACATTTACACCAAAACTTGGTGAACTTGAATGATTAACGTCAACTGTTGAGTACTTCTTTACTACCACACCACCAACTGTATAAAGTTCATTATCTAATGACGATGAATTGGTACCGGCATAAGTAAAGGTAGGTGTTATTTTAAGGTAGTTAATGGTGTCGGGCTTGTACTCAATATTAAAATTAAACCTGTGATTTACAGGGTTATCTTTTGATTGCTTATCAGAGTTACTTGCAGTACCCGCGCCGCTGTTGGTTGTTAAAGATGTTGTAGTGGTTAATGTTGAATTATCAGAGAAGCTATAACTGCCATACACAGAAGTATATTTCCCCCATTGATCGCGGTAGTTTGTGCCTATAGCATGTGCATTGGTAATACCATCTTTAGTGCTGGCTAAACCGTTGCCGCCTCTTTGGCCACCACGGCCGCCGCCGCCATTCCCGCCGCCGCCACCACCGTTATTTCCACCGCCAAAATTGAAGGTATTTGTATTGGTGTTATTAATATTGCCTAAAATGGTTATTTGCCTGTCGCCTTTAAAATTAAAAGCATTTACAGAGCCTATATAACGGTTGCTATTATTAACTCCCGGTGCTTTAGGTAAATAATCCTCCCCATCACCCGCGGTTGCCTGTAAAGAATAACCGTAGTTTTTATCGGCACGTATGGTAAAGTTTAATATTTTGTTGGGCTCGCCGGTTTTTACACCGGTTAAATTGGCCTGGTCACCGTAATCATCAATTATCTGTACGCTTTCTAATATATCAGCAGGTAAATTTTTTGTAGCAGCCTGTACGTCGCCCCCCATATAATCTTTACCATTAATACGTATTTTTGTTATCGTCTTCCCTTGCGTGGTAACATTACCGTTTACATCAACATCAACTCCCGGAAGCTTCTTTAATACATCTTCCACAGGCGCGTTTTCACGTACCGGATAAGCGGCAATTTTATAATCAACAGTATCCTCTGCAAATTTAACAGGGTTAACGCCAACAATTACAACCTCATTAAGCTGCTTGCTGTCGCTCTTTAGCATAATAGGTGCAATGTTTAATACCCGGGCAGTATCGGTAGGTAAAAAGCTAAAATGCTTTTTTATCCCTTTGTAGCCAAATGATGACAGGTATAAGGTGAATTTATTGCCTTTAATATTCGAGAATGAGAATTTGCCGTTCATGTCAGTCATCACAGTTGTACTGTCAACATCTGTTACTATTTTAACAGAACTACCCGGCAATGTTTGTTTTGTGGTATCAATCAGCGTTCCGTGTATCTCACGGCTTGTTTGTGAATAAGATTTACCGGTAAAAAGAAAAAGAAGAATTAAGGGAGTAAAAATATACTTCATAAGTTTATTATCGTCGAGTTATTTATAGATAAATATTAGGTTTAAAAGCAATTAGATGCAAAGGTTCAATTTATATTACAGTTAATATTTAATTTTAATACTATTGTTACATTATTAAGGGTGATATGTTTGATAATACTATAATTGTTACATTTATCAGCCTATAAATCAACTATATCTGCCTACAAATAGGCCATATTTTTAATACTTAACGCCAATAAATACGGATAAAATTGTTTACGCCGTTAATTAACTAATAATGATATTTGCCTTTTGTAAGCACATATAGCTATGACCCGATTATCTGTAAATATAAATAAGATAGCAACATTACGTAATTCGCGTGGTGGTAATAACCCCAACCTTATACAAGTGGCCAAAGATTGCGAAAGATTTGGCGCGCAGGGAATAACCGTGCACCCTCGCCCGGATGAAAGGCATATCCGCTATAATGATGTTTTCGAACTTAAAAAAACAGTAACTACCGAGTTTAATATAGAAGGCAACTGCCAGGAACAAAAATTTATCGACCTGGTGCTGGCCAACAAGCCCGAGCAGGTAACACTGGTGCCTGATGTTTTGGGGCAAATAACATCTAATCACGGCTGGGATACTATTAAGAACCAGCAATATTTAAAAGACATGATAGCGGTATTTAAAAACGCGGGCATACGCGTCTCTATTTTTGTTGACCCTGTTGTTGAAATGGTTGAAGCAGCAGCTACAACCGGAACTGACCGTATAGAATTATATACCGAGGCTTATGCCCACCAATATCTTAATGATAAAGAAGCGGCTATCGCGCCCTATATTAAAGCAGCCGAAGCTGCACAAAAAGCAGGGCTGGGCATAAACGCGGGCCATGATCTTGATTTAAACAACCTGAAATATTTTGCCGATAATATTCCGGCATTAGCAGAGGTGAGCATAGGCCATGCGCTGATAACCGATGCTTTATATTATGGGTTGGAGAATACTATACAAATGTATTTAAGGCAACTGGTTTAATTCCTCATTTCTAATTTGAGTTTTCGGCATACGAAAAATGCTTTTGCTTGCCAAAGGGCTCATTTTATTTCGCTTTTAACACCACTAAACAAATTTAATTTCCCATATGAAATTAAGGTTAGATAATTGTTTATCAATTGATAGTCAATAGGTAAAAATGTACCTTTGCCCCAACAAAATAACGGGATACTTTTTCATGACATTAAACACCGCTTACCAGGAAAAATTTGAGGGCAGGCATATAGCGCCTAATGCGGCAGATACCGCAGAGATGCTACAAGCCACCGGCGTTAAAACCTTAGATGAATTAATAGCGCAAACAGTACCGGCAAAGATAAGGCTGAAAAGCCCGTTAAATCTACCGGCAGCTAAAAGCGAATTTACTTACCTCAACGACCTAAAGCAAACTGCATCAAAAAACAAAGTTTACCGCAGCTACATTGGCCAGGGTTATTATGATGTGATTGTACCCGGTGTTATACAAAGAAATATTCTGGAAAACCCCGGATGGTATACACAATACACCCCATACCAGGCAGAGATAGCACAGGGTCGTTTACAGGCCTTGTTAAACTTCCAGACAATGGTTATTGATCTAACCGGGATGGAAATTGCCAACGCTTCTTTGTTAGACGAAGGCACTGCTGCTGCCGAGGCGATGTTTATGCAGTATAGCCTGCGTAAAAAAGAAGAAGCCAAGGTGTTCTTTGTATCAGAAGAAGTTTTCCCGCAAACAATAGATATTTTAAAAACCAGGGCAGAGCCTTATGGCATAACCCTGCAAATTGGCGACCACCGCACAGTTGAGTTAACTGATGATATGTTTGGTGCCATTGTACAATATCCTGCGGGTAACGGCGCTGTTTATAATTATGCCGACTTTGCAGCTAAAGGTCACGAAAAAGGCATTAAACTTACTGTAGTTGCCGATATTATGAGTTTAGTGCTCCTGACGCCGCCGGGCGAGTGGGGTGCTGATATTGTGGTTGGCTCTACCCAGCGCTTTGGGGTGCCAATGGGTTTTGGCGGACCGCATGCCGCTTTTTTTGCAACTAAAGAGGAATATAAGCGCTCATTACCGGGCCGTATAATTGGTGTCACTATTGATAGCGCGGGCAACTACGCTTTACGTATGGCGCTGCAAACCCGCGAGCAGCATATCCGCAGGGATAAAGCTACCTCTAACATTTGTACTGCGCAGGCATTGCTGGCTATTATGGCCGGTATGTATGCTGTTTATCACGGACCAAAAGGCTTAAAGCTGATTGCCGAAAGGATACATGGTTTAGCCATACTTACAGCCAAATGCTTAACACAATTAGGCTTTAAGCAATTAAATGAGGCTTACTTTGATACCTTAAAGTTTGATCTGGGCGAATTGGTTGGCCCTATCCACGGCGAAGCTTTAAATAATGAACTTAACCTGCATTACCAGGGCAGCGTGGTTACCCTCTCTATTGATGAAACTACATTGCCTGAAGATATAAAAACATTAATACGCCTGTTTGCCAAAGTAAAAGGCAAAACGTTGAATGATGTTAATTTTGATGAACTGAAGGCTGGTGTAACCACGGTTATTCCTGCCGATCTGCAACGTACATCGGCTTACTTGACACATGGTATTTTCAACACGCACCATTCAGAACATGAAATGTTGCGTTATATTAAATCGTTAGAGACCAAAGACCTTTCGCTTTGCCATTCCATGATCGCTTTAGGTTCATGTACCATGAAGCTAAATGCTACTACCGAAATGGTGCCCGTTACCTGGGCCGAGTTTAGCCGCATGCACCCTTTTGCTCCGGCCGACCAGGTAGGCGGCTACATGCAGCTATTTGATGAGCTGAACCGCTGGTTAAGCGAGATAACAGGCTTTGCGGCAATGAGCCTGCAACCAAACGCGGGTGCGCAGGGCGAATATGCCGGCCTGATGGTTATCCGCGCCTATCATCATGATCGTGGCGACCATCACCGTAATATTGTATTGATCCCATCATCGGCACATGGCACAAACCCTGCATCTGCAGCAATGGCGGGCATGAAAATTATTGTTGTAAAATGCGATGATAATGGCAATATTGATGTAGCCGATCTGAAAGCCAAGGCAGAGCAATATAAGGCTGAGCTTTCCTGCTTAATGGTAACCTATCCATCAACCCACGGCGTTTTCGAAGAATCAATTATTGATATCTGCCAGATAATTCATGATAACGGCGGACAGGTATATATGGACGGCGCTAACATGAACGCTCAGGTTGGCCTAACCAGTCCGGCCAATATTGGTGCCGATGTTTGCCATTTAAATCTGCATAAAACATTCTGCATACCGCATGGCGGTGGCGGTCCGGGTATGGGCCCTATCGGTGTAGCGAAACACCTGGTGCCTTATTTACCGGGACATGCCGTGGTTGATATTGACAATGGCAAGGCCATACACGCGGTATCAGCAGCGCCATGGGGTTCGGCATCTATATTGATCATATCACACGCTTACATCGCTATGATGGGGCCTGACGGCTTAACCAATGCTACCCGTTATGCTATATTGAATGCAAACTATATAAAAGCAAGATTAGAGAGCCATTACCCGGTATTATACACCGGCAACAACGGCCGTTGCGCGCACGAAATGATACTGGATTGCCGCTCGTTTAAAGCCTCGGGTATTGAGGTGGTTGATATAGCCAAACGTTTAATGGATTATGGTTTCCACGCGCCAACCGTATCGTTCCCGGTTGCGGGTACGGTAATGATTGAGCCGACAGAATCAGAACCAAAGCATGAGCTTGACCGTTTCTGCGATGCCATGATAGCTATCCGTAAAGAAATAGCAGCAGTTGAAAGCGGCGCGTCTGACAAAGCAGACAATCCGCTTAAAAACGCCCCGCATACCGTAACTGTTGTTACCGGTAACGATTGGGAGCATCCATACAGCCGCCAAAAAGCAGCGTTCCCACTGCCTTATGTGGCTGCTTATAAATTCTGGCCATCAGTAGGCCGGGTTAATGACACTTATGGCGACAGAACGCTGATATGCTCATGCCCGCCATTAACTGATTACGAGTTTGAAGAAAGTGAAGTAACAACGCCGGAATACGGAACATAATTGATGTGC
>NZ_JAQBOW010000001.1 GCF_028287845.1 Mucilaginibacter sp.
GAAATTGAATTTACGATCAATAAAGGTCGTGGTTATGTTGCAAGCGAAGAAAATAAAAATCCGGATGCGAATGTTGGTGTAATAGCTATCGATTCTATTTACACCCCGATCAAAAACGTAAAATACACTATTGAAAACTATCGTGTAGAGCAAAAAACCGATTATGAGAAATTAGTATTGGATATTGCTACAGATGGTTCTATTCATCCTGAAGACGCGCTGAAAGAAGCTGCTAAGATACTGATCCAGCACTTTATGTTGTTTAGCGACGAGAACATGATGTTAGAGGCGCAAGCTAAAGAAGAAACTAAAGAAGTTGACGAGGAAATTTTACACATGCGTAAGATCCTTAAAACAGAATTAGTTGATCTTGATCTTTCTGTTCGTGCATTAAACTGCTTAAAAGCAGCTGATATCCGCAGCCTGGCTGATCTGGTATCTTACGACGTAGCTGACATGTTGAAATTCAGAAACTTTGGTAAAAAATCATTAACTGAAATTCAGGACCTGGTTAAATCAAAAGGATTATCTTTTGGTATGAACCTGTCGAAATTTAAGTTAGACGAAGAATAATAGAGTCAAGAAGTTAAGAATTAGGATACAAGACATCTTGATTCTTGGCTCTTAATTCTTGAATCTATAAAAGAGTAGTTATAGTGAGGCGATCTCACTAACTCCAAACACAATTTATTAACGGAGTATTTGCATAATTCCGCGGGCTTGACTGAAAAGCCGCCCAACGGTATGCACGTGCCACAACACACAAAACAATGAGACACGGTAAAAAACACAACCACTTAGGCCGCACCACCAGTCATCGCAAAGCGATGCTGAGTAACATGGCTACATCGCTTATTTTACACAAGCGTATCACTACTACTTTAGCTAAAGCAAAAGCTTTACGTGTTTATGTAGAACCTATCCTTACTAAAGGTAAAGACGATACTACACACTCACGTCGTACTGTATTTAGCTACTTGCAAGATAAAGACGCGACAACTATTTTGTTCCGCGAAATTGCTGAGAAAATTGCTAACCGCCCGGGTGGCTATACCCGTATCGTTAAATTGCAAAATCGTTTAGGCGATAATGCTGAAATGGCGATCATCGAGTTAGTAGATTATAACACAGTTTACGGTACAGATGCTGCACAAGCTGCTAAGAAATCAACACGTCGTCGTGGTAGTTCTGGTAAAGCAAAAGCTGACGCTCCTGTAGCAGCAGCACCAGCTGCAAGCGCAGAAGTAACACCTGCTGATGAATTTGAGGTTGCAGAAGCACCTGTTGAAGATGCTGCAGTAGCAGAAGCACCAGTTGCAGAAGAAACTCCTGAAGCACCGGCTGCTGACGAAGAAAACGCAGAAAAAGGAGAATAATTAGATTCCTCTCTTTTTATCATATTAAAAACGCCCTGCTCATTTGAGTGGGGCGTTTTTTGTTATATGCTTATTTAATATTAAATTTGTTTATAAAGTATTCTATGAAAACATATCATTTCCCGGTAGTTGTTGAAATTGATGAAGATGGTGTATATATTGTTTCATGCCCTATATTTAAAGGATGTCATGCGGCCGGAAAGACCATTGATGAAGCCCTGCTTGACTTAAGAGAAGTTGTGGAAATGTGTGTTGAAGAACAGTCTACCGAAAATATTAATCAATTTATTGGAGTGCGTGAAATGGAAATTACATTGCCAGTTTCTGCATGAGCGATAAATTGCCTGTCATCAGTGGAAAGCAATTAGTTGCGTTGCTTGAAAAGCTAGGTTTTGAAGTTGTAAGGGTAAAAGGTTCACATCATCGTATGAAACATCCCGATGGAAGAGTAACTACCGTTCCCGTTCATCGTAATGATGATATACCTAAAGGTTTGTTAAGAAAAATTATCAGGGAAGATATTACACTGAGCATTGAAGAATTTAATACGATAGTTCGATAGATATTGACGTCGTATAATGGTGCAAACTAAATTATGATAAAGCGCGGCATGGCTTGTTGTAGAAACAACCCTATATATATGCCAAAGACACTGTATTGGCTAACGAATATATCGCCATTCTTAACCCCCAATTGAAAGTAAAGAAATAATGGTCAAGTAGCCATTACTAATCTTTAATCAACCAATCTCTAATCACTAATTTTCTGCCAACCTGTCACCACAATCAGACAGCATTCTGACTAATTATTACCACATTTTACAGCATTTACCTAATAATTCTGCCAAACCCAAATTGGCACAAGCATTGTTAAACAGGTAATATAAACAATCAAGAAATTATAATCATATGTCTAAAATAATTGGAATCGACTTAGGAACAACAAACTCCTGCGTAGCTGTAATGGAAGGTAACGAACCTGTAGTTATAGCAAACAGCGAGGGAAAACGTACTACGCCGTCAGTAGTGGCTTTTATCGACAACGGCGAGCGTAAAGTAGGAGATCCTGCCAAGCGTCAGGCTATTACAAATCCTACAAAAACTATTTCATCTATCAAGCGCTTTATGGGTAACCAGTTTAACGAGGTTACTAAAGAAGCGGGCCGCGTGCCTTATAAAGTGGTAAAAGGCGATAACAACACTCCGCGTGTTGAGATAGGCGACCGTAAATACACCCCGCAAGAAATTTCGGCAATGGTCCTTCAAAAAATGAAGAAAACTGCCGAAGACTTTTTGGGTCATGAGGTTACCGAAGCGGTTATTACCGTACCGGCTTATTTTAATGATGCACAGCGCCAGGCTACTAAAGAAGCAGGTGAAATTGCAGGTTTAAAAGTACGCAGGATTATTAATGAGCCTACTGCTGCGGCCCTTGCTTATGGTTTGGACAAAGCACACAAAGACATGAAAATTGCCGTATTTGATTGCGGTGGTGGTACGCATGACGTTTCTATCCTTGAACTAGGTGATGGCGTGTTCGAAGTAAAATCAACCGATGGTGATACACACCTGGGTGGTGATGACTTTGACCAGGTAATTATTGACTGGATGGCAGACGAATTTAAAAGCGACGAAGGTGTTGATCTGCGTAAAGATCCAATGGCTTTGCAACGTTTAAAAGAATCTGCAGAGAAAGCTAAAATTGAATTATCAAGCTCGGCACAAACAGAAATTAACTTACCATACATTACTGCTGCTGATGGCCAACCAAAGCACTTAGTTAAAACTTTAACCCGTGCTAAATTTGAGCAGCTGGCCGACAGTTTGATCAAACGTACTATTGAGCCTTGTAAAACTGCTTTGAAAAATGCAGGTTACAGCATTGGCGATATTGACGAGGTTATTTTGGTGGGTGGTTCTACACGTATCCCCGCTATACAGGATGCAGTACAAAAATTCTTTGGTAAAGCGCCGTCAAAAGGTGTTAACCCTGATGAAGTGGTTGCCATTGGTGCAGCTATTCAAGGTGGTGTATTAACCGGCGAAGTTAAGGATGTGTTGTTGTTAGATGTTACCCCATTATCATTAGGTATTGAAACTATGGGTGGTGTAATGACCAGGCTGATTGAAGCAAACACAACTATCCCTACTAAAAAATCAGAAACATTCTCTACCGCGTCTGATAACCAGCCATCAGTTGAGATACATATTTTACAAGGCGAGCGCCCTATGGCACAAGGTAACCGTACCATTGGCCGTTTCCACTTAGATGGATTGCCGCCTGCGCCGCGTGGCGTACCACAGGTTGAAGTAACTTTTGATATTGATGCCAACGGTATATTACACGTATCGGCTAAAGATAAAGCTACAGGTAAAGAGCAAAAAATCCGTATTGAAGCGTCATCTGGTTTAACTGATGCCGAGATCAAGAAAATGAAGGACGAAGCTGAAGCTAACGCGGATGCTGATAAAGCGGCAAAAGAAGAAGTTGAAAAACTGAACAGCGCCGATGCCCTGATCTTCTCGACCGAAAAACAGTTGAAAGAATATGGTGATAAAATATCAGCAGATAAAAAAGCACCTATTGAAGAAGGTTTAACAAAATTAAAAGCAGCTTATGCTTCTAAAAACCTGGCTGATATAGAGGTTGCTCAAAATGAGCTTAACACTGCCTGGACAGCGGCTTCTGAAGAGATGTACAAAGCATCGGCAGAAGGCGGACAACAACCGGGTGCTGATGCAGGTGCCGGAGCAGGTCCGCAAGATCACTCTGATACCGTAACTGACGTTGACTTTGAAGAAGTAAAAGACGACAGCAAATAATAACTTAATATATTTTAGTAAAGGCCTTGTTCTGATTTACCAGAGCAGGGCTTTTATGTTTTATATCCACCCCATGCATCATTGCTGAATATCCCACCTGGGTTCAAGGAAACTATATAAAACGCATTGTCATTTCGAGCGGTAGCGAGAAATCTATACATTTCAATCCGTTTGCTTAGCGCGTGTATGGATCTCTCACTATCGTTCGAGATGACAATTTAATTATATTGATAATTCAGAATAACAATTGTTAATAAGGAATTGTGAATGGTTGGCTATTATTCTCCACCTCAATGTTACCAACCTCTTCAAACCCATGCCAAACAAGCTGAATCTTTGAATACTTAGACGGATAAGTCCCTTCAACAGCAGAAAATATTAACTTTTTTTTCTGCGGATCAAAAACTAAAGTGCGTTTGTAGTACGCCCCTTTCTGGTAGTCGTAAGATAAGCCGTCATCCTCATAATAAATAAATTCATTGGGTTGATCGCCTTTCCAGATATGGACAAACAAAATGCCATCGCCATGCTCATTAGTACTTTGTATGATGCTTTGCATGGGGATAATGGCCCCGGCCTTTACAAACACAGGTAAATCTGTTAGCGGGCATTGCACATTTACAACCTGGCTGCCTGTATATTTTTCGTCGTTGCTTAAACGATACCAATCGTCGGCAGGTAAATAAACATCAACGGTTTCTGCCGTACTTATAACCGGCGCAACTAATATCGAATCGCCAAATAAAAACTGGTTCTGATAGCTTACATCAAAAACATTTTCATCAGCAGTATAGTCAATAGCCAGGGTGCGGCTTAAAGGCAAACCGGTTTGTGCCGACTGGTAAAAGCCCGAATAGATATAAGGCAGTAACTTATAGCGCTGCTCAATATCTTTTTTAATGATCTGTTCATTTTCCTCACCCCATTGCCACGGCTCACGCATTACCATGCCTTTTGCGGCATGATTACGAAACATTGGGGTATATACACCCAACGAGTTCCATCGTACCATTAACTGTGGCGTTGGGTTGCCCATAAAGCCGCCAATATCCACACCTGTTAATGACATACCTGTCAGCCCCAAACTATTAACCAATCGCTGGCCAAACAGCATGTGCTCATCCGTAGCAGCGTTATCACCCGTCCACACGGCCGAATAGCGCTGTGTACCGGCATAGGCGGCTCGGGTGAGTATAAATGGGCGTTTATTGTTTAAAATGCGTTTAGTGCCATTATAAGTGGCTCGCGCCATTTGCATGCCATATACATTTCGTATTTCGGGCATAAACTTCTCGCCAAATTTTACAAGCCACGGCATGTTTTGCCCCCAGGCCGCAGGCTCATTCATATCGTTCCAAAAACCCTCAACACCCGGGTCGGTAAGCGCTTTAAAGGATGCTCCCCACCATTCGCGCGCTTCTTCATTTAAAAAATCAGGAAAATGGCAGCGGCCCGGCCAAACGCTGGCTGTAAATAATTCGCCGTTAGGGTAGGTGGCAAAGTAGTTATTGGCTACGCCTTCATTATATTCCGGGTATTCTTCATCAATCTTAATACCCGGATCAACAATAGTAACCAGGCGAAAATCTATTGCTTTCAGCTTGGCTATCATTCCTTTCGGATCAGGAAAGGTTTCTTTGTTCCATGTGAATATTTTATAATCATCCATGTAATCTATATCGCAATAAATAACATCGGCAGGGATGTTCTTCTCTCTGAATTTCAGGGCAATAGCTAATACTTCATCAGCGCTCATATAGCTCCAGCGGCATTGCTGGTAGCCCAGGCTCCACAGCGGCGGCATTTCCATGCGCCCGGTTAACCAGGTATAATCCTCTAAAATGTTTCTTATGTTTTGCGCGCCAAAAAAATAATAATTCATATCGCCGCCATCGGCACCAAACCAGCTCATTTGCTCATCGGTAGTAGCGCCAAAATCAAAATAACTTTTATGGGTATTATCAAAAAATAAACCATAGGTAAGGCCGCTATGTAAGCCGATAAAAAACGGAAAGGTTTTATATAAAGGATCAGTAGTAATGGTATGCATGGAGGCATCGGTGTTCCAGTTTACATAATTGCAGCCCCGGCGATTAAGATCGCCTGCCTTTTCGCCCAGGCCGATAAACTTTTCATCCGCATATAATTTGCGGTAGTTTATTACCCGTTCTGCCTGCCAGATGGTACCAAAACGCGCATCATCGCCACTTAAAGGGTTTCCATCCGCAGTATAAAAATTAAAACGTAACGGGTCTTTATTGATGACCAGCTTTAATGCCGATGTAGATACTTCGATGGTATCCGTTAATTTCTGATAAGTAAATTTATCCAGTGGTTTTTCTATTACCGCGAATGAGCTGTCTGTTTTATCAAAATTTTTGCTGATACAAATCCGGATAATAGTAGGGCTATAAACCATAACCCGCGCCTCGGCTTGAGGGGTTTTAATAACCAATGCGCCATTTTGCTCAGTTATGGTATCGGCATTTCCTAATATTTCTACCTGCATGCCTGTTTAACAGCTATAAGGTTTTTTTAGTTTGGAAAAAGATAAGAATAATAACGGGCCTAATAGTGATTTTTCAAATAATTTGGCGGTGACGTTGGTATGCTCTCACTAATGGAACACCCAAGGCAATCACTTTTAAAATTGCAGGCAGGCATAGCTTCAAAATATAAGTGCCGGTTTTGGCTAAGGCCGTCTATAATTATAATCATATTTGTTATTGATTGGTATAAAATATTTATTTGTTATTAAAGACCTTATATTAGCACTAACCAATTTTAGCCAATACTGTGAAATACTTCCTGAACCTAGCATTGCTATTTATAACCTTTAATGCTGCCGCGCAATCAAACTACCAAAACGGATTTATTGTTGACAAAAAAACAAATGATACTGTACGCGGATTTATCGAATATAAAAACCCCGCGTATACCTTTCAAACCATTCTATTTAAAAGAACAAAAGAAACTAAAGAAGCAATTTTATGCACGCCAGCGGATATAAAAGCATTTTATATCGCTCCTTTTTATTCTTATATAAGTTATGAGGGCCGCGTAAGTGATAATGATAAAGAGGTGCAGCTGTTTTTAGAGCAAAGGCTTAAAGGAAACAACGCTACCTTATATTTTAATAAAGATGATAAAAAGACCCGCTATTTTTTAAAAGAAAAAAATGCTTCGCCGGTTGAGTTAACAGCCGCGGGCTTTACCGGCCAGCTTAAAGAAGTTTATTACAAGTATAACACGGGTAACAATAAGAAATTACTGGCCCTTGAAAGTACTGAATTTACATTAGCATCGCTGGAAGACGCTTTACATATAATTAATGACGATGTTCCTGAAAAAGAATATACAGAGGCTACTTACCAGTTTTATGCCGGAGCATCAGTGGCTGCTGTGTTTTCAAAAGCTTACAATGTGCTGGGCCGTATAAACGACATCAAGAGCACTAACATCTCTCCCAGAATTAGTGTGGGTGTTAGTTTAATGCATGATCCTAATGTACAAAAGTTCATATTAAGGGGTGAACTATCCTTTTCTTATTTAAAACCGAGCTATAGCTTTTCTTATAGTCCGAACGGTGTTAATACAATAGATAATAACACTTACAGATATACTGCTTTTTCTATGGCGTTTACACCCCAGGTTATTTACAATATCTATAATTCAAATTCATTCAAATTATTTATAGGTGCGGGCATGGCTTTTAATCTTTCTATTTATCAAACCAACGAGACTGATTATTATACTATAACCTCGTTTGCACCTTATACATTAACTCCTGCAACAGATTACAGTATTAAATATCCACCTTTTCTTGTTAATATCCCTTTCCAGGCCGGAGTGCAACTAAATCATAATATAGAGGCAGCGGTTAATTATTCGCCGCGCCTTACTATGGGTTCGCAAACTAATCCTAAGTTTCAATCAGTTGGTGTAGCGCTGCGTTATATTTTTAAGTAAACAGTTCAGCTTATCCATATTTCTGCCTCACTGTCACCCACCCGTAATTTGCACATTTGCATATCCGCACATCTGCACATTATCTGTATCTTTGGCATAACATTAACTGACCATTATGCTTAAAGGATTTTTTAATGTTCCGATACCGCAAAACGAGCCTGTATTAAATTACGGCCCCCGCAGTTTGGAACGGGCAGCGCTTAAAGTAGCTTTGGATGAAGCTCGCGCGTATAAAATTGATATTCCGATGTACATTGGCGCTAAGCGGGTACATACCGGCAAAAGGATGGAGATACGTCCGCCACATGATCATAAACATTTACTGGCTAATTTTTTTGAAGGCGATAAAAGCACGGTAGAACAAGCTATTGATGCCGCATTAGCTGCAAAAGCAGATTGGGAAAACCTGGCCTGGGAGCAACGCGCCGCTATATTTTTAAAGGCTGCCGATTTGCTTGCCGGCCCATACCGCGCAAAAATAAACGCGGCTACCATGTTAGGTCAATCAAAAAATGCTTACCAGGCCGAGATTGATGCAGCTTGTGAGCTGATAGACTTTTTGCGCTTTAATGTGCATTACATGACCGAGATATACCAGCAGCAGCCACCCATATCGTCCAAAGGAGTTTGGAACCGTGTAGAGCAGCGCCCGCTGGAAGGATTTATATTCGCGTTAACCCCATTTAACTTTACCGCTATTGCCGGTAACCTGCCAACATCAGCAGCTATGATGGGTAATGTGGTAGTTTGGAAACCAGCCTATACCCAAATATACGCGGCTAACGTATTGATGCAGGTTTTCCTGGAGGCAGGAGTGCCGCCGGGTGTTATTAATTTAATTTACGTTGATGGCCCTGTTGCAGGTGATGTAATATTTAATCACCCGGATTTTGCGGGCATACACTTTACCGGCTCGACCGCCGTGTTTCAAAACATTTGGCAAACCATTGGCACCAACATACACAAATACAAAACCTACCCACGTATAGTTGGCGAAACCGGTGGTAAAGATTTTGTATTGGCACACCCAAGCGCTGATGCCGATGTAGTGAGTACGGCACTTTTGCGTGGCGCGTTTGAATACCAGGGGCAAAAATGTTCTGCAGCTTCGAGGGCCTACATACCGGCATCGTTATGGCCCGCTGTAAAAGAAACTATGCAGCGTGAAATGACCACCTTTAAAATGGGGCCGGTAGAAGATTTTCAGAATTTTATTAACGCGGTTATCAGCGAGGTCTCATTTGATAAACTGGCAAAATATATTGACAATGCCAAAGCTGATGATAGTGTTGAAATAGTTGCCGGTGGTAATTATGATAAAACCCATGGCTGGTTTATTGAGCCTACGGTAATTAAAGTAAACGATCCGTTTTATGTAACCATGTGTACAGAGCTGTTTGGCCCCGTATTAACGGTTTATGTTTATGAGGACGATAAATTTGATGAGATATTAGACGTTGTAGATAAAACATCCATTTACGCGCTAACCGGCAGTATCATATCACAAGATCGCTATGCTATAGCTAAAGCCACACACCATTTACGCAACGCGGCGGGTAATTTTTATATAAATGATAAACCAACCGGCGCGGTTGTGGGTCAGCAGCCATTTGGCGGTGCCAGGGGCTCGGGCACTAATGATAAAGCCGGGTCAATGATCAACCTGCTGCGCTGGGTATCACCAAGAACTATTAAAGAAACTTTTGATCCGCCGAAGGATTATAGATATCCGTTTTTAAGTCCCCAAACCCCCTAAAGGTCAGCAAAAAAAGTGTTTCACATCAGGTGTTTCACCCTAAATTTGCAAAAATCGATAAAACAGCATAAAAGTCTTATTATAAGATATTTATGCTGTTTTACCTAAAGCTTTTGTACTGTTTCAAAGTGTTTCACTTATTTTGTCAAAATGCTATATATCAATACGTTAACCTAAAATAGTGTTTCATGTGTTTCATTAATTTTGTGAAACACTACGTCACCTTTTTTTAGAGAGGTAGGGCTTACTTAAACCTAAACACATTATCCATATTAGCGTTATCATAAGCGCTAACTTTCATATCGGTTATTATACCTGTATTCAAGCTGTACACCCAGCCATGTACACCAAGCGATTGGCCCTTAAGCCACGCATTTTGCACTATGGATGTTTTGCAAAGGTTGTGTACGTTTTCAATAACATTATATTCAACCAAACGGTCTGATCTTTCTATATCATCTTCTATAATATCCAGCTCACTTGCATGCAGGCGATATACGTCTTTAATGTGGCGCAGCCAGTTATCTATTAAACCATATTCCTGGTTAGACATAGCGGCAATTACACCACCGCAGCCGTAATGGCCGGTTACTATTACATGTTTTACTTCCAGCACATTTACCGCGTAATCCAGCACCGAAAGCATATTCATATCGGTATGGATAACCATATTGGCAATGTTACGGTGCACAAATATTTCACCAGGTTTGGTATTGGTTATCTGGTTGGCGGGTACGCGGCTGTCTGCACAACCTATCCATAAAACGGGTGGCTTTTGCCCTTTTGCAAGGTTTACAAAGTATTCAGCATCAAGAGCTAATGTGTCTTTAACAAACTGTTTGTTCCCTTCCAGCAGACCATCGTATAAGCTATTATCTATATTGTCTTTTTTAGCGCACATGAATATGATTAAGTTTTGTAGACATTACGGCATAAAAATATAAATTATATTCATGGTTATGCGGTAAAAAAAATCCCGGTTACATTTATATGAAATCGGGATTACAATAAACTGGCTATAAGTTGCTATTAAATTAATGGGCGGCCACCGCCTCCATTTCTAATTCATATACATAACCTAAATTTTGCGAGTCGTTATTAGTTACCTTCAAATCTTTAACCAATCCTGTATTAATATCTACTACCCAGCCATGTACTTCCAGATCGTCGCGTTCTTTCCAGGCATTTTGTATAATAGTTGTTTTACACAAATTGTAGGCTTGCTCAACAACATTCAACTCAACCAAGCGGTTAATTTTATGCTCCTGGTCTGTTATACGGTCAAGCTCATGACTATGCAGGCGATATACATCCTTAATATGTCTTAACCAATTATCAATTAAACCAAATTGCTTGTTGCTTAATGCCGCCGCTACGCCGCCACAATTATAATGGCCCGCAACTATAACGTGTTTAACTTTTAATACATTAACCGCATAATCTAATACACTTAGCATGTTCATATCTGAGTGTGCACACACGTTGGCTATGTTACGATGTACAAATACTTCGCCCGGTTTGGTGTTGGTTACCTCATTAGCAGGTACGCGGCTGTCTGAGCAGCCAATCCACAATACCTCGGGACTTTGGCCCTTTGATAATTTTTTAAAATATTCCGGGTCATCCTTCAATCTTGCATTTACCCACTCACGATTGCCGGATAATAAAGCTTTATAGCTTTCTTTTTGTGTAAGTTGTACTTTGTCGGTTTTAGTAACCGGAGTAATTATATCGTTTTTTTGAATTTCGTTTTTCATGATCGTATTAATTAGTGTGGTAAATTAATTCTTTAAGTTTAGGTACATCGTAATGGTCTTTTATAGCAACCAGTTCTACAATGATGCCTTTGGTGTAAGCGTTTTGCTTATAGTTGTTGATGATCTCCAGCACATCAGGATCTATATACCTGGAATTAGAGCCATCAATTATTACTTCTGTTTCCTTAGGTAAACTGGTGAGAGTTATTTGGATAGCCGCTTTATTTAAAAAAGAAACTTCTTCGGCAAGCTTTATACGAATTATCTTTTTGTTCTCGCTATCCTCAATATGATAAAAATAAGGGTTACGCATGTTGGTACGCAGTATATAAAATATACCTACCAGCATACCTATGCCTACACCAATTAACAAGTCTGTTAATACCACTGCAGTAATTGTTACCACAAAAGGAATAAATTGAGACAGCCCCTTATGCCACATGTGTTTAAACAAGCTTACGCGAGCCAGCTTGTAGCCGGTAACCAACAGGATAGCAGCCAGGCATGACAGCGGTATATAATTTATAAGTCCCGGAATAAGCAACAGCGACAATAACAGTAATACACCATGAATAATAGCGCTCATTTTTGTACGTGCACCAGCGTTAACATTTGCTGATGAACGGACTATTACCGCCGTCATGGGTAGCCCGCCAAGCAAGCCACTTATTATATTGCCTGCACCCTGTGCAACCAGTTCTCGATTGGTAGGCGATATCCTTTTTATGGGGTCTATCTTATCAGCAGCTTCCAGGCTTAACAAGGTTTCTAAACTGGCTACTACTGCTAGGGTAAAGGCGGTTATCCAAACATCCTTATTGCCAATTGCCGAAAAATCGGCCGTTTTAAACAGGCCAAAAAACTCGGTGACATTGCCAACTACGGGTATGTTTACCAGTTGTTTCCCTTTTAACGCAAAATCGGTATCAGTAAATAAAAAGCTTAAAGCTACTCCGGAAAGTACAACCAATAATGGCGCGGGCACCATAGCCAGCTTTTTAAACCTGGGCCAATAAATCATTAATAAAAGTGATATGGAACTGATAATAACGGCGCCATAGTTTATTTTAGCTAATCCCCCCAAAACTCCCGAGAACGTATTATGCTTGTCTATTTGGCTAAAACCTTCATCGCCTTCAAAATTAGCGTCATAGCCAACAGCATGCGGAAACTGTTTCATAATAAGAATTATACCGATAGCGGCAAGCATCCCTTCTATTACTGCCGATGGAAAATAGTTACCTATAGTTCCGGCTTTAATAATGCCCAGTGCTATTTGCATAACACCGGCTAATACTACGCTCAATAAAAATAATTCGAACGAGCCGAGCCCCGTAATTGCGTTTAAAACAATTACGGTTAACCCGGCTGCCGGTCCGGCAACGCTTAACTGCGATCCACTTAGCATACCAACCACTACACCGCCAATAATTCCGGTTAATAAACCTGAGAACAGCGGTGCGCCCGAGGCCAAAGCTATGCCCAGGCACAGCGGTAGCGCAACTAAAAAAACAACAATACTTGAAGGAAGATCTTTTTTAAGATTTTTTGGCAAAAAATATTTTTTGAGATTAAGACTGCCCATAGCTGTCCCATCTTGCTTTAAATGCATATAGAATAGTTTGAATTAAAATTTAAATGAATTGAAATTTAGTCCGGATCAAGGCCCGGATATTCATTTAAACGTTTGGAGGGGGCGTGGGTACCACAGGATGATAAAGCTGAACCAACAGTGCATGTTCTAAATTATGCAGGTAATTGGTTTCAACCAAAAAAGGATCGTAATGAAAAAATGCAAACAGATGTTCATCAAACACTTTTTTGTCTTTAAAAGCATCTTTTTCAGGATCGTTTTTTTCTGATTTGGTTTCCTGTTCCAATTGCAAAATTACTTTGGAGGCGATGCGGGCATCAAGAAATGAAAATACAGGAATAACCGATACGGACATCTTTGCAAAAAAGACGAACATAAATAACAGGCTTATATATTTTCTAATTTCCTTGGTATGCACTAATGCAAATGTAGAAGAAATATTGCCAATAAACGCCATAGGAAAGTAAAAGGCTAATATTTTAATTGCTATTTTTATCACGTTACATTTTACAAACCTATATTGTGGATAATAAAATAAAGCAATTAAAACATAAACGCGAACAGGCCCTGGCCGGCGGCGGCGAGGCACGTATTGAAAGCCAGCATAAAAAAGGTAAGCTTACCGCACGCGAAAGGTTACATTTTTTAATGGACGAAGGTTCTTTCCAGGAAATTGGTATGCTGGTTACACATCGGTCTACAGATTTCGGTATGGAGAAGGAGAAGTACCCCGGCGATGGTGTTATAACCGGTTACGGAACTGTGAACGGCAGATTGATTTATGTTTTCTCGCAGGATTTTACGGTCTTCGGCGGTTCGCTTTCTGAAACTCATGCCGAAAAAATATGTAAGATAATGGAGCTGGCTATTAAAAATGGCGCCCCGGTTGTTGGTTTGAATGATTCGGGCGGTGCGCGTATACAGGAGGGTGTAGTATCATTAGGCGGCTATGCCGACATTTTTTACCGCAATACCATGGCATCAGGCGTGGTGCCGCAAATATCGGCCATTATGGGGCCGTGCGCGGGTGGTGCAGTGTATTCGCCGGCTATTACAGATTTTATTTTGATGGTTGAGCATACCTCGTACATGTTTGTAACCGGGCCCAATGTGGTAAAGACCGTTACGCATGAGGTAGTTACTTCTGAAGAACTGGGAGGGGCAAACACGCATGCCAGTAAATCGGGCGTTACGCATTTTGCCTGTGCGAATGAGATAGAAGCCATCAAAAATGTTAAAAACCTTTTAAGCTATATGCCGCAAAACTGCGAAGACAAAGCGCCGGCATTACCCTACGAGCCGCAAAACGAATTGCGCCCCGAACTGAATACTATATTACCACAAGCAACATCACAACCCTATGATGTGCGTGAGGTTATTAATCATTTAATTGACGCCGATTCGTTCTTAGAGGTGCATAAAGACTTTGCCGAAAATATTGTTGTAGGCTTTGCAAGATTAGCCGGGTGCAGCATTGGTATTATAGCTAATCAGCCTGCTTTTTTGGCAGGAGTGTTGGATATTAATTCATCTACCAAAGGCGCGCGCTTTGTACGTTTTTGCGATAGCTTTAATATTCCGCTATTAGTATTGGAAGACGTGCCGGGCTTTTTACCGGGTACAGACCAGGAATGGAATGCTATTATTACCAATGGAGCTAAGTTACTTTATGCATTTTGCGAAGCTACCGTTCCACGTATTACGGTTATTACCCGTAAGGCTTATGGCGGCGCTTACGATGTAATGAATTCCAAACACATTGGTGCCGATATGAACTTTGCATGGCCATCTGCCGAAATTGCGGTAATGGGTGCCAAAGGCGCTGCCGAAATTATTTTTAAGCGCGAAATCACCTCGGCAGAAGATAAAGAAGCCAAATGGAAAGAAAAGGAACAACTATATTCTGATACCTTCGCCAACCCCTACCGCGCTGCCGAGCGTGGCTTTATTGATGAGGTTATAGCCCCCGCAGAAACCCGGCTAAAACTGATCCGCGCATTTAAAATGCTGGAGAACAAGGTGGTTAATAATCCGAGGAAAAAGCATGGTAATATACCGTTGTAAGGTTAAAGGGATAAAGGTAAAAAGCTAGGCCCTGTGCGATTCCCTCCCTTGGGAGGGGAAGGGAGGGGTTTAATAAAGCGATAAAGAAAAATGGTCAGGATAATTCCATATAACTCTAATCTAAAACGTCTCGCTAACAAGCTTAGAAAAGACATGACCTATGGCGAGGTTTTGCTTTGGAACGAACTAAAAGAAAATAAACTTTTTGGGTTTGATTTTGACAGGCAACGCTGTATCGACAATTACATAGTCGATTTTTATTGTAAAGAGTTATTTCTAGCTATAGAAATAGATGGAATGTCTCATAATAATGAAGAGACATTTGCAAAAGATGAGATCCGGCAAAGGAAATTGGAAGAATTAGGGGTAAGGTTTATTAGGTTTTCAGAATCGGAAGTTAAAAATGATATGATGAATGTTCTGCGGGTATTGAAGGTATACTTGTTGACATTATAAAAAGTAATCCTTCTATAAAATTGCCCTAAGGAATTGATGCGAGTTTATTGGATAGTTAACGAAACCCCTCCCTGCCCCTCCCGAGGGAGGGAATCGCACGGCCCTGTGCTTTGCATGGTTTGTAAAACCTTTTACATATATTCTTTTACCTCATGATCATCATAGAACAAATCCGCCCCGAACTAACCTGGCGCTTGCGGCAGGGGGTAATGTATCCCCACAAAAAGTTGTACGAGATGGAAATGGAGGAAGATAACCTCGGCTATCATTTCGGCGCGTTTATGGGTGATAATTTGGTGGGTGTAGTTTCCCTGTTTCAAAATGGAACCAATTTCCAGTTTAGAAAGTTCGCGGTGGATGCGTCGGTACAAAATATGGGTATCGGCAAAACGTTGTTAAAATATATCATGGACTTTGCCATCGCCGAAGGCGCTAAACGGATATGGTGCAACTCCCGTGTAACGGCAATGGGATTTTATTCGCGATACGGTTTTGTACAAACAGGTACCAGGTATACACAAAATGACATAAATTATGAGGTTATGGAAAAAATCATTTAAGCTGAAAGGCAAAGCTTAAAGCTAAAACATTATACTACACTAAAAAAAGCTTTTGCCTTTATCCTTTAACCTTTTACCTCAATTGCTATATTTGCGATAGCTAATAAAAACGGCTGAAAACATAAAGCTATGTCTAAAAAAAAATCAGATAAAAAAGAACACGTTGCTATAGTAACCGATGCTTCCCTGTCTTTTCTTGAAAAATATATCAATAACGCCTCGCCTACCGGTTTTGAGTGGAAGGGTCAGCAGTTATGGCTGGATTATATTAAGCCCTACGTTGATGATCATTATGTTGATAATTATGGTACAGCAGTAGCAATTATTAATCCCAAGGCAGAATATAAGGTAGTTATAGAGGCGCATGCCGATGAAATTTCATGGTTTGTAAATTATATTACCAGCGATGGTTTAATATATGTTATCCGTAACGGCGGTTCAGATCACCAGATAGCTCCTTCAAAAAGGGTTAATATCCATACGGATAAAGGGGTTGTTAAAGCTGTATTTGGCTGGCCGGCTATACATACCCGCCTGGGCGGCGAAAAAGAAGAAGCACCATCACTTAAAAACATTTTTTTAGACTGCGGCTGCACCACAAAAGACGAAGTTGAAAAACTGGGTATTCACGTAGGTTGCGTTATTACTTATGAGGATGAGTTTATGTTGCTTAACGACCGCTACTACGTTGGCCGGGCGTTAGATAACCGTGTAGGCGGCTTTATGATTGCCGAAGTTGCCCGTCTGTTAAAAGAAAATAAAAAGAAATTGCCTTTTGGCTTATACATAGTAAATGCTGTACAGGAAGAAATTGGTTTGCGCGGTGCCGAAATGATAGCACATCGTATTAAACCAAACGTAGCTATTGTTACTGATGTTACGCATGATACACAAACGCCAATGATAAGTAAGATAACACAGGGTGACCTGGCTTGTGGTCGCGGTCCGGTTGTATCATACGCGCCTGCGGTACAAAATAACCTGAATAAGCTATTAATAGATACTGCCGAAAAAGAGGGTATTCCTTTCCAGCGCCAGGCTTCATCACGTTCAACAGGTACTGATACTGATGCTTTTGCTTACTCTAATGATGGTGTGCCTTCTGCATTGATCTCTTTATGTTTGCGCTATATGCACACTACTGTTGAAATGGTACATAAGGAAGATGCTGATAATGTGATCAGGCTGATTTATGAAGTATTGCTAAATATCAAATCAGGACAAGATTTCAGGTATATTAAATAAACATTTTCTTGAAAAATGATGTTGAAATATCCGTGGGTTATAATCCCCCGGATATTGACAAAATTATTTAACACCTCTTTAATTAAACTATGAAACCAACACTATTAATACTGGCCGCCGGTATGGCCAGCCGTTACGGAAGCATGAAGCAGATTGACGGATTTGGACCCAACGGAGAAACCATTATAGATTATTCTATCCATGATGCCATTAAGGCAGGATTTGGAAAAATAAGCTTCATTATACGCGAAGAATTTGTAGACTCCTTTAAAGCCATATTCGAACCTAAATTAAAGGGTAAGATTGAAACTGATTATGTTTTTCAAAGCTTTGACCTGAAACCTTTCGGGATAGATAAAACTATTGAGCGCGCTAAACCATGGGGAACCGCACATGCTGTGTTGGCTGCCCGTAACCAGGTACATGAGCCTTTTTGTGTTATCAATGCTGATGATTATTATGGTTATGATGCCTTTGAAAAAATGGTTAAGTTTTTAACTACCGAAGCATCTGATACACAATATTCATTGGTAGGCTACCAGATAGATAAAACTTTGTCTGATTATGGTTCGGTATCGCGCGGTGTATGCGAGGTTGATGCCAATGGTAACATGACAGAAGTAAATGAACGTACTGAGGTTTACTTTACCGATGGCGGAAAAGTTGCCTATAAAGATGCCACAGGCGAACACCCCCTGCCAAATGATACCCGTGTATCTATGAACTTTTGGGGATTTACGCCGGCTGTATTTAAGCAAAGCGAGCAAATGTTCAGAGACTTTGTTGAAGCCAACGAGCATAACCCTAAAGCAGAATTTTTTATCCCATTAGTAGCTGATAACTTGATAAAAAGCGGGCTGGCATCATTTAAGGTGATACCTACCGCGTCAAAATGGTTTGGCGTTACTTATAAAGAGGATAAGCCTATTGTGCAAAAATCAATTTCTGAACTGGTAGCAAACGGAACGTATCCGGCTAATCTTTGGGGTTGAAAAATAATAGACTTAGTTTTATAAACTTCATAAGTCTTATCTAATATATTACAGATCCCGCTTAATGGCGGGATTTGTTGTTTGTGACCAGCACATTTTTTAAGTAAATAAACCCGGCTATGCCTGCAATAACAGAAGCTATCAAAATAGCAAACTTTGCCTCAATGTTATAAATTGAGTTACCAAAGGATAACAAAGAGATAAATATAGACATGGTAAAGCCTATACCGGCCAATAAACCCATGCCCGTAATATGTTGCCAGGTTATTAATTCAGGTAATGACCCTATTTTAAATTTAACCGAAAGCCAGGCAAAAAGCATTACCCCAACCGGCTTACCAATCAGCAACCCTAAAATAATCCCCAAACCTAATACACTTATAACGCCATTAACCATATTAACTTCAAAATGAATATTTGTATTGGCGAGCGCGAAAAGCGGCATTATAAAAAAGTTAACCGGCGTAGTTAATTGGTGTGCCAGTTTTTCTAATACGGGGCCCTTTTTAGAACTTACAGGTATAGTAAATGCTGTTAATACGCCTGCAATAGTGGCATGTATACCCGAGTGGTGTATAAAATACCATAATGCTATCCCCGGGATAATATAAAAGACCAAATGCTTTAAGCCCAATTTATTCATCAATAATAAAAGTAAAAATATACTCAGGCCTACCAACAAGTAAAGCCAGTGCAACGTGGTTGAATAAAATACAGCGATGATTATTATAGCTAGTAAATCATCAACAACGGCCAGGGTTGATAATAAAACCTTAAGAGCGGGTGGTACAAGTTTGCCTAACAGGGCCAAAACGCCTAATGCAAATGCAATATCAGTAGCCATTGGTATTGCCCAGCCTGCGCCGGTATTAGTACCATAATTGAATGCGAAAAATATTAACGCCGGCACCATGGCCCCGCCTATAGCGGCAAATATGGGTACCGCGGCGATTTTAAAGTTAGATAAGTGCCCGCCGATGATCTCATTTTTAATTTCCAAACCTATCAGGAAAAAGAAAACAGCCATTAAGCCATCATTGATCCAGTTTAATAAAGAATATTTTAATTGAATTAGGGGAGATTCATAACCAAATTTAAATGATAACAGCTTTGTGAAATCCTGACTAACTGATGAATTGGCAATGATTAAAGAAATAATTACACATATAATTAATATTACCCCGCTGGCTTGTTCAGATTTTATAAATTCTAAAAATTCTCCGCTTTTACGTTTTATCATTTTGGTTAGGTAGCTTCATAAAAGTACAAAAACTAAATGAAGGGGTATACAAGTCTAAATAAATAGTATAAATCAAAAAAAATATCATTTCGATAGAGCCGAGGGGGTGTGTTGGGGCGAGCGAGAAATCTTATACGCTTTTGCATGGCAATATCGTATAGTGTATAAGATTTCTCACTCGTACCTCGTATCGAAATGACATAGAGCGTTTCTTATCCTGAACTCGCGTTAATTTAATAGTTAGTTTATTTGGAATTATTTAATACGTTTATTTTTAGCCAATTGCAATTTTTAATGTACCAAGGTGTACAGTACAGTAATAGCATTTAACTGGTATAGGTTATTGCTTTATCCCTCCAACCACGATAGATCACACTCTAAAGCATTTCTGTCCCAATTGCCGGTATTCGCCGCGGCTATATAGGTAGTTTCTAAAAATTCAAGCAACGTTTTTTCAGGATCAGCGGCCAATCGCACATCATCATATTTTAAAAAGAACTCGCCCATTTCCGTACTATAAAATGCCTGGGTTGGTTTAACAGGCTGCTCGCTAAATGCAGCCGGGGTAGGGTAACAGTAGGCGTAAAAAGCGGGGTGTGGAAATTGCTCATTGCCGGGCCAAAAGCCGCAGCTGCTTACTTCATGCGAGTAAGCTTCCTGCGTTACGCGGTCGGGCATATTGGGTACACCTCCGGGGTGCAATGGCGCCCGCCTGCCCGAAAAACGGGTAACAGCCAGATCAAACGCTCCCCAAAAAAAGTGAACCGGGCTGCACTTGCCGCTAAATTTTGAGCGGAACCCGGTGAAAATTGTGTTAATGGTTAATAAAGCTTTAAAAAACTTGTTTATCTGTTCTTTATCGTATGATCGATGTACTTCGTCCTGTTCAAAAGGTATAGCCGGGTCAATTTCATTTGGTTTGGCATAAATGGTAACGTCAATACCCAATATTTTCAGCTTTTCAAAAAGCTCCTTGTAAAAGCTCGCTACAGTGCGCGGGTATAGTTCTATTTTTTGGCTTTCGCCCGAACTGCAGGTAACTATCAACTCATGCGCTATAAAATCAAAATCTATCTGGAAGCTGCCATCCCCGTTAGGAATACTATGGGTAGTTAAGCCACGCGGATAAACATACAAGGTAACGTGCCATGAGTGATTGAGCCACGGCGTTTTTTTTAACCGTATTTTTCCAACTATTTGCGTCCAAAGTTGTACCGTAGCAACTGTGTCTTTTAGTTGATCGAAAATTAGTTCGGGCCAGTTGGTGTTATTAATCGCCATGATGTTTTAAATTAAATATACCATCGTTCAAGATGATATAGAAACAACTCACTATACTATTTGTTCCCTAACATAGCAGTTCTTATAAACTTAACTGGAGCGCTGCCATAGCTCAGAAATTTTTCGTTAAAGTCTTTCAGTTTATATTTGTCGCCCATTTTGGTTTTATAGGCTTCACGTAAATCGATGATCTCTTTATAACCATCGTAATAACTATCTAATTGTACGCTGGTAACACTTACCCGTTTCCACTTACCTTCGGCTTCTGCCTGCTGTTGAAAAGCTTCTTTGATAAGAAACGTCATAGCTTGTTCTTTGGTCATGCTCAAACAATGCACAGCATAATCTAAAATACTATTGCAAACAGACCGCAAGTGCCACTTGTACCACATCAGCTTCATTTCGGGCGAATCATCATAACCATTGTCCAGCATCATTTGTTCGCTGTAAACAGCCCAGCCTTCAATCATAGCCGTATTGCCAAAAATGGCTTTAATTTTGCTTGGAGCCTTATTAGCATATACTTGCTGTACATAATGCCCGGGTATGGCTTCATGTATACATAGTATTTGTAAAATATATTGATTGTATTCGCGCAGGTAACTTTCGGCTTTATCTGCCGGCAAGGCAGAAAGATTACTTATATTAAAGTAAGATTTTCCTTCTTTATCATAAGCTCCCGGCGAACTCATAGAGGCAAATGCCGCGCTGCCAGAATAAGCCGGCAGTTTACTTACCTGTAATGGTTTGGTAGGGTCAACTGTAACCAGGTCTTTGGCTTTTACAAATGCTATTAATTTAGGGAGCTGGTTTTCAATGGCCAACTGAAATCCGCCAGGCGTGGTGTGCTTGCCCGAGAGGGTATCCAATACCCGGCTTATCATTTCAAGCGAATCAGCAGGCATGGTTTTCTTTCCGAAATATTTTGGCCAAAGCTGTCGGCTTATTTTGGTCATTTCGCGGTGTACCTGTTTTTTCCTTTCGCCCGCCATGTTAAACAACTGCTGCGCGCCGTAGGCAGATTGTGTTTCGTATTTAAACTTATCATCATACAATTCCTTACCCAGCCTGAAACTGCGGGCATGGTCGTTCTTCATGTTTTTTAACCAGGCAATGTAGGCTCTAATACTTTCTGCGGATATTTTAGCCCGCTCCGTCATTTTTTTCTGCTCGCCATTAGGGATGTTGGTTTTCTTTAGCGAGTCTAAAAAGTCTTTTTCCATTACATTAATGCCACCCGTTTGCTGCTCAATGGCTTGGTCGGTTAACTCGGGTACCGGGTTCTTAATTTGCTTTTCGGCCTCTTTATAATAAGTAGGCAGGTCTGCCATTTTTTCATAGAAATTACGCAAACGCTTAGCTAAAGGCGCATAAGGCTTATTTAATATTTGTGCAAACGTGCCTACAACATTATAGCGGGTGGGGGCCCACTCGTATGCTTTGAGTATCATAATCTGCCAACTCGTATAATCTAAATGATTTTGCATCAGGCGATAATCTATTTTATTCAGTTCCGACAGATCATTCACCTCAAAACGCGACAAAGAATCAGTTTGTAGTTTAATAAAATTAAGCATCGCATCCCGGCTTTTATCGTTAGGGATAACCAATAAGCTATCATATTTATGATAGCCTTCGCCGGTTGCCCAATCGGGGTTAAGTTTCCATAAAGCATCCAGAAAATGTTCTTCATAAGCAGTAAACGCCTCGTCGCCTTTTCTGCCTGACGGGCCGCTACCGGCATCTTTTTTACATCCTATAAAAAAGGTAGCACATACCAGAAGTAGAAGCAATATTTTCCTGACCATTATAGATATTTTTTTGTTGCATAAACTTAGAACATTTAACCCAAAAAAGCTATTATCAATTAAAAACAAGTACCTGTTATGAACAGCGAGCATGAATCTATTATTATTGATGAAGTAGTAAAACTACTGCAAGGCGGTAGCGCGCATATTGGTTTAAAGGGTGCACTGAAAGGTCTTCCTGCCGAAGCGCGCGGAGCTGCACCAGATAAACTACCTTATAGTATATGGCAATTGGTAGAGCATATACGTATTGCCCAATGGGATATGCTACAATTTTGTTTGAATGCCAACCATAAATCGCCAAAATGGCCGGATGATTACTGGCCAAATGAAAGTTTACCGGCCGACGATGCAGTCTGGGAAAACTCTTTAAGGCAAATAGATAACGATCTTAAAGAATTTATTGAACTGGTAAAAAACGAAGATATCTACAAAAAGCTTCCTCATGGCAGCGGGCAAACCATTTTACATGAAGCCCTGCAAATTGCAGATCATAACGCTTATCATATCAGCGAGATAATTGTGATAAGAAGATTGCAGGGTAATTATTAGAGGGGGCTGCTTACTTCACCCCCTTCACAAAATCAATCACACTTGTCACCAATTCAGGTTTCAAGGGCAGATCGGGCTGGTTATAAGTAGCCAGGTTCTGTGTCTTATCGGCCGGAGCATCTTTAAGTACATGGTTCATACCATGTATAATGGTTAGTATAGATGTTGATTTTCCCTTTTTTAGTTTATCAGCGTCTTCAAGCGTTACCTGCAAATCGGTAGTGCCTTGTACAATCAATGTTGGGATTTTTAATTTTTTTATCTCTTTCTGCGGATCGAACCTGCACCAGCTCATTACATACATTTGTATACTTGGCCTGATTATAAAATATAGTGAAGGGTCGACACTTTTTTGGACCTTACCATGGCGTAACGAATCCATGATTTTTTTAAAACCATCAGCAAGGTATTGTGGCTGCGATTTCATTTGTTCGGTTAATACCTCTTCGGCCGGCCGGCCGGCACCTGCAAGTGAAATGAAAGCATTAACACTTGTTTCAGTAGCCCTGGCAGCCAACATTCCAACCAGCGAACCCTCGCTGTGGCCCATTACAATTATTTTAGAAAACCTGGCATCATCTTTCAATAAATTGATCAGGCCAATGGCGTCATCCACGTAATCATCAAAACGTAGTTCGCTTTCTTTACCAGAGCCGGGGCTTTCGCCAACCATGCGTTTATCATAACGTAAAGATGCGATGCCACTTTTGCCTAAAGCCTCGGCCATCAATTTATAATCATTTGTAGCCAGGTTAAGTTTGACACTATTACCATTACGGTCAACAGGGCCCGAGCCCGCAATTATTAACACAACCGGAAATTTATCTTTGGCATCTTTTGGTACGGCCAAAGTGCCAGAAATTGTACCCGATAATGTTTTTAACAATATTGGCGATTCTGTTATAGAAGGATCGATCCCAGCATCAATTTTAGCAGACTCCTGGTAGGGGGTTAATACCAATCCAATTATTTGGTCTTTATTATTTAATGATATATTAAGTAAAAATGTACCATTTTGAAAAGTAGCTTTATAAACAGCCAGTGGATTATTGTATTTCAGGAACTCGGTTTTTAACAATTGCCCAAGCTGCCCCCTCAACTGTGTTGTGGTAGTTTTGAATTTATCCGCCGGTAAGGTTGCCATCATTTCGGGACTAAAGTCTTTCGAAATACTGTCGGGGCTATTAGCATTGTAAAACTTTTTAAACTGGATTGCAGTAACCATATATTTTGGTGGTTCGGCTTGTGCAAAAATCTTAACTGTAAAAAGTATGGTCAGTAAAAAAAAAGCTATTTTTTTCATTTATCAGTAGTAATATTTTAATTGCGAAAATTAATAAAAATCGGGGATAACTTTTTTTTATTATATAATTTAGAAACTTATATATCATATTGCCCGGGTATTAATAACTTTAGTTGCAAATAAGACGTAAAAACCCGATAATAGATATTTTATACGTATAAGTTATTGCATATATATAATTTAATATTACTATAATAAAATTCTACATCTATATATTTAATGAAGTTTTTAACGAGGGGCTTATTAATAGCGTTCATGATGTGTGCGTACAACTATTCATATGCGCAAACAGGTCTTTCGGAGATTTATGGTAAGGTTTCTAATGATAAGCATTTGGCTGCTGAAGCTGCTACGGTTATATTGTTGGCTGCCGCCGATTCATCTATCATCAAATCAGTAGGGTGCGATGTAAATGGCTTGTTTAAATTTAGTGCTAAACCCGGTAATTATTTATTACTGATAAGCAAAATAGGGTATGAACAATCTTTAACCGGTCCGTATGAGCTGATGGCGGGTAAAGAAGTTGTTAACAATGATATTATACTTGTCCCTCATCTTCCACAATTGAAAGAAGTTTCTATAACCGCCCATCGGTCTTATGTGGAAGTTAAGCCTGGGAAGGTTGTATTAAATGTTCAAAGCAGTATAATTGCCGAAGGAAATTCTGTAATTGAGATTTTAAGACAGGCACCGGGTGTGCATGATGATGGTCGCGGCAATTTAAGTATTCTTGGCCGTCAGGGTGCCTTAATAACAATTGATGGCAAGCAGGTAAATTTATCGGGGCAAGATCTAACTGATTTACTGCAAAGCATGCCCGGCAGTAATGTACAACAGATAGAGTTAATAGCCAATCCGTCAGCAAAATATGAGGCCGGTGGGGCGGGTGTGATAAATATCATATCAAAAAAAGGAGTAAATGCAGGTACAAACTTTACAGCGAATGCCGGCATTGGTTATGGTAAATTTTACAAAACAAATGCCGGATTAAATTTTAATAGCCGCATGGGCAACGTAAATATTTTTGGTAATTACAGTTATCTTCAAAATAAAACCTTTCACAATTTTACAACAGATCGTGTTATTAACTATAATGGTTTAATAAGTGATTACGATGTTAATTATTCTGCTACGCAATTAGGCAAAAGTCATAATTTTAGGTTAGGTACAGATATTCTTATCTCGCCTAATAGCACATTTGGAGTTTTAGTAAGCGGTACAATTAATAATAATACTTATGTAAAAAGCAATTTGCTCAATATTACTAATAGTGGTGTATTAGATTCTACGATATCCACAATGTCAAAACCAAATCGTGGTCAAAGTAATATAAGTTATGATGTTAATTATACAGGCAAACTGGATACGGCAGGAAAGATGCTATCAGCAGATATAGTATTTAATGATATTAACCGTCATTATTCCGAATATATAGATAATCATTTTTATAATGCGGCTGGCGGCAGTTACCGTTCGCCATTGTACCTGCAAAACTTATCACCGGCTGTTATACATATTTGGGCAGCAAAGGTTGATTATGTCAACCCCCTATCAAAAACATCACAAATAGAGGCCGGCGTAAAATATAGTTGGGTACAAAGTGATAATAATTTGATTTTTGGCCCACAAATAAACGGCGTTTATACAAGCTCGCCTTGGTTTAGCAATACCTTTATATTTAAGGAAAATATTAACTCGGGTTATATCAATTACACTAACAAAATAGACAAGTTAAATATAATGGCAGGGTTGCGTGTTGAGGAAACCAATTCGACCGCGAACTCCGCAACCGCGATGACTACTACTAAAAAAAGCTATTTGGATTGGTTCCCGCAGTTGCAGCTGATTTATCAGGCTGACGAAAAAAATGAGTTTAATTTTAGTTTTAACCGTGGTATAACCAGGCCGCAATATGAAGATATAAATCCGTTTTTATATTATGTTGATTTGTATGATTATCGCTCGGGCAACCCCAATTTACTTCCTCAATATTCCAATAGGATACAATTATCACATACCTATAATAAAACATTTGTAACCACTTTATACGCTGCTAATATTACTAACCTTTATGACTTGATTGATTATTCGCAAAATGATTCATCAAAAGTAAATATTACTACAAAGAAAAACTTTGGTTCCTTTTCGAGTATAGGCTTAAAGTTTTTTGCCCCGGTTACGTTTAATGCATGGTGGAATGGCAATTTTTTAGCTGATGCCTCTTATCAGCGCTTTAAGGCCTATTCTGAAAATGGTAACTTAAATAAAGGCACGCCGGATGTCATTTTATCAAGTGAGCAAGATTTTAAAATAAGCAGTACAATTTCTGCACAGCTTACAGGTAAATACGAGACGCCCAATTTTTATGGCATTGGCCAGATCAAGGCAAATTATCGTGTGGATGCGGGTATAAGTAAGCAGCTGTTTAATAAAAATGGAACATTGCGGTTAACTATAAACGATATTTTTAATACCTATAGAGATAGAGCGGTTGTTAATTATCAAAACCTTAATATGACGATATATGATAAGGTAGAGACCCGGATTATAAGACTTGGCTTTATTTATCGTTTTGGAAATACGTCGCTTAAAGGAACAACCAGGCATCGTGCCGGTAATGAAGATGAGCAAAAACGTGCAGCTGGTGGAGTGGCCGGTAATACATCCGGAAATTAATAAGTTACCCCGCGTGCCCGCTAAGCATGCTGATGAAAATTATTAATAAAACCAATATCGTAATACCTGTATACAAATAATCTTTCTCTAATATAAACCCCACCGCCGAAAATAGTACACGTATGATAGGCGTGGCTATTAATAAAATGATGCCGCCTTGTATTACTGCTCTGCCCCTAAAAGTTAATATGCCATGTAAAATATCGGCGCCCGTTCGCACAAAATCCGGTACTCCTTTAAATGTATGGTAATCAGCTATCTCATTTCCATGCCTGTATAGGTACACTGTTCCCCCAAAAAGTACGATGCCGATGGAAAGAAATACGCCTATGCGTAATACCCAGCCTATTGCAGATTGTATATCTGTATCTTTAAGTTTGTTCATTTGTATAGCAATATTTTATTATCTATCTACTAATATCTACCCACCAATAACTAATCAACTATGCTATATCTTTCCCATTATCCCGTTATAAATCATCTGTATAGCCAATACACCTACTACTACCGAGAAAACTACCCTTATCCATTTGGATGAAGTGCTGTTTACCAATATCTTAGATCCGCTCATTGCACCCAGCAATACACCAATAACAACCGGCATTGACAGGCCCGGATCAATATAACCGCGCTGCAGGTAAACCACCGCGCTTGCAGCAGCAGTAACACCAATCATGAAATTGCTGGTAGTAGTTGAAACTTTGAACGGTAAACGCATAATGCTATCCATCGCCAAAACCTTTAAAGCGCCGGATCCTATCCCCAGCAACCCCGATATAACACCTGCAAATAACATCATGAAAAAGCCGCCTGCTACATTACTTACACCGTACTCAACCGCGCCATCTGCTGTTGGGTAGCTGCTGTTAAGTTTTAATTTTTCTGCCAGGTAGCTTTTGTGTGTAGTGATATGCCCTGATTTTTTTCGTAGCGACATTAATGCTGATGATATTAATATCAACCCAAATAATATGGCTATATAATGTGTGGATGTATAAATTGCCAACATAGCGCCTGTCATAGCCCCTGCCGTTGTAGCTATTTCTAAAAACATACCCAGCCGCATATTGGTAATGCCCTCTTTTACATAAGCCGCTGCTGATCCGGACGATGTGGCGATAACCGATATAAGTGATGCGCCAATAGCGTAATGAATATCAACATGTAATAATAAGGTAAGTAAGGGAATGATGATAAACCCGCCGCCCAGGCCGGTTAGCGAACCTAACAGGCCCGCGAAATACGAGCCGATGAGTATAATAATAGTGAGCTCAATTACTGACATATTAACACCAAAACGTTTAGGCCCTAAAAGTAATAATAACTTTTTTTAAGGGCATTGTTTAATGTTTATCTATGGATTTAGTGGAGAACGCAGCTTGGTTTAGAATGATAAAATACTATACCATCACACACTTTTTCAATTTGTACATTTGCTGCTGTTTCAATAAAAATCTATGGGTTACCCGAGTTTACAAGCCTGCATTACCGACCTTGAAAAACATGGTCATTTAATACGTATAAAAGAAGAGGTAGACCCCTACCTGCAAATGGCACAAATACACCTGCGCGTGTTTGAGCATGGCGGGCCGGCTATTTTATTCGAAAATGTAAAGGGTAGTAAATTCCCCGCGGTATCTAATTTATTTGGTACGCTGGAGCGCTCTAAGTTTATTTTCAGGGATTCGCTGGATAAAGTAAAAACATTGGTCGACATAAAATCAGACCCTATAAAAGCTATCAAACATCCTTTTAAGTATGGCAGTGTGGCCCTTACTGCCTTATCGGCTTTGCCGATGAAAGTGAGTAAGAAAGATTTTGCTAAATGCCATATCAGCGATTTGCCGCAAATAGTAAACTGGCCCAAAGATGGTGGTCCGTTTGTTACCATGCCGCAGGTTTATACCGAAGATAGCGATAAGCCCGGTGTTATGAATGCCAACCTGGGCATGTACCGCATACAAATGGCGGGTAATGATTATATATTAAACAAAGAAATTGGCTTGCACTACCAACTGCACCGTGGCATAGGTGTGCACCAAACCAAAGCCAATGCGAAAGGGCAGGCGTTAAAGGTGAGTATATTTGTAGGCGGCCCGCCATCGCACCCGGTTGCGGCCGTAATGCCATTACCCGAAGGTTTATCAGAAATGACCTTTGCCGGAGCGTTAGGTAACCGCCGTTTCCGTTATTTTTATGATGAGGAAGGTTTTTGTATCTCTGCCGACGCGGATTTTATAATAACCGGAACCGTTGAGCCTCACGAAAATAAATTGGAGGGCCCGTTTGGCGATCATTTGGGTTATTATAGTTTAGCGCATCCGTTCCCGTTACTAAAAGTTGATAATGTTTATCATCGTAAAGATGCGGTATGGTCATTCACCGTAGTTGGCAGGCCACCGCAGGAAGATACCAGTTTTGGAGCCTTGATACATGAAATTGCCGGTTCGGCTTTATCGCAGGAAATACCGGGATTACATGCGGTTAATGCTGTTGATGCGGCCGGCGTGCACCCTTTGTTATTTGCCATAGGCAGCGAACGGTATACACCTTATATAAAAGAACGTAAACCACAGGAAATATTAACTATTGCCAATCATATATTAGGTAAGAATCAACTGAGCCTTGCCAAATACCTGTTCATTGCCGCGCAGGAGGACGACCCAAAACTAAATGTAAATGATATTGGTGCTTTTTTAACGCACGTGCTACAGCGCATAGACCTAACCCGCGATTTGCATTTTCATACCAAAACAACTATTGATACGCTTGATTATAGCGGCAGCGGACTAAACTCCGGCAGTAAATTAGCTGTTACCGTTGCCGGCGATATTAAGCGTGAACTATGGAGCGATGTGCCTGTCGGTTTTGAATTGCCACTGCCATTTATTAATTACAAAATGGTAATGCCGGGTGTGTTGGCTGTAGAGGTTCCTAACAATATAAGAACCAGCGATATGCCCCTTATGCTGGAAATTTTACAGGAACATTTTGGCGAAACCGATCTGCCGGGTATCCCGTTAATGGTGTTGTGTGATAATGCAGCCTTTACTGCCCAAAATTTGAATAACTTTGTGTGGGTAACCTTTACCCGCAGCAACCCATCGCATGATATTTATGGCATTAATGAATTTATAGAGCATAAGCACTGGGGCTGTTATGGTCCGCTGATAATTGATGCGAGGATAAAGCCGCATCATGCACCTGTGTTAGAGAAAGATGCTGAGGTTGAGAAGCTGGTGGATAAAATGGGAGAAAAGGGTGGTGCGTTGTATGGGATTATTTAGTACTATTTTGTCATTCTGATATTTAACATCCTGAGTTATAAAATTCGCAAACCCCTGAAGGTGAAATGACAACGTTTAAACAAACACGTCATGGCAACAGCAAAGCAGTCTACTGTACCATGTACACGTTGATACACCTGGGACACCCTGGTACACTTGAAGCGCCTGCTTATAAAAAACCGTTTCTTTTATAAGCTGTGCCTTGCCAATAATTCTCAATTACTAAACGTTAAATAATAGTACTCTGTTGTAAATCAGGCTGCAGTGATTTGCCCGTTGCTTTTTTATTTTTTAAGTGGGGTAAGTATTGTCATAATAGTGTTGAAAACTTTTGGTGGTAAAAAGTGTTAAAAAGTGGTAAAACTAATTTACTTTTACGTTACCAAAATTGTCGAAGTGTAACTATGTCAAATTTTTTAGGTGAATTTGATTGCAAACTGGATGCTAAAGGGCGTATGATGATACCCGTTGGCCTCAAAAAACAGCTTCCCGAAGCTGTAAGTGAGGGGCTTGTCATCAATCGGGGGTTCGAAAAGCATTTGGTTATTTACACCCGTAATGAATGGAATAAAATAGTTGAGGACCTGAGTAAGCTTAATCAATACGAGAAAAAGACCCGCGAATTTATAAGATATTTTACCCGTGGCGCGTCAGAATTAACGCTTGATGGGACCGGTCGCGTGCTTTTGCCTAAACCATTGTTAGAATATGCGGGCATTAATGCCGATGTGGTATTGGCCTGTCAGTTTAATAAAATAGAGGTTTGGAGCCAGGAAGCCTACGAGGCGCAGATGGATAACGAGCCCGAAAACTTTGCAAATCTAGCCGAAGAGGTAATGGGTAACGCAGGAAGGAGGAATGATGAGCAACTATCATAATCCCGTAATGCTGCAGGAATGTATTGAAGGCCTGAATATAAAAAAAGATGGTACTTATGTTGATGTAACCTTTGGTGGCGGTGGTCATTCAAAAGAAATATTAAAGCATTTGGGTAAAGACGGCGTATTGCTGGCTTTTGACCAGGATGCCGATGCGCAGCAAAATTTAATTGATGATGAACGCTTTGTGTTCATTGATCAGAACTTTCGCTATCTGAAAAACTTTTGCCGCCTGCATGGGGCTATCCCGGTTGATGGTATTTTGGCGGACCTGGGTGTATCATCCTACCAGTTTGACCAGGCCGAGCGCGGGTTCTCTATCCGTTTTGATGCAGAGCTGGATATGCGCATGAATCAATCGGCAGAACTAAGTGCTAAAGAAGTAGTAAATAATTATTCGGAAGCCGAGTTGCACCGCATATTCGGCATTTACGGTGAGATACAAAATGCAAAATCGCTGGCAAATACCATTGTAACTGCCCGGTTAAACGCGCCAATTATAACCGTTGCCGATTTGAAGAATGCCATTGCAGCACGCATCCCGAAAGGAAAAGAAAATAAATACCTGGCGCAAGTGTTCCAGGCATTACGTATTGAAGTGAACCAGGAGTTGGAGGCGTTGAAAGATTTTTTAATGCAAACGGCTGAGGTGTTGGAAACGGGCGGAAGGCTGGTAGTAATGTCATACCATTCGCTGGAAGACAGGCTGGTAAAAAATTTCATCGCTAAAGGCAAATTTAGTGGCGAGGTAGAGAAAGATTTTTTTGGCAATGATCAAAAGCCATTTGATGCGGTAAGTCGCGGAGCTATTACAGCATCAGAAGAGGAGATAGCAATTAATAACAGGGCACGCAGTGCAAAATTAAGAATAGCAGTAAAGAAATGACCAATCGTTTGCGTACAGAAATTCCGGAAGAAGAGTTGGAGAGCGAATTGATCGTTGAGGAAAAGACCGTAAAGGAAATTCCCGACAACTTTCTGACTAAGTTTTTAACGAAAGGATTTATCACTACTGATGATGCTACCCGTGCTTTGCCTTTTGTTTTGTTCCTGGCTTTTTTAGGAATGATATATATAGGCAACCGTCACCTGGCCGAAAAAAATATCCGCGATATAGAAAAAATAACCAAAGAGGTACACGAATTGGGTTGGGAATATAAAATAACCAAAGCCGACCTTGCTTATAAAAGTACTTTAACAGAGGTAGCCAAGCGTGTAGATACTTTAGGAATAAGAGAGTCTATACAACCGGCGCAAAAAATTACCATTAAGGAGGATGCTGCGCAATGAGTATCAGAACCAATATACTGCTTCGTGTTTATTTAGCTTTTGGCTTGATATTGCTTTTTGCCCTGGCTGTTGTGGTACAAATGTACCGCCTGCAATTTGTACAGGGCAATAAATGGAAAGCAATGGCTTCTAAACTTTCAACCCGATATGAAAGTGTTGAAGCTACCCGTGGCAATATACTTTCGGTTGATGGTAGTTTGTTGGCTACGTCTGTACCAGAGTATGAATTGCACATGGATATGTTTGCCGGGGGTATTGAGGACGACAAAATGTTTTACGGAAAAGTAGATTCATTGGCGCTTAAACTATCACAGCTTTACCCTGATAAATCAGAAACAGAATACTCACGCATGTTGCGCGATGCCCGTAAAGATAGTTCGCGTTATGAATTAATAAGGCGCAAGGTAACTTTCCAGGAATTAAAGCAGATAAGAAAGTTCCCGATATTTAACTTGGGGAAATATAAGGGTGGCTTAATTGTGTTGCAGCAAAACAAACGTATACTGCCTTTCCGCTCATTAGCAGCACGTACCATAGGCTACAAAAACGAAAACATTAAAAATCCGGTTGGATTAGAAGGCGCCTTTGCAAGCTATATTAATGGCGAAAATGGAAAACGTTTAATGCAGCGTATTGCCGGTGGTACCTATATGCCGGTGAATGATGAAGATGAAGAAATACCCGCTAAGGACGGCGCTGATATTATATCTACCATTGATGTTAACTACCAGGATGTAGCTCAGGATGCATTAAAGAAACAATTGATAAAAAGCCAGGCCGATCATGGCTGTGTGGTGTTAATGGAAGTAGCAACCGGCGAAATTAGGGCCATTGCAAATTTTACCCACATAAAAGGCGGTGGTTATGAGGCTAAAGATTACCAGGAAAAATTGAACTATGCCATAAGTGACGCGCGCGATCCGGGGTCGACATTTAAACTGGCATCGTACATGACAGCGTTTGATCAGCATAAAATAGATACCAATAGTTTGGTTGATGTTGAAGGCGGAAAATATAAAATGTATTATAAGGATAAAGTACTTAAAACCTTTACCGATGCAGAATATAACCCAAGCCCGATGACCGCGAAACATGCCTTTGAAGAGTCATCAAACGTTGCTGTAGTGAAATTTATCAGCTCGCATTATCAAAATAACCCTAAGGAGTTTACAGATAATTTATATGCCCTGCATTTAAATGAGAAGCTCGGTCTGCAAATACACGGGGAAGCGCGCCCGGTAGTTAAAAATCCGGCAAACAGAAGCTGGAGCAAATTAACATTGCCGCAAATGGCCTACGGGTACGAAATGCAAATTACACCCTTACAAATGCTTACTCTATATAATTCTATTGCTAATAATGGCAAAATGATAGCGCCAATTTTTGTAAGGGAGATACAGCGCATGGGTAATACTGTTGAGCATTTTCAGGCAAGGATTATCAATCCTAAAGTTTGTTCGGACGCTACATTAGGTAAAATGAAAAGCCTGTTGGAAGGGGTTGTATTGAACGGAACGGGTAAGACCTTTATTAAAAATAATTTATACTCGGTAGCAGGTAAAACGGGTACGGCGCAAATTGCAAATGACGGTGCCGGCTATGGCGAACAAAAAACCTACCAGGCATCGTTCTGCGGTTATTTCCCGGCAGATCATCCCAAATATGCTATGATAGTAGTGATAAACCACCCAACCGCTGGCAATTATTTGGCAGCTTATGTGGCTGGCCCCGTATTTAGGGAGGTGGCAGACAGGGTATACTCAAGCGATTTGGAAATGAAACATAATACGCCCGCACATTTTGTAGGTAATACAACTTTACCAAAAGTTAAGCAGGGTAATATAAGCGCGTTAAAGCAAGTATATTCAAAATTGGGCGTTAAGCCATTATACGCCGCGGCTAATACAGGTTTAGATACCAGCAGCGGTTTACCATACGAAGAAGTTAAATATAAAGCCGGCACTGTACCAACGGTAACAGGTATGGGGCTAAGTGATGCTTTGTATCTGTTAGGTAATGCGGGCTATAAAGTAGGTGTAAAAGGTAGTGGTGCAGTAAAAAGCCAATCCATAGCAGGAGGAAGCCGGGTACCAAAAGGTTCAAAAATTACAATAGAATTAGAGTGAGATACTTAAGCGACATATTAACCGGATTACCATTTACCGAGCTGCAAGGCGCGGTAGACGTAGAGATCAGCGCTGTGGTGTTTGATTCGCGCAAGGTTGTGCCCGGTTGTTTATTCGTTGCCGTAAAGGGTACACTGGTTGATGGTCATGATTATATTGAACAAGCCGTAAAAGATGGAGCAGTAGCAGTAATATGCGAGGAACTGCCGGGCCATACAGCAGGCGAGGTCGACTTTTTAATGGTGGCAAATTCAGCCATTGCGCTGGGTATTGTAGCTGCTAATTTTTATGATAACCCTTCCGATAAATTAAAACTGGTTGGCGTAACGGGCACTAATGGCAAAACTACCATTGCTACGTTATTGTATCAATTGTTTCGCGATCTGGGTTATAAGTGTGGCTTGCTTTCAACGGTAGAAAATCAGGTTAATGGCAAAGTCATCCCATCAACCCATACCACACCCGACCCTGTAGAGTTAAATAAGCTACTGGATGAAATGGTTGCCCAGGGCTGCGATTATTGCTTTATGGAAGTAAGCTCGCACGCGGTGGCCCAACACAGAATAGAAGGATTGGTGTTTTCGGGAGGCATATTTTCTAACCTCACACATGACCATTTAGATTATCATAAAACGTTTGATAATTATTTAAAAGCCAAAAAAGCATTTTTTGACGGTTTGCCAAAAAGCGCTTTTGCATTAACCAATAGCGACGATAAAAATGGCAGTGTAATGCTGCAAAATACTAAGGCCCATAAAAAAACCTATGCCCTTAAAAGTATGGCCGATTACAAAGGCAGGATACTTGAAAATCAGTTCGGTGGCTTATTGTTGCTGATAGATAACGAGGAAGTGTGGTTTAAAATGGTAGGTACCTTTAACGCTTATAACTTATTAGCAGTATATGCTGCTGCTATGTTGTTAGAGCAGGACAGGGCAAAAGTATTAACCAGCTTAAGTAAACTATCAGGTGCCGAAGGCAGGTTTGATTATATAGTGGGCCCTAATAAAATCATTGGCATAGTTGATTATGCCCATACGCCGGATGCCGTGCAAAATGTATTGAGCACTATTCATGATATCCGTAAAAACAATGAAAAAGTAATAACCGTAATTGGCTGCGGCGGCGACAGGGATAAAACCAAACGCCCTATAATGGCAAAGGTAGCCTGCGAGTGGAGTGATAAGGTAATACTTACATCTGATAATCCGCGCTCTGAAGATCCGGCGCAAATTATTAAGGACATGGAAGCAGGGGTTGGCCCGGCTTTTAAAAGATCGACAGTAAGTATTACAGACAGGCATGAAGCAATTAAAACGGCTTGTATGCTGGCGCAGCCGGGTGATATTATCCTGTTAGCAGGAAAAGGTCACGAAAAATACCAGGAAATAAAAGGTGTGAAAAATCACTTTGATGATAAAGAAGAGTTACTAAACCAATTTAAATTGATGGGATAATGCTATACTATCTATTTACATATTTAAACAAAAACTACAATATCCCGGGAACGGGGGTGTTTCAATACATCACGTTCAGGATGGCTATGGCAGTAATTGTATCGTTAATTGTGACCACAGTTTACGGGCGCAGACTGATAGATTATTTACGCTACAAACAAGTAGGCGAAACCGTAAGGAATTTAGGTTTAGAGGGCCAGATGCAAAAAGCGGGCACACCTACTATGGGAGGGCTAATTATTATCCTGGGTATATTAATACCAACCCTTTTGTTTGCCAAGCTGGATAATATTTATATTATCCTGATGATAATAACTACAATATGGCTGGGCGCTATTGGTTTCCTTGATGATTATATTAAAGTATTCAAAAAAAACAAAGAAGGTTTAGCCGGCAGGTTTAAAATTGTGGGTCAGGTTGGTTTAGCGCTTATTATAGGCTTTACCATGTACAATCATAAAGACATAATGATACAACAGGAAGTGAAGTTGCCTGTACAATATGATACTAAGATAGATTTCCACATGCGGGGTAATAAACCTGTTTTAACGCAGGATGTTAAATCGACAAAAACCACTATGCCTTTTTATAAGAACAACGAATTTGATTATAATAAAGTGCTTAAATTTTTAGGACCAGGTTATCAAAAATATACGCTGATTGTATTCTTATTCTTTGTTATTGTGATTATAACAGCTGTATCCAACGGTGCTAATATCACCGATGGTATTGACGGTCTGGCGACAGGGACATCGGCCATTATTGGGGTCACGCTGGCTATATTGGCTTATGTGTCAGGTAACTATATTATTTCTGATTACCTCAATATCATGTACATCCCCAACTCGGGCGAGTTGGTGGTTTTTGCCGGCGCATTCATCGGGGCATGTGTTGGGTTTTTATGGTACAACTCTTACCCGGCACAAGTATTTATGGGCGATACGGGCAGCCTTGCAATTGGTGGTATTATAGCCGTATTCGCTATCATGATACGTAAGGAATTAATGATACCACTGTTATGTGGCATATTCCTGTTAGAGAGTTTGTCGGTAATTATGCAAGTGGGTTGGTTCAAATTAACCAAGAAAAGATTTGGCGAAGGGCGAAGAGTGTTTTTAATGGCGCCGCTTCATCACCATTATCAAAAGAAAGGTTTTCATGAAGCTAAGATCGTAACACGTTTCTGGATAATAGGTATTATGCTGGCAATATTGACGATAATAACATTGAAGTTGAGATAGATTAAAGTCCATGGTCCATAGTCGATGGTCCATAGTAATACGAGTTGAATAAAATTAAAAAATGACTATGGACTATTGACCATGGACTAAAAAAAATGAACGAAAATAAAAACATAGCGATCCTTGGTGCCGGCGAAAGCGGAGTGGGTGCGGCATACCTTGCCCAACAGCAGGGGTATGATGTTTTTGTTTCGGATTTTGGCGCTATTTCCCCGCATTATAAAGAACAACTGCAAGGGTGGAATATCCGCTTCGAAGAAAATGGGCATACAGAGGCCGAAATACTAAGCGCGGTTGAAGTAATAAAAAGTCCGGGCATACCTGATAAGGTGCCTATCATCACAAAAATAAAAGAAAAGGGTATTCCGGTTATTTCAGAGATAGAGTTTGCTGGAAGATATACTGACGCTAAAATAATAGGCATTACCGGATCGAACGGGAAAACTACTACTACCAGTTTAACCCATTACATCCTTAAAAATGCAGGATTAAACGTGGGTTTAGCAGGTAACATAGGTAAAAGTTTTGCCTACCAGGTAGCAACCGAAAAATTTGATTGCTATGTTTTAGAGCTAAGCAGTTTTATGCTTGACGATATGTACCAGTTTAAAACAGACATAGCGGTATTATTAAACATAACGCCCGATCATTTGGACCGGTACGACTATAACATGGAAAATTACGCGGCATCAAAATTTCGTGTAACGCAAAATCAAACAGCCGAGGATGTATTTATTTACTGCGCTGACGATGAAGAAACCATAAAAGGAATGGAAGGCCGCAGCCTGAAAGCAAAGCAACTGCCATTTTCAATCAAAAAAAAAATTGCAACGGGAGCATATCTCGAAAACGACAATATTGTCATCAACACCCCTCAAGAACATTTTGAAATGTCAATTACCGAACTGGCCCTGCAAGGCAAGCACAACATCTACAACTCTATGGCATCTGGTATTGTAGCAAAAGTGCTCGAATTACGCAACGACACCCTTAGGGAAAGTCTGGCTACATTCAAAAATATTGAGCATAGGCTGGAGTCTGTTGGCAAAATATCGGGCATTAGTTTCATTAATGATTCTAAAGCAACCAACGTTAATTCAACCTGGTACGCATTAGAGAGTATGACCAGCGATGTGGTGTTGATATTAGGCGGCGTAGATAAAGGCAACGACTATACCATGCTTAAGGACCTGGTAAAGCAAAAAGTAAAAGCAATAGTATGTTTAGGCAAGGATAACCAGCGCATTCATAACGCTTTTGAAGATGATGTAGATATTATAGTAAACACATATTCGGCAGCAGAAGCGGCACAAATAGCTTACCATTTAGCTACAAAAGGAGATACCGTTTTATTATCACCGGCTTGTGCAAGTTTTGATTTGTTTAAGAATTATGAAGATAGGGGTAACCAGTTTAAGGCGGCGGTAAAGGAATTGTAATTAGTCCATGGTTCATAGTCGATGGTCCATGGGAAAAGAAAAATGATAAAATAGACTATGGACTATTGACAATAGTCTATGGACAAATAAAAGTTAACACATGAATCAAATATTAGGCAACATAAAAGGAGATCGTTGGATATGGCTTATCGTCATATTGCTTTCGTTGATATCGCTGTTGTCTGTATATAGCGCTATTGGTACGTTGGCTTACAAACGTGGTGTAGGTGCCGAGTCTATTTTGATGAAGCATTTGGCCATGATAATTGGTGGCATTGTGCTGATGTATATTTCGCATAAGTTGGATTACAGGTACTATTCGGGCATATCAAAATTGTTGATGTATATCACTATACCCTTGTTGTTATACACTTTGATATTTGGCAGCCATGTAAATGATGCCAGTCGCTGGATAGCTATTCCGGGTACCGGCCTAAGCTTCCAAACATCCGATTTGGCTAAGCTGGCATTGATAACATATTTGGCGCGCTCCCTATCGCGCAAGCAAGAAAATATTAAAGATGTTAAGCAATCATTTATCCCGATAATGGGCGCGGTTTGCATAGTTTTTATATTGATAGCATTGGCAAATCTTTCTACCGCGTTAATGCTTTTTGGTGTAAGCGTTTTACTGCTTATTATTGGCCGTATCAGCATAAAGCAAATAGCAATTACCTGTTTAGCAGGTGCCATACTGCTTACAGGTGTAGTGTTTTTAGGTCCGCGCAGGCATACCTATACATCGCGTATCCATACGTACTTACACCCTGAAGCTGCAAATCCTGATAAATCATTCCAGGCAGATCACGCTAAAATAGCTATAGCTACCGGCGGATTATTTGGCAAAGGCCCGGGCAAAAGCAACGAGGTGAATTATTTGCCGGAAGCCTATTCAGATGAGATATACGCCATCATAGTTGAAGAATATGGCTTATTAGGCGGAGTAACATTAATAGGCATCTACTTGTTCTTATTATATCGATGCATAAAAATTGTAACCAAAGCGCCAAAAGCGTTCGGGGCATTATTGGCCGCGGGTTTAAGCTTTAGCTTAACCATACAGGCGTTTGCCAACATGGCGGTAGCGGTAGGCTTGGGGCCGGTAACGGGTGTGCCTTTGCCTTTTGTAAGCATGGGCGGTACATCTATCTTGTTTACAAGCATAGCGTTCGGTATTATATTATCGGTTAGCCGTGATATAGAGAACCCGAAAAAAGTAGTAGTTGGCGAAATAAAAGAATCAGGCAATACAGAAATGAACATAGCATAAAGCCCCCTAACCCCCTAAAGGGAAAACAATAGTGGGTAAGGAAAAAAATCAGTGTAATCAAATAATAAAATCGGTGAAATCAAAGAAGATCATAATTAGCGGTGGCGGTACAGGAGGACATATCTTCCCGGCTATTGCTATTGCCAATGCTTTGAAAAAGCTTGATCCTGCTATCGAGATATTATTTGTTGGTGCCATCGGCCGTATGGAAATGGAAAAAGTTCCGGCGGCGGGCTATAAAATTATAGGCCTTAACATCCAGGGTATACAGCGTAAATCGGTTTGGAAAAACCTGCTGTTTCCGGTAAAATTATTCAGCAGTGTGAGTAAGGCGCTTAAGATCATTAAAGATTTTAAACCCGATGCGGCGGTTGGAGTAGGTGGTTATGCGTCTGGTCCGCTATTATATGCGGCATCATTAAAAGGGATACCCTATTTAATACAGGAGCAAAACTCGTATGCAGGTATCACCAATAAATGGCTGGGTAAAAAGGCCCAAAAAATATGTGTTGCGTTTGACGGTATGGAGCAGTTTTTCCCTGCAGATAAGTTAATAAAAACAGGTAATCCAATCCGTAAAGAATCGGTTACTATAGATGGTAAGCAAATGCAGGCTTTAGAGTTGTATAAGCTATCGGCGTTTAAAAAAACCATCATGGTTACAGGCGGTAGTTTGGGCGCGCGTACTTTAAATAACAGCGTGATGGCAGGTCTGGATAAACTAATAGCTGCCGATGTGCAGGTAATATGGCAAACCGGTAAGTTTTATTATAACAGTATAATTGAAAAGCTGGGCGAGGATTATCATCCAAATATCCGCATAATGGAATTTGTTAACCGGATGGACCTGGCTTATGCCGCTGCTGATATTATTATATCAAGAGCAGGCGCGGGTACTATTGCCGAGCTATGCGTGGTAAAGAAACCGGTTATCCTGGTGCCTTCGCCAAACGTGGCCGAAGATCATCAAACCAAAAACGCGCTGGCGCTGGTACATGACCAGGCGGCTGTTTTTGTTGCCGACAGAGACGCGGAATTGAAATTGATAGATAGAGCCATTGAGCTTTTAAATGATAAAGAATTACAAAAGAAATTAAGCGACAACATTGGTAAAATGGCCCTGCCTGATGCCGATGAAGTTATTGCAAAAGAGGTTATTCAAATAACAATTAATAACAATTAAATCTTAGCTCTCTTTCCCCGCAAAGGAAGGAGGGCTTTTTAAGAAAATGGAATTACGCAACATACAACGGGTTTATTTGATCGGCATTGGCGGTATCGGCATGAGTGGCCTGGCCCGCTATTTCAGTCATTTGGGTTGTATTGTTTGTGGTTATGATAAAACACCTACTGACCTTACCGACGAATTGCGTAATGAAGGTATACAGGTAATCTTTAAAGACACCGAAGAAGGCATACCAAAGAGTTTTAGAGATGTAGATAATAATACATTGATTATTTATACACCTGCTATCCCTAAGGATTCGGAGATTCTAAACTTTTTCCAACGAAAGGGATTTGTGCTTTGGAAACGCTCACAGGTATTGGGATTGATTAGCAAAGGTAAATTCACCATTGCTGTTGCAGGCACACATGGTAAAACCACTACTTCATGCATGATAGCACACATATTGAAAGATTCGGGCAAAGATTGCTCGGCATTTTTGGGTGGTATTGCATCCAATTATCAAACCAATGTATTGTTTGGCAATAATGATATCGTGGTGGTTGAGGCTGATGAGTATGACCGTTCATTCCTTACGCTTTTTCCTAATATTGCTATCGTTACTTCTATGGATGCCGATCACCTGGATATTTATGGTGACCATGCGCAACTAACAGAGTCATTTCAGCTTTTTGCATCTCAAATAAAAACGGGCGGAGCATTGATCCATCGCCGGGGGCTTCCGTTAAATAATGGATTTACTTACAGCATTACCGAAGCCGCTGACGCGATGGCAGAAAATATCCGCATTGAAAATGGCGATTTTTATTTCGATTTTAAACGTGGTTCTATCAGCATCTCCAATATAAAACTGGGTATTGCCGGTTTGCATAATATTGAAAATGCAGTTGCTGCTATTGAAGCTACGCTGCGTTTGCATATTGATTGGGATGCCATAAAAAGCGCTTTAGGCTCATTTAAAGGAGTAAAGCGCCGGTTTGAATACATTGTTAAAAACGAACAGCATGTTTATATTGATGATTACGCACATCATCCGGAAGAATTAAGGGCGGCTATTACATCTATTAAACGCTTATATCCAAATAAAAAACTCACAACAATTTTTCAACCTCATTTATATACCCGTACACGCGATTTTGTGGACGGTTTTGCCGGGGTGCTGGATATGAGCGACGAATTAATACTGCTGGATATTTATCCTGCCCGTGAATTACCTATTGAAGGTGTAAGCTCGAGTATGATATTGGACCGCATGAAGTTGAAAAACAAACAAATATTAAATAAGCAGGAGGCTATTAATAAAATAAGATTAGAACAACCCGAACTGCTGTTAACAGTTGGCGCGGGCGATATCGATCAGTTGGTACATGCATTAAAAAGTGCTTTAGAAGATGTTTAAGAAACCAATATGGCGCATATTATTAATTAGTTTCCTGTGGCTGATAAGCCTGGGCGGACTGGTTGTGTTCATGAGTTTCATTGAAATAAAAAAGTCCGAAATAGTTTGTAGGGATGTGAAAATATACATACCTGGCAACCAGTATTTTATTGACAAAGAGGAAGTAGAAAATATTTTACACATCAGTAGTTATACATTGGTTGGGCGTAAAATGAATAATATTAACCTGCATGATCTGGAAGGCAAATTAAAGGCAAACCCGTTTATTGAGCTGGTTAAGGTATATGCGGATATGGATGGTGTTATTATGATAGAAATAGTGCAGCGTCAACCCATATTGCGCGTTATGAACCAATTTAACCAGGATTATTATATAGATAAGAATGGGTTAAAAATTCCATTGTCAGATAACTTTACCGCGAGGGTATTGGCAGCTAACGGGTTTATTGATGAGTTTTTTGGCGGTAAGATAGATACGTTGCATACTATGCTGGCAAAAGATCTTTTTAAAACGGTCTCTTACATCAGAAAGGATTCGCTTTGGGATGCGCAGATAGCGCAGATATACGTAAACAAGGAGCACGAAATTGAATTGATACCAAGGGTTGGGAACCAACGCATATTGCTGGGTAATGCAGATTCATTAGATCTGAAATTTCATAACCTGCTTGCATTTTACAAACAGGCATTACCACAAGTTGGCTGGGATGCTTATAAGCTGATAAATATTAAATATGCCAATCAAATAATAGGCGTAAAAAACTCAAAAGCAGATTCGGTAAGAATGAAGGCCGCTGCTGATTCAACAAAATTAAAAAAAGACACATCTCTAATAAAGCAGTAATATGGATAAGAGTTCAACACAAGAAAAAAGTTCGCCAATTGTAGTGGGATTGGATATTGGTACCACAAAAATTTGCGTAATTGTTGGCCGCCGAAGTAAAAACGGTAAGATCGAAGTACTGGGTATAGGTAAGGCCGAGTCTGCGGGTGTAACTCGTGGCGTAGTTTCAAATATCGACAAAACTGTGCAAGGCATCACCGCAGCGGTTGAAATTGCCAGCACGCAATCAAACGTAGAGATAAGGGTGGTGAATGTAGGTATTGCGGGGCAGCACATTAAAAGCTTACAGCATCGCGGGCTGATAACCCGTCGCGATCTGCAGTCAGAGATCAGCCGCAAGGATATTGATAAGCTGATAGAAGATATGTACAACCTGGTAATGCCTCCGGGCGAAGAGATCATCCATGTATTACCTCAAGAGTTTACTGTTGACGGCGAGCCTGGCGTTAAAGACCCTATTGGCATGGCGGGTGTGCGTTTGGAAGCCAATTTCCATATCATATCAGGCCAGGTTACTGCTATAAAGAATATTGTGAAATGTGTTAACAAAGCACATTTAGAAAGCCAGGAATTGATACTGGAGCCATTAGCATCATCCGAGTCAGTATTGAGCGATGAGGAAAAAGAAGCCGGTGTGGTTTTGGTTGATATTGGTGGTGGTACCACTGATGTGGCCATCTTTCACGAAGGTATTATACGCCATACTGCCGTTATCCCGTTTGGCGGTAACAGTGTAACAGAGGATATCCGCGAGGGCTGCTCAGTAATGCGCAACATTGCAGAGCAGTTAAAGATACGTTTCGGATCAGCTTTAGCTGAAGAAAACAAAGAGAATGAGATAGTGTGTGTGCCTGGTTTGCGCGGACGTGAACCCAAAGAAATATCAGTAAAAAACCTGGCTTTTGTTATCCAGGCCCGTATGGAAGAGATCGTAGAGCATGTGTATTATGAGATCAAATCATCCGGTTATGAGAAAAAATTAATTGCAGGTATTGTAATAACAGGTGGCGGTGCGCAATTAAAACATCTGCCACAAATGGTTGAATTTGTTACTGGTTTAGATTGCCGCGTAGGTTACCCTAACGAGCATTTAGCCAAGAATGAAGTGTTGCCTAAAAACGTTTACGAAGAGCTGCAAAGTCCAACTTTTGCAACAGGTATTGGCTTGTTGATTAAGGGTATTCAAAAAATGGAATACACAGGTATAGTAGAAACACCGGCAGCAGAAAAGATTGATAAAACTGTTAAATATGCCGAAGATAGAAAGTTTGGATTATTTGGTAAAATACTGGAAAGCGGTAAGAAATTTATTAAGGACGATATTAAAGATGAGGACTTTTTGAAATAAAAAGCCCCACCCAAGCCCTGCCGGTAAAGGGGGGCTAAGTATACTTATGCACATAGTTCAATTTTTCCACATTGTAGATATTTGTGGAAAAAGGTTGTTGAAAAAGTGCTAATATTACAATGGTGAAATCTAAAATTCGTCAAATCACATATAACTGAACAATAGGATTATGCAATTTGAGATGTTAAAAGAAAAGTCGTCTATCATCAAGGTTATTGGTGTTGGCGGCGGCGGTGGTAACGCGGTAAACCACATGTACAAGGCAGGTATTACAGGTGTTGATTTTATAATCTGTAACACTGACGCGCAGGCGTTAGAGTTAAGCCCTATACCCAACAAGGTGCAGCTGGGGGCAAGCTTAACAGAAGGTATGGGTGCCGGTTCAATACCCGAGGTTGGAAAAAATTCGGCTATCGAAAATATTGACGATATTAAGCAAATGCTGGGCGTTAATACCAAAATGTTGTTTATTACAGCAGGTATGGGCGGTGGTACAGGTACAGGTGCCAGCCCAATTATTGCCAAAGCCGCACGCGAGATGGATATATTAACCGTTGGCATTATCACTACTCCTTTCTCTTTTGAAGGCAAGCGCCGTAAAATGCAGGCCGAAGAGGGAATGGAAGAATTGAAAAAATACGTTGATTCGTTCCTGGTAATATCAAACGACAGGCTGCGCCAAATTTTTGGTAACCTAACCTTAGGTTCGGCATTTGCACAAGCTGATGATATTTTAACAACTGCCGCCAAAGGTATTGCAGAAATTATAACCTTACCGGGCTATATAAATGTTGACTTTAAAGATGTGCGCACTGTAATGAAAGACAGCGGTGTATCTATTATGGGAAGCTCGGCAGCTGAAGGCGAGAATCGTGCATTAAGAGCTGTTGAAGGCGCGTTATCATCCCCATTATTAAAAGATAACGAAATTGAAGGAGCACGTTATATCCTATTAAATATTAGCTCGGGCGTGAAAGAAGTAACCATGGATGAGGTAAGTATTATTACCGACTACATCCAGGAAGAAGCCGGACTTGCTGCCGACCTGATATGGGGTAATTGCAAAGACGAAAGTCTGGGCGATAAAATATCTGTTACAATTATAGCCACCGGTTTCCAAACAAAGGATGAACGTGAGAAAGAATACAGCACCAAAAAAATAGTATCTATGCTGGTGCCTGATGCGCCAATGGTTAAACCGGTTAATGAGTTTATAAATCATGTAAGCGAAGGCACCACCGCCGAGCCTTATATGAAACAACCAAAGGAAGAACAAAAACAAGCGGGGTTATTCGATCTGTTTGCAGCTACACGTACCGAGGAACCGTCTGTAATAAAATATAATTTCCAGGAAATTGATGAGCAGCCTATAGGCGAGAATGAAAGCGAATTACCTGAATTTACATTCAAACTAGCAGACCCTGAAACCGAGACCATTATCAACTTTGAAGCTGCGGTTGAAGAGGACATAGTGCCACCTCACCCCGTTGTTAATGCGGATGAACATAAAACCGACGAATCTATCGAGGACCAATTACGCAAATCCCGTGAGCGTATTATGCGCTTAAAAGATCTGAGCATGAAATTACGTACCGGCAATATACAGGAACTGGAAAACGTTCCTGCTTATAAGCGTAAAGAAGTATCATTGCAGGAAACCCCGGCATCTGACGAAAGTCAGATATCAAGATTTTCTTTATTGCCTGATAATGAGGGTAAAATAGAGATTCGCGATAGTAATTCGTTCCTGCATGATAACGTAGACTGATTTTCGGGACGAATGATTAAGAATCAAAAACACGAATCAATTTATCAATTAAATTATTTTTTCTATCTTGACTCTTGGTTTTTGACACTTGTTTCTAATTTTGGAAGCAATATAAAACCTTATATTTGCAGCCGAAAACGATAAATAGGAATAGTAATTTTGGATTTATTTGATAAAATAACGAGCAGTATGGGCGGTCCTCTTGGACAGCACCAGGAATGGTCGCATGGATATTTTTCGTATCCGAGACTTGAGGGTGATATTGGCCCGCACATGCAGTTTAACGGAAAAGAACATTTAGTTTGGAGCCTTAATAATTACCTGGGTTTGGCTAACCATCCCGAAGTTAGGGCAGCTGATACGCAAGCCGCTGCTGATTACGGTATGGCTTACCCAATGGGTGCCCGCATGATGTCTGGCAACTCTGTACATCATGAAGAATTGGAAACCAGCCTTGCCGAATTTGTAGGTAAACCCGATGCGTTCCTGCTTAACTATGGTTACCAGGGAATGATATCTATAATTGATTCATTGGTTAATCGTAATGATGTTATAGTTTATGATGGCGAGTCGCATGCCTGTATTATTGATGGCTTGCGGATGCACATGGGTAAACGCTTTGTTTACAGGCACAATGATATGGCGAGTTGCGAAAAGCAATTGGAACATGCTACCCGTTTAGTTGAACAAACAGGTGGTGGGATATTATTAATTACCGAAGGTGTCTTTGGCATGTCTGGCGCCCAGGGTAAATTAAAAGAGATAATTGCACTAAAAAGCAAATATAATTTTCGCATACTGGTTGATGATGCACATGGTTTTGGTACTATGGGTAAAACCGGAGCCGGTACCCACGAGGAGCAAGATTGTATTGATGAAGTAGATGTGTACTTTGCCACCTTTGCCAAATCAATGGCAGGTATTGGTGCATTTGTTGCAGGAGAGAAGCAGGTGATTGATTATTTGCGCTACAATATGCGTTCGCAAATATTTGCAAAGGCCTTGCCAATGCCAATGGTATTAGGGCTTAAAAAGCGCTTTGAGTTGCTTAAAACCCAACCACAGTTACGCAAAAAATTATGGCAGATAACGGCTGCCCTGCAATCGGGTTTAAAAGAACGCGGTTTTGATATTGGTGTTACCAATACTATGGTTACCCCGGTATTTTTAAAAGGCAACTTGTATGAAGCAACATCACTTACCCGAGACCTGCGCGAAAACTACGGCATATTCTGTTCAATAGTAATTTACCCGGTTATACCTAAAGGATTGATCTTGTTAAGATTGATACCCACAGCCGCACATTCATTAGAAGATGTACAACGTACACTGGACGCGTACAGCGAAATGGGCGAAAAACTAAAGGCTGGGCATTACAAGGAAAATATGACAACCGTTTAGTAAAAAACTTATAATTAATAATAAGCTTCTGCAATTTACAGGCAGGAGCTTTTTGTTTTATATAGATTTGATATAAAAGCAATTAGTATAATTAATAGCAGCTTTTTGTCATCGGGTGACAATATTAGACTAAATATTATTTTTAACGAAATTTTATTATAATATTGATAAATTGATAGCTTTTTAAGCTATTCTTGCTAAGCATGCATAAGCTAAAAAGAGCTGAAAATGTGGAAAAAAACACTGTTTAAAGCATTTATAATTATTTTTTTTTCAATAAAAACATTTTAGATTAGCTTTTACAAAACAAAAACCTCAATAATATTTTAAAAGGAGAAATTAAATGAAAAAATTCACTGAAGTAAAAAACTTAATTGCATCGCTTGAAGCGGATGCTGACAAGTTTTACAACAAGGGTAACAGTGCAGCCGGTACCCGCGTTCGTAAAGGTATGCAAGACCTTAAAAATTTAGCGCAAGCTATTCGTTTAGAAGTTCAGGAAGCAAAAAACAAAGCGTAACCAACGCAAAGTGTTTTGTGTATTACAATAAAACCCGGCTGCACGCAGCAGGGTTTTTTTATATACTTTAGATTAAAATTTTTGAATTTCTTTAATGATCTGTCCGGCAGTGTGATCACTAACCTGTACAAGGGGCAGGCGTACCGTATCACCACAAATACCTAACTGTTTTAGAGCTGTCTTTACACCGGCCGGGCTGCCTTCCACAAAACATAGCCTGGTAAAATCAATCAGATCATAGTGCCCTTTTTGCGCGGCTTTAAAATTGTTATTTAAACATAAACGAATCATATCAGATGTTTGGCGGGGTAGCGCATTGCCGATTACCGATATAACACCCACAGCTCCTAAAGCAATCATAGGGAAGCTAACCGGGTCGTCACCTGAGATCATTAAAAACCCCTCCGGCTTATCACGCATAATCTGGTTGATCTGGTCGAAATTGCCTGATGCCTCTTTTATGCCAATTATGTTCTTAAAATTTCGGGCCAGCCTGATAGTGGTATCGGCGCTAACATTGCTGCTGGTACGGCCGGGTACATTATATAAAATTACCGGCAAAGATGAGCTTTCGGCAATTGCTTTGTAATGCTGGTAAATACCTTCTTGCGTAGGTTTATTGTAAGCTGGGCTTGCAGATAATATAGCATCGTAACCGGTTGTGTTAAACTCTTTTACCTGCTCAACTACCTCGGCTGTATTATTACCGCCAATGCCTGCTACTAAACTTACTCTACCCTTTACCACATCGGCAGTATAGGCCCATACCTTCTTCTTTTCTTCTGAATTTAATGTGGCGCTCTCGCCTGTTGTACCTAATGACACAAGGTATTCTACCCCGCCATCAATTAAATAATTGATAAGGTTTTTAAGCCCGTCATAATCCACTTGCCCGTCTGCATGAAAAGGGGTAACTATAGCTATCCCAGTTCCGTAAAATTTGTTCATGTTCACAATTAAAGGGTGCTAAGATAATAATTTGTTTAGAGATATGGCTGTTGATTTAATTCATTAAGCTTGTTTCGGCCAACGGATAAAAGGTAAAATAAATAGGGTTTAGCCTAAAAGCGTTATAGAATTACAAACTGATTCCCAGCCGGATAGCTGAATGTATATTGCTGCCGCTATTATACGATGTGCCATACAGCACCTTTAAATTAAGATACTGCACCCCCAATCCTAACTCGTAATAATTTTTTAACTCGGGCGAAGTAAGATAATTAATATGCACAATTTCCTGTAGTTTAAGCTTCCTGATGATAGGGATCTTATTGGTGATGAACCCTGAAAAGTTATGTTCAAAGTGCCCCTCTAGATACTCTGTACGGGTACTGTAGGTATAATAATTAAGCAGTAAAAAACTGCTGATGCCGCCCCTGTAAAAAATGCCCTCATTTCCCCTGAACTGGTTGTAATCCGGGTAATATAAGCTAGTGGCGGTTAAAAATTTACCTGCTCCTATAAAAAAAGATGTATGGCCGTAAACCCCCATGCTGATGTCTGATTTAGAAATATCCGCAGAAAGCTTATCATAATCAACATCCGAGCTTAATATGTTTTTAATGCCCTTGGTAAAGCTTAACCCTATAGTTGGGTATGGCGATGGTAAATAACGCCTGCCGTTAGGATGAGTTTCGTATTGATTACTAAAATCATAAGTAGTGCGCAGACTGAGTTTGAAGGATTGATTCTTTGGAAATAAAGGAATGTTTTGTGCCGGTAACAAAGGATTATTAGAAGTATACACATTGTTATTAGAAAATGAATATGCCGATGTATTAGGTAACCAATTGCGATTTGCCCATTCAACTGTAGCAACAGCTTGCCAACCACCTGTTATACGCCCCGAAAGCGATGCGGATGCAAATTGCTTTTGATAGAGCTTTTGATAATTCTGTTTGGCAAACAAGCTATGTACCGTATTTGATAAGGTAGAAATAGGCTGAAGGTTATTCATATCTACCACATCAGATCCGGCATCAAGGCCAAGGGTAAATTGACTAACCGGGATAAGCGCGTTAACCCCGCCGTTAAGTATATGGTCTGAAATACCATACCCAATATTTGCGCCAACCCTAAAGAACCGGTTATTTGCAGTATCAATCATTTTGGTGAAAGATGTTTTATAATTAAACGCGAACCCCTGCACGGTATTAAAAAAGAATGTACTTAATAAAGGATCGAAACGGTAATACTCTTTTTTATAACGGTCACGTAAACTCATGCCGCTAAGTGTAAGCCTTATGAGGTTAAATTTATTATTTACTTTATCTATCGAGTCAAGGTAGTGCTTTGATTCGCGCTTTGCCGCCAGCACTTCTTTCTTTGTATAATCGGTTTTCTCTTCGTTGGTTAAAGGGATGGGCCTTTCCTGTTGCCAATAGGTGCTGTCTTTTTTATTAATTCCTTTAGTAATGCGTAGCACCTCGTTAAAATCCTTTTTATTAAAAGTGGGATTAAGGTCGTAATTTTTATAAACCGATATAAAATAACCGCCCAGTTTAAAACCAAATAATCCACCGGTAAAATCAAACCTGATGGTTGATGTCATCCAGGCCTTATTACTTACCGGTACAAATTGCTGATTTATTTTAATGGTATCAGCAAGGCTGATATTAGCTTTTTTGGTGATGTATAAATCAAGGGCAACCAGCCGCCAGCTATCATCCTGTATATAAATATAACCTTCAAAACAAGGGTCGTGCGGTCGGCGTGGTATTACCTGTATTTTATTAATTGTTTTTCCGTTTTCAACAGTTTCGCCAATGTATTTATAGTTATAATAAAATAAAGCATTATCTGCGATGGGCGATATAAGCGGCCGTAAGCTTATGCCCGGCCAAGTTTCAAAATTCTCATAAAAATTTATCCGCAGATCTGATGCCCTGTTAAAGCTGAATGCCCGGTTACTGCCCGATACCTTTGATGATATCATTTCTTCATGCACCTTACCTGGATACATAAAACTGTATTTTGATTGGGATTCTGACAGGTATATAATACCCCTGCGGTTAGAGTCCAGGCCTATCTGCCGCCCTATCTGGTTAATATCGCGGCCCAGGAATTTCTTAGGCGCATCCAATAGTTTTTGCAACCCTTTAATATAAACATCGCAGGTATAAGCCCTTACTTCGTTTAAATAGGTGTTCCGCTTTTTTATCGCTTTGCGGATAATTGCATATGCTGGGTCCTGTCCATTGCCGGTGATGGATACCGTTTGTAGCTGATATACCTCTGTATGAAGTGTTATATTAATGACCTTGCTTTCTTTCAGGTCAACCTTGCGGGTTTCCTGCTTAAGGCCCATTGCTTTATATTGCATCACATACTGGCCGGGTTTTAATTGAAGCGAATAATCGCCCTCGCTATTGGCCGATGCACCCAGCGTTGTGTTTTGAATATACACACTGGCAAATGGAACAGGGTTGCCAGTATCATCAGTAATTTTGCCACTTACGCTAACTTGTTGCGCTGATACTTTAAAACCAATAAAAAATAAGAAACAGATAAAGGCAGACCTCATGTATGGAGCGGGGTTTATGCGAAGATGCATTTTATTGATAAATGGTTGTAGATTGGAGATGTTAAATTATTGTTAAAGAAAATGAGCTATCCTATCATCCCCATCAACTCCGCATCACTAATAATAGGGATATTCAGCTTTTGTGCTTTTTCCAGTTTAGCCGGGCCCATGTTATCCCCGGCTACCAGGTAGTTTAGTTTGGCTGATATGCTGCTTAAAATTTTGCC
>NZ_JAQBOW010000041.1 GCF_028287845.1 Mucilaginibacter sp.
CTACCTTTGCAGTCCCAATTAACAAATTGGGAAAAGGAGATAAATTATTTAATGGCAAAAAAACAAGAAGCAGAAAAAGAATTAAAAGCTAAGGAAGCTGAACTGGACACAGTTACAGTAACCGGCGAAAAAGAAACTATTGAGTCAGAGGCTGATTCAATATCAATCGAAGAGATCAAATCTCAAATTGCAGTTGCACCCCGCGAAGATTTTGACTGGGATGCTGACGACAAAAAATTTGGTAACTACAGCGACAGCGAGCGTGAAAAAATGGAGAAATTGTATGATGGAACTTTCAGTTCAATCACCAAGGGCGAAATTATCACAGGTACTGTTGTAAATGTTAACAACAAGGATGTAGTATTAAACGTTGGATTTAAATCTGATGGTTTGGTATCTGTTTCTGAATTCCGTGATACACCTGATCTGAAGATCGGTGACACAGTTGATGTATTTGTTGAATCACAAGAAGATGCTAACGGACAGTTGGTACTTTCACGTAAACGCGCAAAAACACAAAAATCATGGGAAAAAATTAATTCTGCACTGGATAATGATGAGATCATCACCGGCTTTGTTAAGAGCAGAACTAAAGGTGGTCTTATTGTAGACATAATGGGCGTTGAAGCCTTTTTACCAGGTTCACAGATCGACATTAAACCTATTAGGGATTATGACGTTTATGTGGGCAAAACAATGGAATTTAAAGTTGTTAAAATAAACCACGAATTTAAAAACGTTGTGGTATCGCACAAAGTGCTTATTGAAGACGATTTGGAAAACCAAAAAACCGAAATTGTTGCCAAACTTGAAAAAGGCCAGATATTGGAAGGCACAGTTAAAAACATTACCGACTTTGGTGTATTTATTGACCTTGGTGGTGTTGACGGCTTATTACACATTACAGATATTTCATGGGGCCGTATTGAGCATCCAAGAGAAGTTTTGGCATTGGATCAAAAAATCAACGTTGTTGTTTTGGATTTTGATGACGAGAAAAAACGTATCGCTCTTGGCTTGAAACAATTAACTCCTCATCCTTGGCAAAGCCTTGACGAAGGACTACAAATTGGTTCTAAAGTTAAAGGCCGCATAGTTACCGTTGCTGATTATGGTGCTTTCTTAGAAATCATCCCGGGTGTTGAAGGTTTGATTCACGTGTCAGAAATGTCATGGTCTCAAAACCTGCGTAACCCTCAGGAATTCCTGAAAGTTGGCGACGAAATTGAAGCACAAGTATTGACATTAGATCGTGATGAGCGTAAAATGTCATTAGGCATCAAACAATTAACCCCTGATCCTTGGCAAAATGCTGCCGAACGTTATGCTGTTAGTACACAACACGTAGCTACAGTTAAAAACATGACCAACTTTGGTGTATTTGTTGAACTTGAAGACGGCATTGACGGATTAATTCACATCTCTGACCTTTCATGGTCTAAAAAAATCAATCATCCTAATGAATTCACTAAAGTTGGTGAAAAATTAAACGTGATTGTTTTAGAGCTTGATGTTGATAACCGCAAATTAAGCCTTGGCCACAAACAACTGGAAGAAAACCCTTGGGATACTTTTGAAACCATCTTCACTATTGATTCAATACATGAAGGTACCGTGTTAAAAGTAACTGATAAAGGTGCTATAGTTGCTTTACCTTACGGTGTTGAAGGCTTTGTGCCAACCAAACACCTGGTTAAAGAAGATGGCAAGAGCCTGAAAGGCGAAGAAGTTGCTGAGTTCAAGATCATTGAATTTAACAAGGAAAACAAACGTATAGTTATTTCACACTCACGTATATGGGAAGAAGCTCGTGCCGATGCTCGTGTACAGGAATTTGAAAACCGTAAAAAAGAAGCAAAATCTGCTAACAACGCGGTTAAGAAAGTGAAAGAATCGGTTGAAAAATCAACTTTAGGTGATTTAAGTGTACTGGCCCAATTGAAAGAACAAATGGAAGGTGCAGAAAGCAAAGCCGCTGTTAAAAAAGCAGCCGCAGCCGCTAAAAAATCTGAAGAAGAAGCTAAATAAGCTTTAACCAAATATTTTGTAAGGCCCTATCGAGTAATCGGTAGGGCTTTTTTGTTAGACTAATACATTATCCTCGGCAATGATTTCCGCTATCGCTCGAAAACAACACGGGTATTTTTTTATTTAGACTAACAACGTTCCTTTTGTATTCATCCTTCAAATATTACCTGATTTAACGCACGAAATAACAGTAAGAAGAATTAACGTTATTGCTTTGCCCCCGGGAAAGAAAAATAAAAGGTAGTACCTTTTCCGGGCGTGCTTTCCAGCCATATACGGCCATTATTTGCCTCAAGAAACTCTTTGATAAGGCTCAAGCCAAGGCCACTTCCTTTTTCGCCTTTGGTACCGTAAGAGACCTGGAGGTTTGATTTTAAAAAAAGTTTTTGTTGATCTGGTACTATACCTGTACCTGTATCTTTAACAGAAAAAATTACTTCACCATTAGCCTTTTGTGCATCCAGATCTATATGTCCGCTTTCGTAAGTGAATTTAATAGCGTTGGATATCAGGTTGCGAATAATAAAATCAAAATGATTCAGGTCGCCGATAATTTCGGTTTTTTCGGGCACATGATCACTTACAATAATATTTTTTAACCCTGCTTGTCTTGAAAGCAAATAAATATTCTTAGAGATTATAGATTTTGCATCCAACATTTCAGGCTGTACTTTAATTCCCTGCAACTGGGCCCTTCCCCACTCAAACAAAGTTTGCAGCAACTCAAATGATGCTTCGGTTTGTTTGCGCAGATCAGAGATCATGCTCTTTAATTCCGCTTCAGTAAAATCCTCTGTTTCCATTAATGCAAAGAGTTGTGCCGCACTTCCCGCCGGGCCCTTTAAATCATGCCCTATTACAGAAAACAGGACATCCTTAACATGATTCGCTGCTTTAAGCTCTTTATTTAACCGCTGTATCTTTATCAAATACAAATAGGCAAGTACTAATAACGCTAAGATAGCTATCAATATCACCAGGCCCATATCCAGCTCTTTCTTTTCTGCTTTTGTAACCTTTTGCAAATGGCCAATCTTTTCCCTTGAACTTTCTAAAGCATAGCTGCTATCTATAGCTGCAATTTCTTTGGTGGTATCAGCACCCAGCAAACTATCCAGTAAGCGATGATTCTCTTCCAGGGCCACCATAGCTTCTTTGTAATCCTTTTCCTGTTGATATACACCGGCCAGAGCCGCATAAATGGTAGCTTCCAAACGGGGTTGCCTAAGGCTATCGGCTATCTTAAGAGCCCGTTTCAGGTCATTTAAACTTTGGGTTGAATTTTCCTTTTTTAATACCCCTGCAATATTTATCAATGCCTGTGCCTGTTCTTCCGGCCGGTTAAATTTTTTCGCTTCTGATAGTGCTTGTTTGTAGTAAGTTAATGCATGAGTTTTTTGTCCATCCTGCTCGTATATCTTCCCTTCTTCATTTAGCATGGTGATCTGTGTATCACGTTCAGAAGATGTGTTGCTATTTCGAATGCCTTCTTCTAAATATTTGAGCGCAGTATGGCTGTCGCCTTTTTTCAAATACAAATGGCCAATACGATCTAACAATATAAAATAAGCTTCCGGTTTTAGTTTCCGCTGTTCATATTGTACCAATATCCGCAGGTAATAAGTAAGTGCCTTTTCTATATCTCCTTTTTCCTCATATACTTTTCCCAGCCCGTTATAAGTTTCCAATATGCCCAAACTATCGTGGCTATCTCTATAAAACTCCATCGATCTGCCAAAGTCTTCTGTAGCAGCGCTTATATTTTTTTGTTGCCCGTCAAGCAATCCTAATTGGTCATAAGCAAGGGTTATACCTTCAGGCTGATGCAGGTTACGGAATATGGATAGTGCTTCATTAATAAACCTCCTGGCCAATTCTTCGTGATGGTGCAAAATATTAATGCGGCCCAATTCAATAAGTAACAGGCCCTGGCTATTGCGGTCGCCCAGGTTCTCGGCCAGTTTCATAGCCTGGTTACAATAATGCACTGCAGAATCCGGCTGATCTGCTGCATAAATTTTACTTATCTCCAGATAGGTATTGATCTTTGCCGGCTCTGATTCTGTACGAAGACGAGAGCGTAGAACCGATATTGATTGCTGCGAAGAGGCCGTAAAGCTTAACAATAAAAACAATAATAGTATATATATAGATTTAGGCATAGCAGGGGTTATGTAAATAGGTATAAGCTCATAGTATAATCTTCTTAACTGCTATATTTTTAAAAAATACAGATAATTAAAAGACCGATAAGTTTAATAATTACATTGCCAATAAATAATACAAGTATTGATCCAAACAAAAATTGCAATAAATTTTCGTAAAAACGGTTACGTACGGGCACAATGCTATTGGTTAATAAGGTAAGAAGAATTATAAATTTATGAAATATTCTCAGAAGAAGTATTACTTTATATTCTTTATAAACTAATATCGAATGACTACTCAACTAATCACTAAAATTATTACCTTTGCCCAAATCCACCCAAACGATGCAAAATCTTACGCTGCTCGACGGTCAAAAATTTCAAATCACCATACAACGTTTATGTCGTCAGTTGATTGAAAATCATAATGATTTTTCGGGATCTGTATTGATAGGCATCCAACCCCGGGGTATATACTTAGCAAAGCGTGTAGCCGAAGAACTTCGCAAAATATTACCGGATAATACCATTGAACAAGGCGACCTTGATATTACCTTTTACAGGGATGATTTCCGCAGGCGCGAATCGCCGCTGGTACCCAATCAAACTAAGATAGATTTTATTATTGAAGGCAAAAAAGTAATTATGATGGACGATGTGTTGTGGACAGGCCGCACCATACGCGCAGCAATGGACGCCATGCTTGCTTTTGGAAGGCCCGAAAAGGTAGAACTATTAACACTGGTTGACAGACGTTACTCGCGCCACATACCGGTAGCTGCCGACTATGTAGGCATAGAGGTTGATTCCATTGCATCGCAAAAGGTGGTAGTTAGCTGGAAAGAAACAGATGGAGAAGATAAAATAGTTTTATTATCGGAAGTTAAATAATGGCAGGACTAAGCACACGACATTTATTAGGAATAAAGGATTTGAACGCGGCTGATCTTCAATTGATCTTTGAAACTGCCGATAACTTTAAAACGGTATTAAACCGGCCAATAAAAAAAGTCCCTTCCCTGCGTGATGTAACCATTGCCAATATATTTTTTGAAAATTCTACCCGCACCCGCTTATCATTTGAGCTTGCCGAAAAACGCTTATCAGCCGATGTGGTAAATTTTGCCGCGTCTTCATCATCAGTAAGTAAAGGCGAGACACTAATAGATACCGTAAACAATATACTGGCCATGAAGGTAGACATGGTGGTAATGCGCCATCCGTATGCAGGCGCGGCAACTTTTTTATCTAAACATGTAAAGGCCCAGATAGTAAATGCCGGCGACGGCGCTCACGAACACCCAACACAAGCTTTGCTCGACGCTTTTTCTATACGCGAAAAACATGGAGATGTTGCCGGAAAAAAAGTTGTTATTGTAGGCGATATTTTGCACTCGCGCGTTGCCCTCTCAAATATTTTATGCCTTAAACAATTAGGTGCCGAAGTTATGGTTTGCGGGCCAACTACGCTTATCCCCAAATATATCAGCGCATTAGGTGTTAAGGTTGAAAATAACCTTATAAAAGCCCTTAACTGGTGCGATGTAGCCAATATGCTGCGTATACAGTTAGAAAGGCAGGACATTAAGTATTTTCCATCCCTGCGTGAATATACCATGCTGTACGGCTTAAATAAACAAATACTCGACTCGTTAGATAAAGAGATAACCGTAATGCACCCCGGCCCCATTAACCGTGGTGTGGAAATTACCAGCGATGTTGCCGACAGCAAGCAATCTATCATATTAGACCAGGTAGAAAATGGCGTTGCAATACGTATGGCAGTGTTATATTTACTGGCCGGACAAACGACATAATTTGAACGGTATGAAACCTATACGCAGTTTAGTATTTATTGTGTTTGGGCTATTTGCATCTTTAAATATGTCTGCCCAAAACCTGCGGCTGCAAAAAACAGATTCGGTATTAACACTGGTTAAAGAACACTTCAAATTAAAAGATGCCGATGGGATATACGCTTTAACGGGCGCAAATTTCAGGAAAGCATTAAGCATGGCTGCATTTAGGGATGTTTGTTCGGAGCAGTTGTTCCCATTGGGCGAAATAAAAAAAGATTCGCTGCTAAGCTTTGTAAATAACAAAACGGCCACTTACAAACTACAATTTGATGCAGTAACTATGCAGCTACTCATGAACCTTGACCAGGACGATAAAATAGAATTGTTCTTGTTTCAACCCTACAAAGATGAATCGGCCACCAAGCTCGAACAGGTTGCTACCTCCAACTCTTTAAAGTCAGCCATAGATAAAAAAATTAATGCAGAGGCCAGAAAGTATATTCAAAAAGTAAATACCGTTGGCTTAAGTATCGGCATTATTAAAGATGGAAAAGTTAGCACCTATAATTATGGGGAAACGACAAGGGGCAATAAACGCCTGCCTACTACAAATACTATATTCGAGATAGGCTCCATTACCAAAACATTCACTTCTACCCTATTAGCTTATTATGTAAATGAGGGAAAGATAAGTTTAACCGACCCCATAACCAAATTTTTGCCAGATTCTGTAGCCCGCAACCCCGAGCTTAAAAACATCACTTTGCTAAATTTAAGCAATCATACATCAGGCCTACCAAGCTTGCCCGATAACTTTTCGGCACAACGGCCCTACAATAAGTTAAATCCCTATAAAAACTATAATAAGCAGTTGCTGTTTGCCTACCTGAAAAAGTGCACGTTAAACAGCAGGCCCGGCGAACAATATGCTTACTCTAATTTAGCGGCAGGATTGCTGGGCACTATTTTAGAACAGGTAGGCGGTAAAAGCTTTGAACAATTGGTTTGGGAAATTATTTGCTCCCCTTTACAAATGAAAAGCACGGTACAGCATTTGACCCCCATGATATCCACACGCTTTACTACGGTTTATGACGATAACGGGCAACAAACCCCTGCCTGGGATTTTGACGCACTGGCTCCTGCCGGGTCATTAAGATCAACGGTTAATGACCTTTTATTATACGCAAAGGCCAATATGACAAAAAGCGACAGTAAACTATCCAAAGCTTTTGAGCTAACACACCAGATCACCTTTAATACGGATACAAAACTGGGCCTGGCCTGGCATATAATTGAAGTGAATGGGGTTAGCTACTATTTTCATAATGGCGGCACATATGGCAGCAGCAGTTTCCTTGCCTATAACATAGAGAAAAATATTGCCGTTATTATCTTATCAAATGCCAGCCCAAGTACCGACGTATTGGGGGTTAGTATTTTAAAACAATTGCAATAAAGACATGGCCCGTTTCCTGCAAAATGTAGAGCAAGGCAATGGCGAGACAATAAAAGAATATATCGCTATTAGTATGCTGGGGCGGGAACCCGTAGCCTCTTTCAACAATTGCGAGTACCCACCCCTGGGTGCGCCCTGGTGAATACTCGCAAAATGATATGGTTATTAATTATCCTTCAACTGCTGGCCGTCTCTTATCTCGTCAGTAGCATTTTTAACTACTTTATCGCCGGCTTTCAAATTACCGTAAACTTCCATTTTATCGCCTGATTGAAAGCCTTTTTTCACATCAACCCACTCGGCATGATGATTGGTAACCCTTACCACAAACACTTTTTCGGTTGATGATACTACCGCGCTTTTCGGTACAATAAGGGTACTATCATGAGATGGCAGCGGTACGTTAACATCGGCATACATGTGTGGCAATAGTTTATTTCCTTTATTATAAACATCCATTTCCACACGTTCAGAACGCAGCTTGTCGTCAAGCGCGCCGGCTAAGCGGGCAATCTTAGCAGTAAATTTTTCGCCGGGCAATTCGCGTACGGTAAATTTAACTTCGCTTTTATTGGTTAAACCACCTACATAAGCTTCGGGTACTGATACTACCAAACGCAGGCGGTTTTGATCTTGCAAAACAAACAATGGATCAGAACTTTTACCACCCGGACCAACATAAGCACCTAAATTTATATTACGTGTTGTTATTACCCCATTAAATGGCGCGCGTATTTGTAAATACGCTAAATTGGATGATACTTCTTTGTATGCTGATTTTACAGCTTCTAAGTTTGAAAAATCCGATTTTCTTTTAGCATCAGCCTGTTCCAAATCGTTTTGTGAAACTGTACCTGGAATTTGGCTGGTACTTAATAAACGATCATAAGTTGCCTTACTGGCAATGTATACCGCTTCCTGTTGCTTTATTCTTGATTGCGCCGCTGTTAACTGCGAATTGATCTCGGGAGCCTCTAAAGTCACCAACAATTGCCCTGTATGCACTTGCGAGCCAATATCAACCATTAGCGTTTTAACATAGCTATTTAATTTGGCATACAAATCAACCTGTTGATAAGGCAATAACTCGCCCGGTACAGCAATGCTCGGGCTTAGTTTTCCTTTTTCAACTGATCCTACATTAACGGAAGGAAAATCAACCGCGTCTTGCTGTTCTTTTTGTTGTTTTGCCTCTTCTGTGCCTTTTTCTTCCGAATGGCAGGCGCCCAGTAATAAGCTTACGCTTACAGCCAATACGGCTATAGCTGTTGTTGGTTTATGTTTCAATATGTTCATGATGGTGCTGGGGTACATAAAATTTACTTTCTTTATCTTCGGGATCCAAGGAAACAGAATCGGTGGTAGTATTACCTTGTACCCATGCAAAAACCAGTGGTAATATTAATAAGGCTGCAAAAGTAGAGGCTAATAATCCACCAATAACGGCACGACCTAATGGTGATGTCTGATCGCCGCCCTCGCCTAAACCTGATGCCATTGGTATCATACCTACAACCATGGCTAAGCTGGTCATTAATACGGGCCTTAAACGTAAAGCAACAGCCTCACGTGCAGATTTTAGGGCATTGCCATTATGCTTGCGCAATTCTTCGGCGTTGGTTATCAATAGTACCGCGTTGGATATGGATACACCTACAGACATGATCATACCCATGTATGATTGCAGGTTTAACGTGGCTCCGGTTATTTTTACCAGGAACAACGAGCCAAACAGTACCGCGGGCACGGTTGATAATACCACGAACGACATTTTAAATGATTGAAAATTAGCTGCAAGCATTAAAAATATCACAATAATCGCAACTAATAATCCATTTTGCAAACTATCAAGTGTATCTGTTAACGTTGTGCTTAAACCGCGTGGCTCTACCGTTAAACCACGAGGTAGTTTACCTAATGATTTGATGGCTTTTTGCACATCGTCCGTCGCGGTGCCTAAATCCTTATTATTTAAATTAGCGGTTACTGATAGCATAGGTATAGCACCAATATTATCATCTTCGCCGAAGGTTGTGCCGGGGGTAATATCGGCTACATCACTTAATACCGGCCTTGCCTGGTTAGCTAATACCGGTATTTCACGGATATTATTTAAGCTGGCCATTTGATATTCGGGCACTTCTACCTGTACGCTATAGCTAAGCCCTACTTTTTCATCCAGCCATACGTTTTTCTCGGTATAACGGGATGACGAGGTTGCAGCAATCAATGAGCGCGAGATATCACTTAAACCTACTCCAAGCTGAGCGGCGCGCTGCCTGTCAATATTAATATTTATGGTAGGATATTTAATAGATTGTCCTATCTGCACATCGCGCAGGTAAGGTATTTGCTTTAACTTATTTAATACTTTAAAAGCGAATGTAATATTCTGTTTTTTATTTTTGCCAGATATAGCTACCTCAATCGGTGTTGGCGATCCCTGGCTCAGAATTTTATCGGTAAGCTCAATAGGCTCAAAAGAAAGCATTACACCCGGCAGCTCTTTTTTCATAGCGGCCCTGAATCTCTCTTTAAGTTCATCAAGGTTTACTTTATAATCTTCTTTTAAATTTACCTGCATAACCGCTTCCTGCGGACCAGCCATAAACAAATAAATAGGGCTGGTTGAAAATTGCCCCGGGTGCTGGCCAACCATGGCAGACGTTACTTCGATGTTATTACGACCAACAAGGTCGCCCAAAATACGCAGTGCTTTAAGGGTTATTGCTTCGGTGCGCTCTAAGCGGGTACCGTCTGCTGCGCGCAAACGAACCTGGAACGTGCCCGAATTTACTTTTGGCAATACATCACGCCCTATAATATTTAATAACAAGAATGCCAATCCACAGGCTGCAACCGCATAAACTATTACAATAATCTTGCGGTTAGGCATCATCCTATCCATCAAACGCAAAAAGCGTATGCGGAATTTATCAAACCGAGTTAGCTTTTTATCTGTTTGCGTGGCATTTTTTATAGCGAGTTCTTTTTGCTCCCATGCACCACCTTCATCATCCAAAGCAAAACCATCTGCATGGCTTTTATCTTCATGCTCATTTTTCATTAGCCAGTTGGCCATAACCGGTACAAAGGTCTGGGCAAGCAGGTAGGAGGTGATCATGGAAAAACCAATTGCCAATGCCAAGGGCAGGAACAATGCACCCGGAATACCCTTCATGGTAAAGGCAGGTGCAAATACCGCAAGAATACAAAACAGTATAAGCAACTTAGGGAACGCAATTTCCTTACAGGCATCCCAAATGGCCAATGCCTTGGGTTTACCCATATCAAAGTGCTGGTGAATATTCTCAATCGTCACCGTCGACTCATCTACCAGGATACCAATTGCCAGCGAAAGCCCGCTTAGCGTCATGATATTTATTGTTTGATGGAAAAGCGACAAGAAGAATATGCCGGCAATAATAGCTATTGGTATAGTTAATATTACAATAAGCGCGCCACGCCTATCGCCCAAAAACATCAAAACCATTAAGCCGGTAAGTACCGCGCCTATAGCCCCCTCTTCGACTAAACTTTTTACGGCATTTATAACATAAACAGATTGATCAAATACGTATGATACTTTAACATCCTCTGGCAATAAGGCCTGGAAACGTGGTATTGCTTTCTTTAGATTTTGTACCACATCCCATGTAGAAGCATCAGCAGATTTGGTAATAGGCAGGTAAACCGATCGCTTACCATTAATTAACGCGTAGCTTGATGTAATATCCGCACCATCTTCAATAGTCGCTACATCGCGCAAAAACACGGTTTGTACACCACTCTTATAGATAGGGATATCACCAAAATCTTTTATATTTTTAATAGTAGTGTTAGCCGGCGACAGGTAATTATAATCGCCTATACGTATGTTACCTGCCGGTGAATTTTGGTTATTATCACGCATGGCGACTACTATTTGATCGGGCGTTAAATTATGTGCTCGTAATAGTTCTGGGTCAACCTTTATTAAAACTGTACGCTGGTTACCTCCAAACGGCGCAGGCGCAACTAAACCTGGTATAGATGTAAATGATGATCGAACATAAATATTGGCCAGATCAAGTAATTCATTATTTGTTCGGGTAGGGCTGGTTAATACCAGTTGCCCTACCGGAAGTGTAGAAGCATCAAACCTTAATATAAAAGGTGGCTGCGAACCAGGCGGGAACGAGGCCTGCGCCCTATTGGTATAAGCCGTCACCTCCGCGGCGGCCTGTGCCATATTGGTACCTTCGTAAAACGTTAGCTTAATAAGTGTTAATCCCGTTATGTTACGGGTTTCGATACTTTTTACGCCCGATACATATAACAGCAAGTTAACATACTGTTTACCAAAGTAAGCTTCCATTTGGTCGGGTGTATAACCGCCATATGGGTGCGAAATATAAATTACAGGCAAATTAAGATCGGGGAAAATATCTATCTTAATACTTCTTATCGCGCTGATACCAAAGAAAAACAATCCCGCTACTATAACAAGTATAGTAATTGGCCTCCTAAGCGCACTTTTTATCATTCCCATTTTTATACCTATATCTTAATTAAAAATTATTCATAAATACACCAAAATCTCCGGTTGCAGCAGCTTTTGATAATACCGCCTGCCAAACAGTGTTTGACACGATGTCTCTGTCAACTTCGGCCCGGTTAAGTACATATAACGCCTGCGTAAAATCAACAATGTTGGCTAAACCGTTTTTATATAAAGCAAACTTTTGATTGTATGCATCTGTAGCGGCTTTTACTTCAACCGGTGCTTCAATGTAGTTTTTCAGGGCATTGTTTATCCGGACTTCGGCAAGCAGTTGCTGGTCGCGCAATTGCTGGCCAACCAGCTCATATTCATTCCGGTATTGATCTGATGTATATTTTTGTGATTGCACCTGGTAATGCACCCTAAACGGATTAGTAATGTTCCAGATTACAGCAGCACCTAACAAATAATTATATCGTGTTGGCTGTACACCGGCGCCGTAACTTGAGCTGTAATCGTTCACGTTGTTAATGCCATAGTCTGATTTAAAACCCGACCCCCTGCCCTGGTAAACGCCAAACAAACTAAAAGTAGGGTAGCTAAATGTGCTTAAATACTTTGCCTGCTCATCGCTTACACCAATACGGTTACGAAAGTAGCGCAACTCGGGATGATCATCTATACTTACCGTTGAGATTGCGTTAGGTTTTGGTGGGGCGTTGCTTACAAATGTACTGTCTAACACAAAATCTTGTGGTGCAATACCTAAATACTGCGCTAACTGGTTGCTTTGATCTTGTGCAATTTGCTGCGCGTTAGTTAATGCAATTTTGGCGTTTGATACTTCGGCATTTGCTAGCGAGGAATCAACACCCGGATTTAAACCATTACGTACACGGGCAATCACAACCTTTTGTAGTTGAATGGATCGATTCAGATTATCTTCTTGCGCCTTACTTAATTGCTGGGCCACCAATAAATTTAAATAGGTACTGGCTACCCGTATTTGGTGCTGAAATTGTTCCTGTACCAAATCGGTTTCATTAAGGGATACTACAGCTCCCTGTACTTTAACCCTTTCTCTGGCTTTACCAAATGCAAAAACGTCCCAGTTGATGTTGCTTACATAAAGCGAACCAAAGGCAGCATTATAATTTTGATTAGGCAAAGTTGGACCAGACGAAGATACGGCCAAACCATGATACCCAAACAATGGCCCTGTTGTACCATTAACAGTACCATAATCTTGTTGCAGAGAAACGTTCAGATCGGGCAGAGCTTCGGTGCGTGTTTCTTTTAAATAAGCTTTTGAGGCGTTTAACTGACTTGCTTTAGCTTTTATAGTGCCATAATTAGCAAGCGCAATTTGTTCGGCCTCTTTAAGGCTCAGTACCTTTTGCTGGCTTTGTGCCTGGTTGACGAAGAAGATACAAAAAATACCTGATAAGGTATATTTAGAAATTGTGTTGAGCATACCGGGGTGTTATCTGCAGCAAATTTAAAAAATAGTTGATTGTGTCAACTATGTTTACGGCTATGTAACAAGATTGTCGCTATAAACTGACGGATTAGTGAGAATCTCACCTCATTTTATGGGAATTTAACATGAAAGGCGATTAAATGAACCAAATTCCATATTGGTATTTGGTATTTTACTACAAAAGTTAATTAATGCTAATGTTTATACTGTCGCCGGGCTTATATATCTCATTAAATTTTATGTTTTGTTTATCAAAATGCTTTTTATAGGCTTCATACCGTTGTTTAATAAAGAACTCTTTTGCGTAGCCGTCATGAACGGGCAATATTTGTTTGGGTTGCAATTTATCGGCAAAACCGGTTATGCGCAGTTCGTTGGCAAAAGGCGCCATGGTTACCATTATTAATAGTTCGATGCCTTTATATTTCAATAGCGCGTCTTCCATTGAATCTACCGGATGCAGCACTTTATCATTTATAACAAAGCCAGTCATTTGTGGTAACGGGTTATCTAATATAGGTTCATGAATAACTGCTATTGCTTCTAATTTAAAAGGCCCTGCGTAATGTATACCGTCATGCCAAACGGTGTGATCAATACCGGCTTTTTGCAAGGCCTCACCAACTTGCGCATTGGTATAGATGGGCGCGCCGCTGAGATCGGTAATTTTTTTAAGATTTTCGGTATCTAAATGGTCGGGATGTATATGGGTAATAATTATGCTGTTTACATCAGCAAACCTATCAGGCGTTACTATACCTTCGGCAAAAGTAAACTTACCCGGATCGAACAATAGTTTGTGCCCGTCTAGTTCAAACACCAAACAGGAGTGCAGATATTTTGAAATTTTCATAACCGTATATGGTTTATAAAATAACTGTAGGTATCAGGAAATGTTTGTGGCCTCACCTAAATCCTCTCCAAAGGAGAGGACTTTGATGAGCAGATCATCAAACAACTTTTCTCCTACAGCAATGCCGTAAGCTCACTCAACTTAGAAATGGTTGCTACCTGATTTTTCTCAACTACCCCAAACCCGTAATCAGCAAAAATAAATGGCACACCGGCTTGGGTTGCAGCATTATAATCGCCCATGGTATCGCCTATATAAACCGGGGCGCTAAGGTTATGGTCGGTTATAATATCTCTTATATTATCGGCCTTAGGCATATTTTTAGTGCCGTAACATTGGTGGCCCATAAAGTAATGCTCCAAACCGCTAATTTTAAAAAACACCTCAATGTACCCGCTTTGGCAATTACTAACTATAAATAGCTTGTATTTTTTTGAAAGATATTGCAGGGCTTCCTCTAACCCGTGATAAAGCTCGCCGCCTTTTTCATATAAAATTTCCAGTTCCTTTTTCGAAGCTATAGCTTTAAAATCCTCGCGCTGTTCGTCGGTAAGATACGGAAGCAGGGTTTCAAAAATAGCCTTGTAAGTCATTCCCGTAATGGAATGTATCATGGGCTGGGTAAAATCTTCTTTAACATAATCTACCTGATCTTTGGCTCCCTGCCAGGCCAGCACAACATTTGCCGAGCTATCCCAAAGTGTACCATCCAGGTCGAAAATAATGCTGTCGTATTTGTTTTTTAGTGTAATATCCATAGAGCGGCAAAAATAGAATTTATTTATTAACGGGCAGTTTTTCTATCATCATGTTTACTTCAAATTTTCCTCAAATTCAATTGCTATATTTATAAAAAAATATATTTTTTGAAGCTGCTGATAATAGAAGACGAGCAAGGTCTTAGGGAAAGTATAGAACGATATTTTACCGTTGAGGGAATTATATGTGAAAGCTGCAGCAGTCTGGCGGCTGCTATCAGTAAAGTTACACTTTATCAATATGACTGTATATTGCTGGATATTGGTTTACCCGATGGCGAAGGTTTTACTTTATTGGAGCATTTAAAAGCAAATGGTAAAAATGAAGGTGTGTTAATAATTTCGGCACGAAACTCGTTAGACAATAAAATAAAAGGGTTAAACCTTGGGGCCGATGATTACCTGACCAAACCGTTCCACCTGGCCGAGTTAAAAGCAAGAATAGATGCCATTTTCAGGCGAAAGGCTTTTAATACTACAAACACATTAAACTACGACCTAATTAGTATAAACTTACTTGCACGTGAGGTTGAAGTGAATTCAATAAACATTATACTTACCCGTAAAGAGTATGATATGCTATTATATTTTATAGCCAATAAAGGAAAAGTTATATCCAAAAACGCCATTGCCGAACATTTATGGGGCGATGAAATTGATTTGGTTGATAGTTTTGATTTTATTTATACCCATATTAAAAACATTCGCAAAAAATTAATGGAAGCCGCGCATAAAGATTACATAAAATCTGTTTACGGAGTAGGTTACAAATTTTTATAACATGAAGTTAGCTTCACAATATAATAAGGCTACGTTGATCATTACTTTTTTAGTATTGTTTATTGCGGGTTTTATTTATTACACTACAATAAATTATATTGTTAACAAACAGCTTGACCGCGACCTGACAGAAGAACTGGATGAGATAACAGATTATATAAATCTTAATCAGCACCTGCCTAAACAGCTTGATTTTAACGGAGATCAAACTACCCTCACTAAAACAGATCAAAAATTAATTGAAAAGAGCTTTTATGATATTCCGTATCATGTGGCCCAAAGAGACGCTGACAGCGAAAACGGGGGCATAAAATATAAGATTAAACCCGGCAGAGCAGTAAAGGCTCTAATTTCAGTAAAGGGCGAAAATTACATATTAACTGTAGCCCAATCTAAAGAAGGCTCAAAGCACTTAACCCAGTTAATTATTATTATTACACTAGGGCTTACTGTATTTTTATTGGGCATACTGGCTATAACCAACAAGTATGTGCTTAATGGTTTATGGAAGCCATTTTATCATATTTTACAGCAATTAAAATCATTTAATATTGCTGATACCAACGGCCTTAATTTAAGTAAAACTAACATAGATGAATTTAAGGAATTAAATGATGCGGTGATAATTATGTCATCAAGGGTTAAAAATGATTATCAAAATCTTAAAACTTTTACCGAAAACGCATCGCACGAAATGCTTACCCCTATAGCGGTGATTACTTCGAAACTGGATACTTTAATACAGGATGAAAAATTAAAGGCCGAGCAGTTTGCCCAGATCACCGATATATATGCAGCAACCAATAAGCTTTCGCGCTTAAACCAATCACTTTTATTGCTGGTTAAAATTGATAATGACCTGATACAGGATAACGCTACATTTAACTTAAAAGATGTAATACTTGAAAAAGAACGCCAGTTCCAGGAGCTTACCCAAAATAAGGGTATTGAATTAATACATCTGCTTGAAGACAAGGAAATTACTGCAAGCAGGTATTTAATTGAGATATTAATTAACAACTTGTTTAACAACTCCATAAAGCACAATCAAACAAATGGTAAAATATATATAAGGCTTACCCACAATAAACTCATATTTCAAAATACCGGCGAAAACGACGCGCTAAATAATACTGAGATATTTGAAAGGTTTAAAAAAGGCAAAAGTTCTGATGGTACCGGTTTGGGATTAACAATAGCTAAAAATATTTGCAGCCAGTATAACTATAACCTCAAGTATACTTTTGAAGCGCCTTTTCACACTTTTAAAATAGCTTTCTAAAATTTATTGTATTGGTGTTACTATAACTACTTCCATTTCTGTCAATTCTTTCTCTCTTGTAGCCTTATTTAAAAATGAAGGTTTTAACCGGCTTATCCAGTATCGCTTAAAGGTTTTAAGTGGCTGTATCTTCCATCTTTTAGCCAACAGGTCTTTTATGCCATCAGCAGTAGCATATAATATAAATGGCTGTGGAGGAATATGTCCATTTCCATCCGCATTAATTGTTGTTATTGGCCCCTCAATATAAAAGTTCATCGCCGATATATAATCATCATTTACCTGTACCACCGGCATTTTTTGAGGATTATGCTGATTAATCCAAACGGCGGCTTCGCTGCCCGACTGGTAATGCAATAACGAAGTATAAAACACCTGATTCAGATATATATTAATCAGGAATGACGCTAACAGCGTTTGTAAAATTATCCTGCTAATAACATTTGTAGTTATAACCTGTGGTAAAAAAAGCAATGCAATAAACAGAATCAGTAAACAAATGCCAATGGCAACTGTAAATGTTTCGGGTTGATAAAAATAGTGCAGCGCCCCTATCACCAACAACAGCAAAATTATAATGATGGTTTGTGTAATACGGATAGCCTTTACACTTTTTGGAAGCCGCACATTATATAAATACTGCGCTGTTAAAATAGCGAAGAACGGATATACAATATTTAAATAATGCGGCAACTGAAACTTTGAGGCAGAGAATAATAAAAACGTTAACAATGATCCGCATAAGCAATACCACTCGGTAGTCTGTACTTGTTTACTACCCCTTTTTATGAACTGAAATACAGCCGCAAATAACAACAACGACCATGGCAAAAACGCCCATAGCGTGGTATGCACAAAAAATGTCGGATCGCCATTACCTTTGATTGGGCCGGTATTAAAAAAACGGCCAAACTGGCTATCCCAAAAAAAGAACCTTATACCTGATACATTATGTTTATCAAATATTAACTTTTCGGGGTGCAGGTCAAATTGCTGGTTAAGGCAATAAAGTTCGGGCAGGATAAAGATCAGTATCAATATAGCGGCAACGAGCCATCTTAAATTAAAAAGCTGTTTCCATTGTTTGGTTAGTATAAATTGCCCGGCAATGGCCCCGCCTATTGGTATTAGGGCAAACATGCCTTTGGTCATGATGGCACAGGCAGTAAACAGGCAGCCAAATAATAAATGCCGGTAATTATTGCCGGTATGCGCTTTATAAAAATGATAAACGGCAGCTATAATAAGCCCGGTTAAATAAGGCTCTGCACGTACATCATTGTCAGACAGCACAATATGCTGCGCGGTAAGCAATATCAGTACGGCCCATAAGCCAATTTGTTTATTATATAATGCCTTACCAAACAAATAGGTATAAACCGCGCCCATCAACAAAAAAAGTATGGCTGGCAGCTTATAGGCCCAGGTTTTAAACCCGAAACATTTAAAGAAAAACGCGATTATCCAAAACGGAAAATGCGGCTTATCCAGCCAATCTTTACCATAAGCAAACAGCTCCACATAATTATTGCGTTGCACCATGGTTTTGGCTATTGAGGCATATAATGTACCATCCGGGCCGGTTATGGGGACAAATAACGCGCTAAAATTTACAGCAACCGCAATGCCTATAAAAAGGTACAGCCATCGGGTATAGAGTGCATCGGTTTGTTTAGCCATTTATAGGAGTAAAGGTAATGAGATTTTGAATATCCACTAATGTCATTTCTAATGATAGAGACAGATGGCATAGTTAAATTTAGTTTTTTATATTAAATTTATCGGGTCAATGTCCTCAACTATTGGCCTAACCAATTAAACACAATGAAGAAATTACTTGTATTAATAGCATTGCTATTTCCTTTTGTAACTTTTGCGCAAACCGGTAAAGTTTTTGACAACCTGAGCTTACCCAGCAAAATATTAAAAAGCGACCGCAAATTTGCCATTTACTTACCGCCCGATTATGAGACATCTAACCGCACTTATCCCGTGTTATATTTATTGCATGGATCGGGCGATGACCAAACCGGATGGGTAACTTTTGGCGAAGTGTTAAATATTACTGATAAAGCCATTGCTGATGGCACAGCCACACCTATGATAATTGTAATGCCTGATGGCAATACCGGTCGTCGTGGTTATTTTAATGATATTAAGGGCGATTGGAACTATGAAGATTTTTTCTTCCAGGAACTGATACCTTTTATAGAAAAGAAATATCGTGCTAAAACAGACAAACGCTCGCGTGCGGTAGCTGGTTTGTCTATGGGTGGTGGCGGCACATTTATGTATGCTTTGCATCATCCTGAATTATTCTCATCTGCATGCCCGTTAAGCGCGGCCGTTGGGCCATTTACTTTGGACGAAGCGCGCATAACGTATAGAAGAAATAATCCTAACCTTGCCGATTCAACCATTGCTAATTATTATAACCGCCATAGTGTATTAGCGCTGGTAAACAACATGCCCGATAGCCAAAAGAAAGCTGTGCGCTGGTATATTGATGATGGCGATGATGATTTTTTATATGAAGGGAATGCGCTGGTACATATCGCTATGCGCAAAAAAGAAATACCGCATGAATTCAGGATACGCGACGGCGGCCACACCTGGACCTACTGGCGCGCGTCATTACCCAAAGTATTGGAGTTTGTGTCTGACGCTTTTCACCAATTTTAAGCCTTATCTTATGCTTATTAGAAAATCAAAGTTTCTAATAAGCATAAGTTGCTCACAAATTTAAATATGTATTGGCCTGTTATCCGTAGCGGCCAAACAAGCCTCACGCATGGCTTCTGTATAGGTTGGGTGCGCGTGGCTAATGCGTGATATATCTTCGGCGCTGGCACGGTACTCCATGGCTACAACAGCTTCAGCTATCATATCCGCGGCCCGCGGGCCAATCATGTGTACGCCTAAAATTTCGTCAGTAGCGGCATCAGCCAATACTTTTACAAAACCATCCATATCACCACTGGCTACCGCCCTGCCACTTGCACGGAACGGAAACGAACCTGTTTTATATTTTACTCCCTTTTCTTTTAACTGCTCCTCGGTTTGGCCCACTGCCGCAACTTCCGGCCAGGTATAAACTACGCCCGGTATCAGGTTGTAATTGATATGTGGTTTTTGTCCTACAATAGATTCGGCTACATAAGTGCCTTCATCTTCGGCTTTGTGAGCAAGCATAGCGCCACGTATCACATCGCCTATGGCATAAACACCTTTAACGCTGGTTTGCATATGCTCATCAACAGTAATTTTACGGCCGCGCTCTTCAACGGTAATACCAATTTTATCTAATCCTAAACTATCGGTATAAGCAACACGCCCAACAGCTACCAGGCAATAATCGCCTTTCAGCTCTTTCTTTTCGCCCTGCGGCGAATCGAACGTAACGGTTACTTCTTTACCTTTTACCGTAGCGCCGGTAACTTTATGGCCCAGGTAAAACTCCATGCCTTGTTTTTGTAATACCTTTTGTAATTCTTTACCCAGGCTTTTATCCATAGTTGGGATAATGCCATCCATAAATTCAATTACAGACACCTTTGCACCTAACCGTGCATAAACAGAGCCCAGCTCTAAACCAATAACACCGCCGCCAATTAATATGAGGTGCTTAGGTATTTCCGGAAGAGACAATGCCTCTGTAGAGGTTATAATACGTTTCTTATCTATCTTAATAAATGGCAGGCTTGATGGTTTTGAACCGGTAGCGATAATAATGTTTGCGCCGGTTATTTCCTGGGTAGTACCATCTTGTTTGGTGATAATGATGGTGTTTTTATCTTTAAAAGAACCCATGCCCTGGTAACCGTCTATTTTATTCTTTTTAAATAAAAAGCTGATACCCGCGGTATTTTTAGTTACTACATCTGCCTTGCGTTTCATCATCTGGGCTATATCAACCTTTAAATTACTTAGGTTGATGCCATGTGTTGCAAAAGCATGGCCGGCGTTGTAAAAATGTTCGGACGAATCCAATAATGCTTTTGAAGGAATACAGCCCACATTTAGGCAGGTGCCTCCATAAGTAGCGTATTTTTCAATACAAGCTGTTTTTAAACCAAGCTGGGCACAACGTATAGCGGCTACATAACCACCCGGACCAGAACCTATAACGATAACATCATATTGCATAGTAGTACTTTTTTGTGGCGCAAAGTTAAGTAAAATAGCAATTAGAGATTAGTTAATTAGTGATTAGTTGACTTAGTTTTTATAAAAAAAACCGCTTATCGCACAGAAATAATAAAAAACATTACATCTTATTATTTAAATGCATCAGTTTAATTAAATTAGCCTTTCAAACTGATCTCTTAAAACAATGAAAAGACTACTCCTCGCAATTTGCCTGGTAACGTGCTTTACCGGTATTTATGCCCAGCGCAGCGCTCAAATGTCTCCCGCTGCTACAGCTGAAGCTGCCTACGTTAAAGACCATTACGTTAAAACAGAACAAATGATACCCATGCGCGATGGCGCAAAACTGTTTTGCACCATTTATTCACCCAAAGACAAAAGTCAGAAATTTCCTATCCTCATGACCCGCACGCCTTATAGCGCGGGCCCTTATGGTGCTACTTATAAAAACTCGTTAGGGCAAGATACTGCCTTAACCCACGAGGGTTTTATTTTTGTTTATGAGGATGTGCGCGGCCGATATATGAGCGAAGGCGATTTTATAAATGTGCGCCCGCAAATAGATGCTGTTGCTAAAAAAGCAGGCGTAAAAACCGACGAAAGTACCGATACTTACGACACTATTGACTGGCTGATAAAAAATCTGCCAAATAATAATGGCCGTGTAGGTATAGAAGGTATTTCCTACCCGGGCTTTTACTCGACCGCTTCTTTACCAAATGCCCACCCGGCTTTAAAAGCAGTATCGCCACAGGCACCGGTTACCGAATGGTTCAAGGGTGACGACTTTCACCATAACGGTGTATTTTTTGAGATGGATGCTTTTGCGTTCCTGACCGCCTTTGGTGTACCGAGGCCAAAACCAGTGCCCCGTTATTTGAACGGGATACCCAATACTTATAAGGACAATTATAAATTTTACCTTGAAATGGGTGCCCTGCCTAATTTTAAAAAGAAATACCTGGGCGACTCGGTTAAGTTTTGGGATGATATGATGAACCACCCTAACTACGATTCGTTTTGGCAACGGATGAGCATATTGCCCCATTTAACCAACATTAAGCCAGCCGTATTAACAGTTGGCGGATTTTTTGATGCAGAGGATGCTTATGGCGCACAAAAGGTTTATAAAGCGATAGAAAAACAAAACCCCGGAGCTAAAAACATGCTGGTATTGGGGCCATGGTACCACGGTGGCTGGGAACGCAGCGAGGGCCGTTACTTTGGCGACCAGGATTTTGAATCGAATGCCAGTTTGTGGTTCCAGGAAAATGTGCAGTTGCCATTTTTTAATTATTACCTAAAAGATAAAGGCAAAATGGATCTGCCTGAAGCTACTATATTTATCAGCGGCGAAAACAAATGGCATAAGTTTGCTACATGGCCGCCAAAAAATACGGTCGAAAAAACTATTTACCTGCAGGCTAACGGCAAACTGTCGTTCACCGCACCAAAAGCTGCAACAAGCTTTGACGAGTATGTAAGCGACCCGGCCACACCGGTACCTTACCAGGATGGCGTGCAGCAGGCTCGTACCCGCGAGTATATGCTGGACGATCAACGCTTTGCATCGCGGAGGCCTGATGTTAAAACTTATCAAACAGATGCTTTGACAGAAGATATCACTTTAACCGGCCCGGTTATGGCAAACCTATTCTCGTCAACCACAGGTACTGATGCGGATTATGTAGTGAAACTGATTGACGTTTTCCCGGATGATTTCCCTAATACCGATCCAACCCCATACACCAAAAACGCGGTTATGGGTGGTTACCAGATGCTTATACGCGGTGAAATATTCAGGGGCCGTTTCCGTAATTCGTTTGAGCACCCGGAAGCATTTGTACCGGGTAAGGTTACTAATATAAAGTATGATTTGCCCGATGTTGGCCATACCTTTAAAAAGGGCCACCGCATTATGATACAGATACAAAACACGTGGTTCCCGCTTGGCGACCGCAACCCGCAAAAATTTGTCGATATTTATAAAGCTAAGGACTCGGACTTTCAAAAAGCTACCATCAGGATCTATCATGATGCAGCTGCGCCGTCAAGCGTAAAGGTTACCGTACTTGAGCCATAATAATTTATATTAAATTGCATTCATCTAAATAAATTAAAATGAAACTAAACAGGCTCTTTATTTTAGCCACCTTATTATTACCACTTGCAACACGGGCCCAACTTATGGTTCCTAAGGAGAAATTTACCCGCGCTGATTCTTTGCGCGGTTATCTTACGCCCTTGCGTACCTGCTATGATATTAATTATTATCACCTGGATGTGAAATTTGACATCGATAAAAAATTCATCAGCGGCAGCAACCAGTTTAAGTTTACTGCTACGCAGGATTTTACCAAATTGCAGTTTGACCTGTTTGCCAACCTTACGGTTGAAAAAGTTGTTTATAAGGGAAAAGAACTGCCCTATACCCGCGAGTTTAATGCGGTTTTTGTAACCTTCCCTCAAACCATAACAAAGGGTAGCAAAGATGAGTTTACGGTTTACTACTCGGGCAACCCAACCATTGCTAAAAATGCGCCCTGGGATGGTGGCGTAGTTTACAAAACGGATTCGCTGGGCAAGTCATGGGTGGCTACAGCCTGCCAGGGTGTAGGTGCAAGTATCTGGTGGCCCAATAAAGACCAGCAGGCTGATGAGGTTGACAGTATCCTGATAAGCATTAGCGTACCTAAGGGATTGAAAGACGTATCAAACGGCCGTTTACGTAAAGTAACCGACCTGAAAGATGGCTATACCCGGTTTGATTGGTTTGTGGCTAACCCTATAAATAACTATGATGTAGCCGCCAACATTGCAGATTATGCGCATTTCTCTGAAGTTTATAATGGCGAAAAAGGCAAGCTGACTACTGATTTTTGGGTACTGCAATATAACCTTGAAAAAGCTAAAAAACAATTTGCGGCAAACGTACCGCGCATGTTAAAAGCATTTGAGTATTGGTTTGGCCCGTATCCGTGGTATGAAGATGGTTATAAACTGGTTGAAACACCACACCTGGGCATGGAGCATCAAAGCGCTGTGGCTTATGGCAACCATTACGTTAATGGCTATTATGCCGCTAACCGGGGTAATCCAAGTGGCATTGATCTTTCGGGTACAGGATTAGGATTAACCTGGGATTACATCATCGTACACGAAAGCGGGCACGAATGGTTCGGTAATAATATAACATCCAAAGATATTGGCGACATGTGGATACATGAAAGCTTTACCGATTATTCTGAATCGTTGTTTATTGAAAACACAGCTGATAAACAGAAGGGCCAGGAATATGTTAATGGCTTACGCAAATCTATACAAAATACAACACCTGTAGTTGGGCCATATAACGTGAACAAGGAAGGCTCCGGCGATATGTATAATAAAGGCTCTGTGATTTTAAATATGATAAGAACTATTATTAATGATGATGAAAAATGGCGCGGTATATTACGTGGCTTAAACAAAACCTTTTATCACCAAACGGTTACTTATGACGATATTACCAGGTACATAAGCGATAAGGCCGGCATAAATTTACTGCCTGTTTTTGATCAGTACCTGCATTATCCTCATCTGCCGATAGTGGAGTTTGCCACTATTAACGGCAAACTAAACGCTAAATATATTGCAGATGCATTTGGATTTAATATGCCGTTAAAAGTTAAGATCAAAGGCGGCGAGTATAAATTTATTAAACCCGGAAAAGGGGTTTTTACCCCGGTAGGTATTGACGGTATTACTAAAGATAATTTAGAGGTTGATACCTTTAATTATTATGTTGGTGTAATTGTTGACTAATTTTGATTTGGGTGTAACGTTTTTCATAAATCTAACGTCCTATACAAAAACTAAACATAACTACCATGAAATTGATCAAAATTTTTATTGCGCTGGTACTGGTTACAGGCGCAGGGCAAACTTTTGCAAACGCTAATGTAAACAGCAACGAAATCCAGGATCGCCACCTTACAGGCTTTCACGCGGTTGACGTTTCCGGCTCATTTAATGTATATATTACCCAGGGGGCAACAGAATCTGTTAAGGTAGAAGCACCCGCTAATATAATACGCCATATTGCTACCGAAGTTAGGGGCGGCACATTAAACATTTTCAGCAAGGACCACTTTAGCTGGGGCAACCTGTTTGGCGGTGGTAACAGAAAGATAGTTATTTATGTTACCATTAAAGACGTTAACAGCATAGCCCTTACCGGTTCTGGCGATGTGTTTTTTAAAGAAGGAGTAAATGCTAACACTTTGCGCCTGGCGTTAACCGGGTCTGGTGATATTAATGGCAAAATTAACGTAAAGACCCTAGTTAGCGATATTACCGGATCTGGTGATATTAAAGTTTGGGGCCGTGCAGACAATTCAAAAATAAGTGTAACAGGCTCTGGCGATTATTCGGGCCGCGATCTTGTTACTGTAAATGCAGTGGCACATGTTGGCGGATCAGGCGATGCTTCTGTAAATGTAAACGGCAACCTTGAGGCCAGCGTTACCGGCTCGGGCGATGTGCATTATAGCGGCAACCCAAAGAGTGTTTCTAAATCAAAAACCGGCAGCGGGAGTATTGAGAAGAATTAGAGCGCGTCGGGATTATATATTAGGAGTATTCGAAAGATTTTAAAAATACCTTTTGTCATCCTGAATGTAGTGAAGGATCTTATTTAATCAATAAGTATAAACATTATGTTCAGAATGACAAATCAATCTTTCGGATACCCGCTATTACTTAATCCGCACTAAACCTCTTCAATACTTTCCTACCCAAATCATAGCTTATTCTAAAAGCTTCCTGATTATCATTCAAGTATCCCGGCGAGAAATGGAAACTGGCTATAAACTGCCCTTTTATGTTTTTGAATTTAAAGGGGGTGTAAATAACATCTATACGGTTATAGGTTGGTTTGGAGTAGTATGAGTCGCCATAATTAATATGGCTGCCTTGTCCGTGGTAAAACTCTTCGTATAACGCAAAACGATGATAGCCAAGGTATGCAGTAAACACAAACCCTGCCGGTGTTTTAAAGCCATCTACGCCACGCTCCCGCTCTAAAGAGAATAACCCCCCGGCTTCAAACGACAGGGAATCAAAAACCGTTTTATGACTAAAATCTAATCCCAGTTTTACCATACCACCGCCGTTATCGCTAATGTGGTCGTTAGGTAATAATACCTCTGCACCAGCATCATGCATCAGCAAAAAATAATGCGATACATAAAATGGCCCATAGGTATTTGGCTTATATTTACCCGAAAATCCAAATAAAAACTGCTCGCGCTGGGTAACCGTTTGTCTGCTTACCCAATCTATCCAGCCGGTTTCTGTAAAGTTTTCGTTTTGGTAGCGGGCCAGTAAGCCTTCTACATTTGGGCGGTAATAAAGCAGGGTATCATTTAATAAAGCACGGGGATAATCAGTTAATAAGCCTTCGCGCGGAAATTCGCCTGCATAAAAATTCCAGTTTTTACCGGTGTATTTATAGTATGCTACCGGGTCTACCTTACCAAAAAACGGAATGGCACCAAACTCATGCAGCGCGTTGGCGCCTACAATAAAGTGATTTAAGCTATCCAAGTTCAATCCAAAATCAATAGACGTACGTGTACCCGAATAGGTACGCGAACGCGGTATAAAGGCTTTATACTCCCGGTTATCTAAAAACCCAAGTCCGTTAAAATTAATGTCCAGATTTTGCTGTGCAATAGCCGCTGTACTTGTTATTGCCGAAATTATAAGGAGTATGTAAACCTTTTTAAACATAGATATCTTTTTTATTCAACTTCCAGATCAATAACCCGGCTATTCTTGCTCCCTTCAAACGGCGTGGTACGTATAGAAAACATCATTTCGTACTTGCCTTTTTGCGGTGCGATTAAATGGAAGGTGAAATGCGTGCTTTCACCGGGTTTTAAACTGATGTTATTAAAACTATCATCGCCCCGCTGCAATGATATTATACCATCATTCCTAAAAAAACAGGCGCCAAACACTACTTCATGCTTAGCACCAATATTGCTAAAATTTATGCCGTAAGGATATGGATTTGTAATGGTTAAATCAATATGCCTTTTTTCGCCTGAATGTAATTTTAATTGATGGTCGGCTGTCTCGATCTTTACCTTTTGATAGGTACGTAAATCATCTACCCACTCAACATACCAGCTCCAGTTTTGTGTTTTTATAGAATCGGTGGTAACAGTATTTGCCGAATCAATTAAATGCAATACACGCTGGTGCTGCATTTTCTCTTCGATGGGCCAAATATCAAACTGGGTTAAGCGATAGTATCTCGAATCGTATGAAAAACCTTTTAGTGTATTGGTGTAGTAATCATACTTAGATGGGTCCTGGAAACCGTTATCCATAATAACATAGGCATTACCTGCTTTTTGGTGTACCACATGCGCCCATTGTTTAAAACCGAAATAACTTTTTATCTGCCCTATCTGTAAAACAAATGGAAGCGAAAATATGATACTTATCCTAAACAATACAATTATGGCCATGTTGATTAACGCGACCCTGTAAAACCATGTCAACTTTATATTTGCCTGTTTGAATTTTATTAATGCCAGCATAACCAGCGGCGCAAAGGCTATTAGTGTCCAGTGCGGTTGGGCCTCGCCCCTAAAGGTGGACAGGAAAAAGAATATAAATGTGCCAATGCCGTTTACCAGTAAACACCTGGTAAAGGCATCCTTAATTTTAATGCTGAAAGCACTGTAAAATACAAACCAGCTAATGATTGGGCCGGCCATTAACAACTGCCCGGGGATATATAACCAGCTGTTGGAGGGATTGTACCTGGCTGCAGATCGCTCGTACAAATGATAATTAATAGATGGATAGCCATGATTTATTTGCCATAAAATATGTGGTATGTATAATACAACAGCCAATACCACAATTAAATAAAACGATGGTCGCTTTAATAACCTAATGTTACTTATAACGGTAAATGTAACCAGCAATACCGCATGGTATTTACTATATAGCATACAGGCCACAATTACTCCTAATATTAGCGCCAGCGACCACTTATCCTCATCAATATATTTTTGGTAGAAGTAGTAAAACAGCACTGCGAAAAAGAACAGCGGCGCATCCGGCGTAGTAGTAAAGCCATAAATATGAAATATGAGCGTGCCCGATACAATCAGTATAAACGCCCATACATCAACTGCGTATTTTTTAAGAATGAGCCATAATATGTAAACAGAAGCGCTGCTGGCTATGATGGTGATGAGGCGCAAACCCAACTCGTTATGCATTATACTATCGCCTGCCCGTATAAACAGGGCCACCATAGGCGGATGATCAAAATAACCCCAGTCTAAAAAGCGCGAATATATCCAGTAGTAAGCTTCGTCGGCATGAAGCTCAAGAGTGTAAGCTTGTATAAGATTTAAAACTGTCCAGCATATTAAAAAATACCATATTGGTTTATCAGACTGAACGGAATTATTTACAGCATTATCGGGCATTATATAACAACAGATTTTTTGTCGTAAAGGTATAAAACCTGTTGCTTAAAAGTTATTTTAAAAATCTAACCGCCATAAAGTATCTCCCAGGTTTTTCATACAGTACCCTTATGGCATTTATAACTATACTTACAAAATTTATCAGGTATAAGATGCCTGCAAAAAATAAAAAATAAAAAATTTCCTTTGCGCCTGCCCCACCCCAATGTGCATTTGCAATTAGGCACAAGTAACCAACTATTAGCAAAATACACCAGGTGATCTGGAAATTAAGTAAGTTTCTGCCCATATCGCCAACATTTTTAACCTTGTTCTTTTTCATCGCCCATAATATTAACGGAACGAATACCCCAAGAAAGGGGAACATCAAAAAGCTTAATGCCGATAAATTGAAGATAACAAGGAATAGTTTATCGCTTTTCTCTTCCCAAACGGTTAATTCTGCAGGGGTAATATTTAATGCTCCGGCCAGGCTTTGCAGCGTAAAGCCTCTTGGTTTTGCTTCGCCATTTTCTATTCGTTGTACGGTGCGTAGGCTTAACCTGGCATTATCGGCTAATTCGTTCTGAGAATAGCCTAACTGGGTACGCAATTCTTTTATTCTTTCAGATAGGTTAAGGTTTCTCATTTGTGATTTATTTGGTCATCAAAAGTAACTTAACTTGTGGTGTTTCTATGCGTCTTGTCCGCGTCATTCTTACGCCTTTTGCGTAATATTGAAAAAATAATATTACACCCATGACCAAATCAATCGAAATAATAAAAATGCCGAGGCTTAGCCTGGTTAAGCTTACCGAAGAGCTTACTATTGAGCAACTAAATAAAATTCCCGCGGGTTTTAATAATAACATAGCCTGGAACCTGGCGCATATGATTGCCGCGCAGCAAGGTTTATGCTATAGGCGCGCCGGAATAGATACCATAATAGATGAAGCTTTTTTCATGACCTACAAGCCCGATACCAAACCCGAAAAGTTTATTGATGCTGCCGAACTGGAAACTATAAAAGAGCTATTGATATCAACTATCGACCAATTAGAGATAGATATTAAAAATAACCTGTTCGTCAACTATACACCCTGGACAACCCGCTATGGTGTGGAGATAAATAACATTAACGAAGCCGTTAATTTTTTGCCGTTTCATGATGGGTTGCATGTGGGGTATATTATGGCGTTGAAGAGGGCTTTGTAAAATATTTAATAACAAAAAAGCCCGGAAAAACCGGGCTTTTTTGTTATTAAAAATAGAATTAATTACACGCCTAACAACAACCTTGCAGGATCTTCCAGCAACTGTTTAACCCTTACCAGGAAGCTTACCGATTCACGGCCATCAACAATGCGGTGATCGTAAGATAAGGCTACGTACATCATAGGGCGGATAACTACCTGGCCGTTTACGGCTACAGGGCGCTCAATAATGTTATGCATACCTAAAATAGCCGATTGCGGCGAGTTAATGATAGGTGTTGACAGCATAGAACCAAACACACCACCGTTGGTGATGGTAAATGTTCCGCCGGTCATTTCTTCTAATGATAATTTATTGTCGCGGGCCTTTCCTGCTAAAGCTACTACCGCTTTTTCAATTTCGGCAAGGCTCATGCCATCCGCGTTGCGGATAACCGGCACCACCAATCCTTTAGGGGCAGACACTGCTATAGAAATATCGGTAAAGTTGCTATATATTACTTCTTCGCCCTCTATACGTGCGCCAACCGAAGGCCATTCTTTTAACGCCTCGGTAACCGCTTTGGTGAAGAACGACATAAAGCCTAAGCCAACACCATGTTTTTCTTTAAATTTATCTTTGTATTTACTGCGTATCTCCATTATTGGCGACATATCCACTTCGTTAAAAGTAGTTAACATTGCTGTTTCGTTTTTAACGGCAACCAGGCGTCTGGCAACTGTTTTACGCAATGGCGACATTTTTTCGCGGCGCTCACTTCTTTCGCCAACCTTTACAGGGGTGGCGGGCGCAGGAGCCGGTGCAGCAGCTACAGCTGGTCTGTTTTGTGGATTTTCTGAAGCCTTATCTATTGATAATGCATCCTCTTTAGTGATACGGCCGTTAACGCCTGTACCTGTTAGAGCAGCCGGATCAACGCCTTTTTCGGCTAATATTTTTGCAGCAGCAGGCGATGGTGTGCCCGACGCGTATGTAGTTCCTTTTTCGGCAACGGCAGCAACCGGCGCGGCCTCTGCTTTTGCGGCAGGTGCAGCTTCAGCCTTAGGTGCAGGTGCCGCGGCGGCTCCTCCTCCATCCTCAATACTGCAAACAATAGCGCCGATGGCTAAAACATCACCCTCTTTTGCTATTGTTTTTAATACGCCCGCTTTTTCGGCAGTAAGCTCAAAAGTAGCTTTATCAGATTCCAGTTCGGCAATGGCTTCATCCATCGCTACGGTATCGCCGTCTTTTTTTAGCCAGCTTGATAAGGTTACCTCTGTAATTGATTCGCCTACCGGCGGAACTTTAATTTCTAAACTCATTTTGGTTAGTTGTAAGTTTTATAGATGAAAGATATGACAACTTTTTAAAAGTTGTCATATCTCTATAAGTTGTAAAGCTATTAATCAGCTCCGGCAACAGCCATTTTTTCGGCTGTTTTCTTAACTGTATCTTTTAATTTTTTGCCTGCAGGCGATTCAAAAGCTTTTGATATTATATATAATTGCTGCGCCGCATGCTGTTTGGCGAAGCCGGTAGCTGTACTGCTGCTTTCGTTACGTGATATAATATCAAATTTCAAAGCTTCTTCTGTACGTGATTTACGATACAGGTACGGCCATGCGCCCATGTTCTCAGGCTCTTCCTGTACCCATATAAAATCGGTCGCCTTGTTGTATTTAGCCCTGATTTTGGCTAACTGTTGTACTGGTGTTGGATACAATTGCTCCAAACGAACTATGGCTATATCTTTACGCTCATCAACCTGTTGTTTCTCTAACAAATCATAATATATCTTGCCAGAGCAGAACAGTACGCGTTTAACTTTTTTAGCATCCGCGTAAGTATCATCTATAACCTCTTTAAAAGTGTCATCAGTGAAATCTGCCAGAGGCGATACACATTTAGGATTACGCAATAAGCTCTTTGGTGTAAATATAATTAATGGCTTGCGGAAATCGCGGGCCAGCTGGCGACGCAATATGTGGAAGAAGTTAGCCGGAGTGGTACAATTTGCTACCTGGATATTATTATCGGCACAAAGCTCCATAAAACGCTCAATACGTGCTGATGAATGCTCAGGACCCTGGCCCTCATAACCATGAGGCAATAACATTACCAGGCCATTCCCCCGTTGCCATTTGGTTTCGGCACTTACTATGTATTGATCAACAATGGTTTGCGCGCCGTTAAAGAAATCGCCAAACTGTGCTTCCCATATAGTTAACGCGTTAGGATTTGCCAGGGCATAGCCATATTCAAAACCTAAAACACCATATTCTGATAATAATGAATTATATATGCTGAATTTTCCGCCGCCTATAGTATCCAGCGGCGTGTATTCGTTTTCCGAATCGGCCAGTGTTAATACCGCGTGGCGGTGCGAGAAAGTACCCCTCTTCACATCCTCGCCGCTTAAACGCACCGGGTGGCCATCTTTTAATAAACTACCATAAGCCATTAACTCGCCCATGGCCCAATCAAAAGTTTGGGTAGTGTTAACCATTTTGCTGCGTTCTTCAAACAGCTTTTCAATTTTCTTGAAAAACTCTTTGCCTTTAGGCAGGTCTGTTATTTTTTTACCAATAGTTAATAGTTCATCTTTAGATATAGCTGTATTTACAGGCACGTTAAAATCCGCATCGGTAGCTAGGTGTAATCCGTTCCAGGCACCTGCAAACATGGGTATAGATTCTGTAAACTTGTCTTCCGCTTTTGACTCGTTCAGCTCTTGCTGCAATAAGCCGCGGAAATCCTTCTCCATTTCCTTTACCTCGGCATCATTAATAACGCCTTCGGCCATTAGCTTGCTCAAATAAACCTCGCGCGGATTTGGATGCGCCTCAATAGCTTTGTACAATACAGGCTGGGTAAACTTAGGCTCATCCGCCTCATTGTGGCCATACCGGCGGTAACATAATATATCTATAAACACGTCGTCATGAAAAACCTGACGATACTCCATAGCCATGTTAATTACATAGGCCAAAGCCTCGACATCATCACCATTAACATGGAAAACCGGCGATAAAACCGTTTTTGCCACATCGGTACAATAAGTACTTGAGCGGGCATCAATAAAGTTGGTGGTAAAACCAATCTGGTTATTAATAACCAGGTGAATGGTGCCGCCTGTGCGGTAGCCATCCAGTTTTTCCATTTGTAAAACTTCATATACAATACCCTGGCCCGCTACAGAAGCATCGCCATGTATCAATATCGGCGCTATTTTGGTATGATCGCCGTTGTACTTAAAATCAATTTTTGAGCGGGTTAAACCTTCAACAACCGGATCGACCGCTTCTAAATGCGATGGATTAGGGCAAAGGCTTAAGTGTACTTTTTTACCATTTTCGGCCTCAACATCTGTAGAGAAACCTAAGTGATATTTAACGTCGCCACCCGCGGTCGAATCTTCATCATAATTTTTACCTTCAAACTCGGAGAATATCTCTTTGTAGGTTTTCTTCATGATATTTGCCAGCACGTTTAAGCGCCCGCGGTGAGCCATACCTATGGTAAATTCTTCAATACCTAAAGTGGCTCCCTTTTGGATAACAGAATCCATTGCAGGTATTAAAGCTTCGGCACCCTCTAACGAGAAGCGCTTTTGCCCAAGGAATTTTGTACCCAGAAAATTTTCGAAAATAACGGCTTCGCTCACTTTGCGCAACATCAGCTTTTTCTCATCCGCAGAAAACGAAGGCTTGTTACGCTGGCTTTCCATCCTGTCCTGAAACCATTTAACCTTTATAGGGTTACGTATGTAATGGTATTCTGTGCCTATTGTACCACAATAGGTTTCTTCAAGCATTTGAAGAATATCGCGCAATTTAGATGGCCCCATTCCAACTTCAACACCTGCATTAAATACAGTGTCAAGATCTGATTTAGCCAGGCCAAAGGTTTCCAGTTCTTTCCCCGGAAAATATTGACGACGATCACGTACCGGATTGGTTTTAGCAAACAGGTGCCCCCTGCCGCGGTAACCATCTATCATGTTGAGTACGTTGATCTCTTTTAAAAAGTGATCAGGTGTTTCGGCACTTACTGTAGGGGCCTGTGCCCCTCTACCAAAATCAAATCCTTCAAAGAATTTTTGCCAACCAAAATCAACCGATTGGGGGTCTTGTTTATAAGCTTCGTATAGAGAATCTATAAAAGCTGCATTGCCATTATTTATATAATTGAGGCTATCCATTGTAAAGCAGTCTTAAAACAATGCAAAAGTAAGCATAACGTATTAGAAACTTTTAATTTAATTGTAAATGATTTACTACGTTTCGCACAAAAAAGTGCCTAAACTGCCATTAATCGACAGTTATCCTTGTTTTAAAAAAGAAAAAGGTTTGACTGGCATAACTAAATACCGTAACAATAAGGGTGGTAATTATTTTTGAAGGAGTAGGATACCAACCAAGATACTCTACAAATAGTTTAAGCAATATGTAGTTGAACCCAATACAAATAAATGTTACAGTAGCATATCTTAGAAGTTGACTCCTTCGCCTTAAACCCGACTGTTGAAAAACAACGTAACGATTTAAATAAAATCCGGTTGGCAGGCTAATACATAAAGCCATAAATAGCGACGCGGTATGCGGGCTTAATGTTATGGTGCCAAGCACAAGATCATGCTTTTTCAAAATCAAGTTATAACTGATACTGAACAGTATAATATCAAGCAATGTGTTTGCACCACCGCAAGCGGCATACCTGAAAGTTTGCAGGGTAAAAATTCCTTTAAAAATGGGATAGAAAAAATCAACAATATTTAAAATGCCTTTTCTTACACGTCCGTGTATTTTCCTCATTTATTAGTGTTGATGGTAAGGATTAATGCAAAATTTTTTTGAGGAAAGTACCCAGGTAACCCAAGCCTTCAAAAAGCACCGCCAGCAGGCCTATGATTATTGTAAATTGTTCGAACGGGTTCATATATCAAATATACAACGGTTTTAACAGTTACCGTATTATTACCGTATGGTATTTTTTAGACGATGGATTGCGGCAATTGTTACAGGACGGCGGTGACTCACCCCGCCGACGCTACGCTGGGCGACCCTCTCCGCCTTTGGTGGAAAGAGGTTAGGAATATACCCATAAAAACAAAACCCTCTTTACCGCTTGCGGAAGAGAGAGGATGATCGAGCGAAGCGATGATCGGGTGAGTGACCGGCGCGCTACTCCACCGCCACTGTCTCGGGCAGCCATATACTTATAAAACCACTCTTGGTTTCCAGTTCGCTGGCCTGTTTGGTTATATTAAAATACCGATTATCGCGCGGGTCATGCCCCAGACCGGCTACAAAGGCCCAGTTGCCCCAATTACTTGCCGGCGAATAGTCTATTAGTTTCTCTTCAAAATAAGCTACGCCTTTTTTCCAGTCTATACCCAAATCGCGCACTAAATAGCCTGCCACCATTTGCCTGCTAAAATTGTTTATAAAACCCGTAGCATTTAACTCATGCATGCTGGCATCAATAAAGGGGATTCCTGTTTCACCTTTTTTCCAGGTTTCAAAAAGCGCATCCTGGCTAGCAGATGGTTGGGTTTCTGTATCATCATTTGCAAAAAACTCTTTTCCATGCTTTTTGAACATAAACCTAAAGTAATCGCGCCATAATAACTCTAACAATAATGCACCTGTGTGGATATGTGTTTCCTGTTCGTGTTTTATAACCGCCCAATATACCTGTCGCATAGATATACAGCCTAATGATATCCAGGGCGAAAGTTTAGAAGAATGATCGGCAGATACATTACGCCCCTTGCCTGTAGTAACTGCGTTACTGCAGGCAAAATATTCCTGCAAACGGGTTAAAGCACCTGTTTCTCCGCCTGTAAACTTTATAGTGGCACGCGGGTCATCAACCGGTTCATCCAAACCTAATTGCTGTAAGGTTGGCAATTCACCGGCATCAGCAATTTCGGGCGTATTAATATTTTCGGGAGTGTCAATACAATGGCGTACATTACTGTCGCGCTCTACCTTCTTTTTAAAGGTGGCAAAGCTATTGGGTATGTCTTTTATCGGGAAAGGCAGATCTTCTTTATGGTATAAAGTATGCCCTATAAAATGTTTAAGATTTAATCTTATTTTCCAGAGGGCGGCTTCTACCTGTTCAGATATATCGGTTTCTTCATAAGCTACCTCGCGATGGTGATATACCTCGTTCACCTGGTATGTTTCTGCCAGCTGGGGTAATATTTCGGCAGGGTTACCAGTGCGGATAATCAATTCGCTGCCAAGGGCCCGTAAGTTTTTGCGCAGATCGGCTACCGATTCTAAAAGGAAACGCGCTCTAAAATTGCCGGTCTTAGTGACCCCATCAGCCGTTTTTTGGAAATAATAAGGATCAAAACAATAAACAGGCAATACTTTATCTGCTTTACGTATAGCCTCTAATAATATTTCGTTATCATGGATACGCAAATCATTCCTAAACCAAACCAGTATTACTTTTTCACTCATATTTGCTACTACAAATTTGCAATTTATTTACTTTAATGTACGTTATATATCCAATATTTGACATGAAGCCAACATTTTTACTGTTGGATGAACAAAGCCCTGCCTGAATTATTCTAATTTAGCCAACTACAAAAACAGATTAATTTGAAAAAATTCGCGGCGATTTTTGACATGGACGGCACTATGGTTGATAATACCCCTTATCACCTAAAATCATGGCAAACGCTATTTAAAAAATACGACATGGGCGACCTTAGCCCTGAAACTTATTATACCCAAATAAGTGGTGTGCCCATTATGGATACCTTAAAAAGGCTTTTTCCAGATGCTGAGGAATCCCGGTTAAGAGGGCTGCTTCAGGAAAAGGAAGGACTTTATAAGCAACTATATGGCCCGTATGCTACGCCCATCAATGGACTGGAAAACTTTCTGATCGAATTAAAAAACGCCGGCATAAAATTGGCCATGGCATCATCGGCAACGATTGATGATATAGATTTTATATTGAGCCACGTACCTGTAAGAAATTATTTTGACGCTATTATTGATGGCAACCGGGTAAGCAAATCAAAACCTAATCCGCAGATATTTTTAAAGGCCGCCGATGATCTGGGCGTTAAACCCGAAGATTGCGTGGTGTTTGAAGATTCATTGGCCGGCATTAAAGCTGCCAACGCCGCCGGTATGAAAGTAATAGGTATAACAACCAGCCATCCGCCGGATAAACTGCAACCGGCCGACCTTATTATTGCTGATTACACGGCACTTGATTTTAAAAAATTGGCTGATCTGTTCAATTAGCTTTTATATATTTAACCGGTATTAAAAATAAAACCATGCAACTAAAAAACACCTTTGTTCATCACGTACATTTTTGGCTTAAAGATAAAGCCGACCTGCAAAAGCTAATTGAAGGTTTAAATATATTGGCGTCCATTAGCCATGTGCGCAACATACATATCGGCATACCTGCCGACACCCACCGTAGCGTTGTAGAGCGATCTTATGATGCTTCGTTATTGATATTGTTTGATAACCAGGCCGAACATGACGCTTATCAAATACATCCCATACATGATGAGTTTGTAGCTAATTATGCGGGTCCGCTTTGTGAAAAAGTGGTGGTTACTGATGCGGTGAATATTTAGTTAAATACTCATTAGCGTGGCTAAAGCCTAAACAGTTTAAGCCGTACAGCGCGGGCAACAGGCAACGCAATAATTAAACAAAAAAGCAATCTCTATTGTGTAGAGATTGCTTTTTTTGTTGGTAAGGATGTGTGTTGGAATATCAGCGGTAAAATCTAATCGCTAATTAACTAATCACCAATTACTCATTTATAGCTTTAACGCCCGGCAATTCTTTGCCTTCCATATACTCCAGCAATGCGCCACCGCCGGTTGATACGTAGCTTACCTCCTTGGTTAAGTTAAATTTTGATACCGCTGCTGCCGAGTCGCCGCCGCCGATAAGGGAGAATGCACCTTTATCTGTTGCTTTTACTACGGCATTGGCAATGGCTTTGGTACCTATCAAAAACTTCTCCATCTCGAAAACTCCCATCGGGCCGTTCCATAAAATAGTTTTTGATTCTTCTACCACCTTGCTAAACAGCTTAACGGTTTCGGGGCCAATATCTAAACCCATCCAACCATCGGGTATTTCGCCGGTTTTTGCGGTACCGGTGTTGGCATTATTGCTAAATGCGTCGGCAGTAACGTTATCTACAGGTAATAACAGGTTAACGCCTTTATCTTTTGCTTTTTGGATAAGGCTAAGCGCCAGGTCCTGCTTATCCAACTCTACCAGTGAGGTACCGATACTGCCACCTTGCGCTTTAGCAAAGGTATAAGCCATACCACCACCTATAATAAGGTTATCTACCTTATCCAGTAGTTTTTCTATTAGCTCAATTTTATCAGATACTTTAGAGCCGCCCATAATAGCGGTAAAAGGTTTTTCGGCACCGTTTAGTATTTTCTCTGCGTTGGCAAGCTCTGCTCCCATAAGGTAACCAAAGTACTTGGCATCCGGGAAAAACTGTGCTATAACAGCAGTTGAGGCGTGTGCGCGGTGCGCGGTGCCAAAGGCATCGTTTACATAAACATCGCCAAGGGCAGCCAATTTTTTGGCAAATTCTGCATCGCCTTTTTCTTCTTCTTTATAAAAGCGCAGGTTCTCTAATAACAGTACCTCGCCTTTTGATAATGCTTTGGCTTTAGCCACTGCATCGGTACCAATACAATCATCGGCAAACTCTACCTGCTGGCCCAACAAGTCAGACAGGTGCGGTATCAAGTGCTTTAATGAATCGTTTTCGTTAGGGCCATTCTTTGGCCTGCCCAGGTGCGACATCAGGATAACTGCGCCGCCATCAGTGAGTATTTTTTTAATGGTTGGCAGGGCGGCAGTCATGCGGTTATCATCAGTAATATTATGATTTTCATCAAGGGGTACATTAAAATCTACCCGTATAAGCGCTTTTTTTCCTGTAAATTTAATCAGATCTATAGTTTTCATAGTATATCCTCGGTTGTAAAGGCCGCCAAATTCAGCATTTTATTCTAAACTATGAAACTCAAAAACGAAAAAGGTGTTTTAATTTAAGGTAAAGGGTGAAAGGATAAAGCTAAAGATGTTATTTAATTAACATCTTTTTTACATTGATAAGGCCAGTCGATCATTTAATTTTAACATACAATACGTGATGCGGGCCGGTGCCGGGTATTTCAAACTCGGGCGATACGATTTCAAATCCTACTCCCTGATAAAATTTTACGGCCTTTTTGCGCCCGTTGCACCATATGTAATTGCCTTTTTGCCCCTGCAGATAAACAATGGCAAAATTTAGTAGCTGGCTGCCTATGCCTTGCCCCTGGTATTTGGCTATTGTAGCCACACCACGCACCTGGTAGCCGTTGCCGGCAAATTGGCCATAGCTTTGCGGATGGAAGGATGCTATACTTGCCAGTTGGCCTTTTATATAATAACCTAAATGAAAATTGTCCGCGGCGTTATCTGTTGGGAAACGGCATTCATCATCTTTTAAATTTTTTCCTTCACGTAATACAGCGTTGCGCACGGGCAATACCTCTTCGGCAGTAATAAATCTGATCATTTAGATAAGCGTATTTTTTCTACCAAATCAGCCAATCGGCTAGAGTAGCCCATTTCATTATCATACCAACCCACTACCTTTATCAATCCTCCAACTATTGATGTAAGCTGCGCATCAAACACACAGCTATGGGTATTGCCTATAATATCTGATGATACAATGGGGTCTTCGGTATATTCAAGTATATTTTTCATATCGCCTTCGGCAGCATTTTTAAAAGCCAGGTTTATTTCTTTTACAGTTGGTTGTATTTTTAAGGTACAGGTAAAATCAGTTAACGAGCCATTAAGCACAGGCACCCGTATGCCTGCACCACCTAATTTACCATCCAGATGCGGAAATATAGAAGTGATGGCTTTTGCAGCACCCGTAGTAGTTGGAATGATGGATGCCGAAGCGGCCCTGGCCCTGCGCAGGTCTTTATGTGAAGTATCATGCAGGCTTTGGTCGCCGGTCATGGAGTGTATGGTGGTTATATAGCCATCAATAATACCCCAGTTATCATCCAATATCTTCACCATAGCGGCAACGTTATTGGTTGTGCATGATGCGTTAGAGAGTATGGGCGAATGCAGATCAACAGCATCTTCATTAACACCTAATACAACGGTGGGCACACTTTTATCAGTTGATGGGGCAGAAATAATTACCTGCTTTGCCCCCGCTGCAAGATGCTTTTCTGCACCTTGCTTAGCAGTAAATTTACCTGTTGATTCTATTACCAGGTCAACATCGAGCTGATACCACGGTAAATACTCGGGATCACGCTCGGCTATAATTTTTATTTTATGATGGTTAACGTACAGGTTTTCATCATCAAAAGTAACCGTACCGATAAAACCATGATGAACAGAATCATACTTAAACAAATGCGCAAGGGTACGCGTATCTGACAGATCATTTATAGCCACAACCTCAATACCTGGTTTGGTTAAAATGCTTCGCAAAAATATGCGGCCTATTCTTCCAAATCCATTTATAGCTATCCTCATTTATATTTTAATTAACAGAGGTACAAAGTTAAACTAAAATTGATAAGATGCCTGTCTGCTATAAATTAGACATTAAGATTAACAAAGCGGGAAATTTATTAAGCGAACAGGTTACGTAAAGCAACGTCTTCCCGATCTTTTGACCGGATTAAGAATGTAATTGCCCAGTTAAACAGCATCGATATCGTAAAGATTATTGCTATTAATGCAAAATTACCTAAATTACTAAATGCCAGCACCAATCCAATTGATATAAGATTAAGTACCGCTAAAATAAGCGTAGTTTGCAAATGAGTATAACCAAGTCTTAATATGCGATGATGTACATGGTTACGATCAGCAGTAAATGGGGATATGCCACTTATAATGCGTATAAAAAACACCCTTAGGGTATCAAAAATTGGCACTATTAATATGGCTACTGTTAAAGCAGGTGCAGCGTAAATTTGCGGGTTGTGATCAACAGCAAACTTATTTAATTCAATTAATTTTATTGCCATTACTACGGATATTAAACCGATAAACAAAGACCCTGTATCGCCCATAAATATTTTGGCAGGTGGGATATTAAATTTCAAAAATCCGGCTATAGATCCTACCAGGATTAATGAAATTACGGCTGATTCATATTGATGAATATATATAAATAATATTGCGAAGACGCTATTTACAATTATACCTGTAATAGCTGCTAAACCATCAATGCCATCAATCAAATTAAAAGCATTAATAATCATTATTATTACTAGCACCGATAATGCACAACTTATAGTAAACGATATTTGGTATATACCAAATACCCCATACATACTGGTTAAGCGTATGTCACCAAATACTACTAATATTAAGGCCACAATAAATTGAACCATGAATTTTGTGCTTGAATTTACACCCGAAAGATCATCTTTTAAACCCATTGCAAACAAAATTATGCTGGCTATAAGTAAATAACTTATCGGAAAAAATTTATTAATTATGCTAAATACCAGGGCAGTAATTGCAAAGCTTACAAATATGGCTACCCCACCTAAACGCGGTATGCCGTGGTCATGCTGTTTTCTAAAATGCCCTATATCATCATATAAATGCCTTACCCGTGCAACATGTAAAATTGAAGGTATAGCTATAATGGATAAAAGGGCGGGAAATCCAATTACAAATAAATAATAAGCAAGGTGATAGTGTAAAAACTCGGGCATATAAATTTTATTATATTAGAAGTATCAGCATAAATATGACCAAATTTATAAAAAAATAATTGCAAATATTTCTTAATAGTTATTATTAAATTTCACAATAGCTATTAATATTTTTTTATATACTTAAATATCTTAAATTTATACGCTATATATTGCTTAATAGTTTCAACAAATAATTTCTTAATAATTAATAATAATTATTTAACCCATTTATAAACTGGGTTATCTTCCTCAATGGTTTTAAAATCAAACATAACAGTGGAAATTTTACCTCATTATTTCTCATCGCTCTAAAATCATTTCGCCACGCTTTTATCCTATTTTGATAGGTCTTATTACTAACCCCACCTATATTCATTTTAACCATCGCTTTATTCAAGTAGCATACATTTAATTTATTTAAATGCATAAACCTTAACATTAATTCATAATCAGCAGCAGTTCCATATTGTGGATCATATAACCCTAAACGTTTAAATAACAAACTTTTACAGTAAAAAGTAGGGTGTGGTGGCATCCATCCTAAGTTAAATGCACCTGGTGTGTAAGTTCCTGAACGCCAGTTACGAATAATTGCGCCATTTTGGTTTATATATTCCAGGTTTCCATATAATACATCGGCATTTTGCCGGTTAAAGGCTTCTGCCACACAGCTTAGTATATCATTACTTGCAAAAAAATCGTCGGCATTTAACATTCCTATTATATCTCCAGTTGCAATTTGTATACCTTTATTCATGGCAGCATAAATGCCCTTATCAGGCTCTGATATGTAAAAATTAATATGGGAGTTATTGGAATTTATTATTTGAGCGGTGTTATCTGTTGAGCCACCATCAATTATTATGTATTCTGTATTACTATAGTTTTGCGTTATTATAGATTCTATGCAACGGCCAAGAGTTTTTCCGGCATTTTTGGTAACTGTAATTAAAGAAATTTTTAAATTCTGCACTTCTAAAAAAATAGGTTAACTTAATATAGACAAAATATGTAGTTTTGGGATCAATGCTAAAAGATATAAGTACTGAGCTGAATTTTGTTATATATACATATATATGCGCCCATTAATACTAATATGCCTTATTTTCGGACTGATTTTTATTTTTTCCTCCTGCTCATACAAACAAGATCATGTACTTCTTGAGCAAAAAATCTCACCTGCAGATACTTTCCGACAAAGTAACGCTGCAAACATAAGTAATTATCGCATCAGGCCGCAGGACATACTGCAAATATCCAACATACAAAACAGTAAAAATATTGTTGATTTAAATGCTGGAATTGTTAGTTCATCGGTAATTACGGCCGGAATACTATCAGGAGAAACCTATACTGTTGAAGATGACGGAACAATTGCATTAACGGGTTTAGGAAGAATACAGGTTGCCGGATTAACTCGTGTAGAGGCACGTAAATACATTGAAGATCTATACCGTAAAGGGCCATTAAAAGATCCATTACTTGAATTAAAAATAATGAATCTTAAGGTAACTATACTTGGTGAAATAAAAACGCAAGGAAATATACTTTTAACAAAAGATAAAACAACACTTATTGAAATTATAGGCCAGGCGGGTGGTCTCACTGAAAAAGCTGATGAAAAAAACATTAAAATAATACACGGCGATCAAAAATACCCAAAGACTGATATAATAGATTTGAGTAATATAAAATCTATAAACGATCCCAGAACCATACTTCAAAACAATGATATCATTATTATAGCACAAAATAAAAGGGCAGTGCGAGCTGATAGATTACAAGATTTTTCTACGATAGCGCAACCTGCATTGCTGATATTTAATACAGCATTAATTTTCCTTACACTTATCCGCCTCTAAATGGAAGAGTTAAACAAGGTAACGCACAAACTATCTAATCAGGAATTTGATTATTATAAAATAGCCAAAATTCTGTTAAGCAGATGGTACTGGATAGCGGCTTCTGTTTTGATATGTTTTTTGGCATCAAATGTTTATTTGTGGTATACACCAAAAGTATTTGCTACATCTGCTGTTATAAAATTCGAGGAAAAAAAATCCGAAATATCAGATATGGTAGGTATGGCAACCAGTACCGACAGAGCCAGCGTTTCTAAAATTCAAAGCGAAACGATAATATTACAAAGTACCCCTCTTTTATTAAATGCTGTTAAACACCTTGATTACCGCATAAGCTTTTATGTAGTGGGCCGGGTACTTAACCGTACCAATGAACTATATCCCGCAAAACCATTAGATGTACAACTTATTAATTTTGACACGCTAAATTTTTTTCACAACCTAATCACTTTTAAACCTATAAATAAAACATCTTTCAATATTAGTTATCAAGGGCAGCAGTCTCTATTGGGAAAAGATATTACCCAGGTATGCTATTACAACGTTCCATTTACTATCGGACCTACATCTTTTAGTATTAAATATCCGGGAGATTTGCCTAAAACCGCGTCTTTTTTATTCAAGCTTAATGCTCCTGAAGATTTTATAGGCAGAATAAGGAACGGATTACATATGCAAGAAACAGCCAAAAACTCAAATATGTTATCATTACAGCAAACTGATTTTAATCCCCGGTTTGCTGCAGATGCATTAAACGCTGTTGTACAGGAATATATGTATTATGATCATAGCCAGCGAACAAAATCAGCATTGCAAATGATCAGGTTTATTGATGATCAGTTAAATTTTCTTGCAACCAAACTAAACGGCTCAGAAAGCTCCATTCAGGAATATAAGCAAAATAATAAAATAATAGATGTAAGTTCTGCTTCAGACCGGGTAATGGGCCACGCTAAAGAGCTTGAATCACAAATTTCAATAATAAAACTCGACCTCCTGGCTATTGATCAGCTTCAACAAGATATAGTTAAGGGTAAAGACAATGTAAATATTAATTTGAACACTGTTGGAGCAAGTACCAATACCCAAATAGGTGAATTTGTTACCAATCTTAATAGTTTATTGTCTTTAAAAACTGGTTTGTTAAAAACTTACAATAACAATTCGCCGCAAATACAGGATATAGACCGGCAAATTTTACAGATCAAAAATACAACTATAAACAGTATCGTTTCATCGCGCAAACTTATTGAAACTAAATTAAAGTATATACAAAACCAACTTGTTCCGGTAAATCAACAAATAGCACAATTACCGGCTGCCGAACGGCAGATGGTAAGTTTAAAACGAGATTTTGAAGTTAATGATAAGGTTTATTCTTTCTTATCCGAAAAAAAATTAGACCAGGAAATATTAACCGCAGGTATACTGCCCGGTGCAACTATTATTGACCTGGCCCAACCTAATTATAATGCGGTATCGCCAGATGATCGTAGCTTTCATCGTACAGCAATTATTTTAGGAATTGCAATAGGTTTAGGGTTTATTATTTTAATAAGAGTATTAAATCCTTATATATATGATAAAGAAGCGGTTGAAAGCATTACCACAATCCCGATTATTGGGGTAATAAGAAAATTCCCTGAAGAAATTGATGAATTTAGCACCCAAATACTGGCCATTAGTAAGCCAAAATCAATATTTGCAGAATCTGTACGCGCGGTTCGTACTAATATAAACTTCCTTGCATCCGAGAAAAAAAGCAAAATTATCTGTGTTACATCGGAGGTAGCGGGCGAAGGAAAATCATTTGTGGCGGTTAACTTATCAAGTACCTTATCACTTATAGATAAAAAGGTTATTTTGGTAGCAGCAGATTTAAGGCGATCAAAACTACATAAAACTTTTTATGTGCCGAATGATATGGGTTTAAGTACTTACCTGGCCAACCGGTGTAGTATTGATGATATTATCAATCATTCTAACCAGGAAGGTTTGGATTTTATAGTTTCAGGACCGGTGCCCCCTAACCCATCAGAATTATTGCATTCTGCAAGAATGACCGAATTAATCAGCGACCTTAAAGAAAGGTATGATATTATCATGATTGATACCGCCCCGATTGGTTTGGTATCAGATGCCATACCATTAATAAGAATGAGTGATATTAATCTTTTTGTAATACGATCAGGAAAATCAAAATTCCACGCGGCAACTATTCCGCAACGTATTGCCCAGGAATATCACCTGGATAATACGGTTATCGTACTCAATGCATTTGCCCAGGACCTGCTGCATTCAGGATATTACTCAACAAAATATGGTGGTGATAGTTATGGCCCCACCTCTTATTATTACTCTGACTATACCGGTCATGAAGGCTCCGGTTATTATATTGATAATGATGAGAATAAATGGTGGTATATACGGAATTGGTTCAAAAAATAGGGCATCAGTTTAATAAATGACTTTAATATCAAATACAGCTGCCTATAAATGGTATCCTGTTTATACGCAACCCCGGGCCGAAAAAAAAGCATTCCAGACTTTAGTAAATAAAGGAATAGAGGCTTATTTACCGCTTCATCGGCAAATGAAACAATGGAGCGACAGAAAAAAATGGGTGGAAGAACCTTTTATTAAATCATACCTGTTTGTTCGTATCACCGAACAAGAAAAAACAGAAGTATTAATGACCAAGGGAATAGCACGGTTTATATACTTTTCAAATACAGTTGCTACAATGCCCGATCGCCAGATTGTAGATCTTAAATTATTGATGGCCAGCCCCTACGAGCTGGAAATTACCGAAGAAAACTTACAACCTGGCGAAAAAATAACAATTAAAGCAGGACCGCTTAAAGGAATGACCGGCCATATGGTCTCCTACCGCTCGCAAAAACAATTGGTACTAAAACTTGAAAACCTTGGTTGCTCAATTTTAGTAAATGTTGCTGCTTCAATAATTGAAAGATTTTAATTTATAATTAATTAATATTATAGCTTTATATTACACAGCGGCATTTTTAGCTTTATTATGCCCATCAGCCTAACAAATTTTGCATTTTTAATTAAATGCAAATAACTAACAATAAATAAGTTACATATACAACCTGTGACTTACGAGGCGGAGCTATGAATACCCTTATTTATGTGCAGAATAGCAGGAATAATTTCGAAAAGGTTAACTACAGATGAAATGTTTGCAAAAGCAAGCATAATGTGTAATGCCTTAAGGCATGGCGGGCCAGACGATAAAGGTATTTTTTGTGCCGAAAATACTGGGCTGGTATTTGGCCATCGCAGATTGTCCATCATTGATTTAAGTACCAACGGGCATCAACCGATGGCTGATATTAATAAAAAAACATGGATAACTTTTAATGGTGAGATTTATAATTATCGCG
>NZ_JAQBOW010000060.1 GCF_028287845.1 Mucilaginibacter sp.
TTGACAGCACTGTTATTTTTTTGCTGGTGCGCTTCAAAGGTATAGTATCAGTTACTATCAATTCGGCTAAAGCTGAATTTTCAATGGTTTCATAGGCGTCGCCTGATAAAACAGGGTGTGTACAAACCGCGCGCACGCTGCGTGCGCCACGCTCCATAATCAGCTCTGCTGCTTTAGCCAATGTGCGGGCAGTATCACATATATCATCAATCAGCACTATATCCTGGTCTGTAACATCCCCTATCAACGTCATTGATTCAATCTCGTTAGCACGTTTACGTTGTTTATCACAAATTACAACCTCAGCGTTAAAGAACTTGGCAAAACCACGTGCCCTGTATGATCCGCCCATATCCGGCGAAGCAATAGTTAAATTGCCTAAATCCAGGCTCTTTATATAAGGTACAAAAATTATAGATCCGTCCAGGTGATCTACCGGAACATCAAAAAAACCTTGTATCTGCGCAGCGTGCAGGTCCATGGTCATGATACGATTAATACCTGCGGCTACCAACAAATTAGCTACCAGTTTTGAGCCAATGGCAACACGCGGCTTATCTTTCCTATCCTGCCTTGCTAAACCAAAATAAGGTATAACGGCATTTACATAATGTGCAGATGCGCGGCGCGCGGCATCAACCATCATCAGTAACTCCATTAAATTATCAGTAGGCTGATGGGTAGATTGGATCAAAAACACATCACAACCGCGTACAGATTCATTAAAATGCGGTTGAAACTCGCCATCGCTGAAACGCGAAAGTGCCGAGTCGCCCAGCTCCTGACCGTAAGCATCAGCAATTTTTTGTGCCAGATCTTTCGAACCGGAACCTGCAAATAACTTAACCGTATTGAACTGTAAAGGCATTTTTGAAGCTGTTAGCTATAAAAAACAATTTCGGATTTTGAATCTTCATGGAGTAAATCCGAAATTGAAAATTCGAAATCCGAAATAGTTGATTTGTTGCCCGACCAGGATTCGAACCTAGACAAACGGTACCAAAAACCGTCGTACTACCATTATACTATCAGGCAATCTCCACCTTCAAAACATACGTTCTGAAAAGGAATGCAAATATAAGACGAAATTTTCAACTTCAAAATCTAAATTGAAAAAATAAGTATCATACTAAATCTTGCCAATTACAGCCTTTTTATTGGTCGTTTAGCTCTTTTTTGATAATTAAATTTTCCTTTTTCCTGTCTGATTTTCGTCTATCAGATTTTAGCCTTTGTTGGTATTTGTTCTTGTCACCCTCAAAATGCATTGATGTTTCAGAAAGTTCGGAACCTTGTCTGATCATTAATCCGTTATAAATACAGTTGTCATAACCGCAGTTATGTTTTGAATAAGTTCCAAAGTTTCTGTGTCTAATTTGTTTGTTTGATAATATTATTTGTTGATTTTTTATTACTTCGTCCCAAATTTTTGCTTCGTCAGCTTTGGTTAATTCTTGCCCCAAAGTCGAAACTTCAACAAATACTTTGGGATCTTTAAGTTGCAGAAAATCAAAGGTCTTTTTAAAGGTATTATGAGCATATTCTCTAACAGCTATTTTTTCTTCGAGTGATAATTTATCGTGTTCAACAATCGAACGATATAGTCCAAGTGTGTTAAAATCTTCATACTTCTTATAATTATCAATATAAAAGAAATATTCTTCAATAGTTAGCTGATTAAATTTTTGTCCTATTATCATAATTTCGATTTTGAAATCTGTTTTTAATATTTAGCAATGCTATCTGAACTATAATGTAAATATAAATATAAACAACGTGTTCGCGGGATTCTTTGTCGAGAGATTCTAAGAGGACAAAAAAGCACCCCTACCGGGGGAGATTATTCACAATTCGTTTGTTTTTATGTTTAAAGGTGTTCATGAGGGAGTTGCCGTTTAGAGGGGCCTGCTTGGCTAATACTGTTAAATTATGCTAAATGCTTTATCGTACTTTTAAAACATCGGGTTAGTTTTACTATTTTCGAAGCTGTAAACACATCAACCTTTGCAAAATTTCTAAAAAATGAAATATAATAAGATCAACAACCTGTTTGGCTGGGTAGCATTTATAATTGCCTCATTAACTTATATTTTAACCTTAGAACCATCAGCAAGTTTTTGGGATTGCGGCGAGTTTATTGCCTGTATATACCGCCTGCAGGTGGCCCACCAACCGGGCGCGCCATTGTTTACCATGATAGGCAAGGTTTTTTCACTGTTATCCTTAGGTGATGTTACCAAGGTAGCTTATTGGACCAATATAGCATCGGCATTAGCCAGCGGGGCAACAATCCTATTCTTGTTTTGGACCATAACCGCCCTGGCAAAAAAGATATTAATTAAAAAAGAAGAAGACCTGCATCTTACCAACCTAATACTTATTATGGGTGCCGGTATGGTTGGCGCGCTGGCTTATGCGTTCTCTGATACGTTTTGGTTCTCGGCAGTTGAATCAGAAGTTTACGCGCAATCATCATTATGTACAGCCATTGTTTTCTGGGCCATATTAAAATGGGACGCTCATGCCGACGAGCCCAATGCCGATAAATGGATAATATTTATTGCTTACGTAATGGGCCTATCAATAGGTATACATTTATTAAACCTGCTGGTAATACCGGCTATAGCGTTGATTATATATTTCCGCAAATCAAAAAACGCTACTACCTGGGGTACCATTAAAGCATTTTTATTAGGTGTTGTAGTAGTGGCCGCAGTGTTATGGGGTATTATTCAATACACCGTAAAAGGCGCCGCGTTTTCTGATTTATTTTTTGTAAATACCTTAGGATTTGGTTTTGGCAGCGGGGCCATTGTGTTCTTTTTATTAGTATGTGCTACCATTATTGCAGGTATTGTTTATACCATTAAACCATCAAAAATAGCTATTATACTTACCGCGGTTTGCTTTGCTTTAGCATTAGCGGTTAGCGCTGGCATAATTGGCCTGGTAATAGCCGTAGCCATTATAGCCCTAATGGAATACGTTGTTAAAATACGCGAGCGCCGCTTTGCATTAAACAGCTTTTTAGTGTGTACCGCGTTTATATTGTTTGGCTATAGCTCGTTTGTGATGATTGTGATACGGGCCAAAGCAGGCACCAATTTAAATAATAGCGACCCGCAGGATGCCTTTGCACTAAACAGCTATCTTAACCGCGACCAATACGGCGATACGCCACTGTTATACGGCCAATACTTCGACTCAAAACCTATCGAGCAAACCCAGGGCGCGAATATGTACCGCCGCGGAAAAGATAAATATGAAATTGCCGGCAAAAAACTGAATACCATCTACGATAAAAACACCATTTTCCCGCGGATGTTCAGCGAAAAACCGGGGCATGTAGAGTTTTACAAGAGCTGGGAGCATATAGCGGATGGGCAAAGCGCTACGTTTGCTAATAACCTTTCCTTCTTTTTAACCTGGCAGGTTAATCAAATGTACACCCGTTATTTTCTATGGAACTTTGCCGGCCGCGCCAACGAAATGGATGGTCAAACCAATACAATTGACGGCAGCTGGATAAGCGGCTGGAACTTTGGTAAAAAACTGCCTTATGCCGTAACGCAAAGCAAAAGCTATAACCGGTTATTCTTTTTACCGCTTATTTTGGGGCTGATGGGCATTTTCTTCCATTTCCGTCGTAACCAAAAAGACGCGGGTGTGGTTGGTGTGCTTTTCTTTTTTACGGGTATAGCCATATTACTATACCTTAACCAGGACCCATTGCAACCACGCGAACGTGATTACGCTTATGCGGGCTCCTTCTATGCTTTTGCAATTTGGATAGGCCTGTCGGTATTATGTATTGCCCACTTGTTAAGCAAAAAAGAAAAAGCGTTAAATGCGGCTATATTATCAACCGTGGTTTGCCTGAGTGTAGGGCCCATATTGATGGCTAACCAGGAGTGGGATGACCATAACCGGTCTACCAAGCTTACGCCGCATGATATGGCTTATAACTATTTAAACTCGTGCGCGCCTAACGCTATATTATTCACTTTTGGCGATAACGATACGTATCCGTTATGGTACATACAGGAAGTAGAGAATGTGCGGCCTGACGTGCGTATTGTAAATTTAAGCTTACTCGGTATGGATTGGTACATCCGCCAGATGAAAACAAAAATGAACGAATCGGCACCATTGCCGCTTACCATGCCTAACGATAAATTTAAAGCCGGTGTGCGTGATGTTATTTATTATAATGATGCCAAAATACCCGGATCATTAGAAGTTAAAGACGTATTTGATTTTATGCTGTCGGATAATAAAGAAGCCATGGCCCAATATGAAAATGGCGAACAGGCCAATTACCTGCCCACCAAAAACTTTAAGCTTACAGTTAATGCTGATGATGTTATAAAAACCGGCACCCTGCCTGCCACCAAAAAGGACCAGATAGCGCCAGTTATGGAGTTTAAATACCCCGGCAACTATGTTACAAAAGACAATTTGGCGTTAATGGATGTACTGTCGCACAACAACTGGAAAAGACCGGTTTACTTTACAGTTACCGTACCTACCGAAAACATGATGGGTTTAGATAAGTATATGCATAATGAGGGCTTTGCCTACAGGTTATTGCCATTAAAACCAGATACAGCCGCCGCGCCGCTTGAAACTGCTAATACATTAACCATGTACAACAACATGATGAATAAGTTTAAATGGGGCAACATGAAAACCGCCACCTATTTGGACCATGAATCATTAACCATGTTTTACCCTTTAATAAGTCATTTGTATTTATCATTGGCAGAAAACCTGTTAAAAGAGGGCCGTGTAGACCTGGTTAAAAACGTGTTGCATAAATATAATGATGTAATGCCTGCCATAATACCGGTGCAGGAAGCCGCCGTAAGGAAGTATTACTTATCAGAAATTGCTTATCGTACCGGCGAAACCGCTATGGCTGATAAAATAATTGGGCAGATTGATGATTATGTAACCAACTCGCTCGACTATAATTATACTTTATTTAAGGATGGCAAAACTGATATTAATAATAACGATATACGGTTTGGAATGTCGTTTTTAAACGGATTGGCAACTTTGACTAAAGACTATAACCACACCGGGTTAAACGCGAAGTATACAGCACAGCTTGCAAATTATGCAAAAGAATTTGGGATAGGTTTAGGGAAGTAGGTTATCTGAACCATGATTTACAGGATTTGATGATTGCCTTGATTATTAATACCAAGACTGGCAATCATGAAATCCTGTAATCCTAAAAATCAGGGTTCAGATTTATTCCTCTACCACCACGCCCATTGAGCAAAACTTATCTATACGCTCGGTAACCAGCTCTTCAACATTACGCTCTTTAAGCACTTTAAGTTCTTTTAGCAGTTGTTTCTTTAGGATTGCCGCCATTGCAATCGGGTCCTGATGGGCACCGCCAAGTGGTTCTTTAATAACACCATCTATCAGCTTATTCTTCAGCATTTCGGTTGATGTCAGCTTCAGCATTTCTGCCGCTCTTTCCTTTTGCTCCCAGGTTTTAAATAAAATAGTCGAGCAATTTTCGGGAGATATAACCGAGTACCATGAGTTATCCATCATTAATACCCTATCCCCAATACCTATACCCAATGCACCACCGGATGCCCCCTCGCCAATTACCACACAAATAACAGGTACTTTTAAAACAGACATTTCCAGGAGGTTGCGTGCAATTGCCTCACCTTGTCCGCGTTCTTCTGCTTCAAGACCCGGAAATGCTCCCGGTGTATCAATTAAAGTAACTACGGGCTTGTTAAACTTTTCGGCCATTTTCATCAGCCTTAATGCCTTGCGGTAGCCTTCGGGATTAGCCATACCAAAATTGCGGTATTGGCGCTCTTTGGTATTGCGCCCTTTTTGGTGGCCGATAAACATTGCGGTTTCGCCGTTCAGGGTACCAAAACCGCCGATGATGGCTTTATCATCACCTACAGTACGATCGCCGTGCAACTCTATAAAATCATCACACATTAGCTCCAGGTACTGTAAAGTATACGGCCTTTCGGGATGGCGGGATATCTGTACTTTTTGCCAGCCGGTTAGGTTACTATATATTTCTTTCTTGGTTGTTTCCAGCTTATTCTCCAGCTCAGCCAATGTTGCAGACATATCTAACTTATTTTTGTCTTCAACCTGCTTCACTTTTTCAATCTGCTGAAGCAAATCTGCCAATGGTTTTTCAAAATCAAACGTAATCTTCATATTTCAGAATATTGAGGGCGCTAAATTAAATAAATCAAATGGCATATTACCAATTAGGTTTTTGCAATGCTTCATACCTGGTATTTTGCTGGGGCGATAATAGTTTTTGGGTTGATAAGCAAGCCAGTAACATGGCATTTCTTAACTCTCCCAAATATGCGCCAGACCGGTTACCATAAAATATCACAGTGCCATCATCAATTTTATTATGCCTGAAAAGGCTGTCCAGCGTCCTTTCATTGGCAATAATAGATCCGCCTGTTTGTAACCTGCGGCGGTGCATATAATTTTTAATTTCGGTTATCTTTTGTATTTGTATAGGGCTAAGATCCAGCTCTTTTTTCCATTTAAGCACCTTATCGGGCATGGGGTAATGGTTCATTTCGGCCACGCGGGCCATTTCGTCGTCGGCTTCGCCGTTTAAATAAGCTTGGTAATGAGGGTAAGTTAAAGTACGTGCCGGCGAGATTTTAATAGTACTATCGGCTGCTGATTGTGCATGAGCCATTTTACTGGATAATACTATCAATGTAAAAAAGTATATAGTTTTCCGCATAGGATATTGTTTTTTTTAACAACGCAATTATTGCGGCAAAGTTCGCTTAATTTAATAATTTTTATCAGCTGATATTTCACAACGATTTTTACCTTTTTAAATAACCTGTGTCATAAGTTATTACTTTGTTTCAAATAACTTGTTTCATCATTTCTGAAATTGCCTATTTGTAATTATTTGATTATCAATTTAAAACTTAAAATCATACCTAAAAATACTGACGAATAAGTTGTTACATTTTGTTTCATCACTTTTAATCAATCACCTCATAAACAATACTTTAAGTCGAAATCTTGTTTCACTTGTTACATTTTGTTTCACACTCGCGTGAAACAAGATCCATTTTTATCATTGGCGGTGATGGAAAGATCAATTGAAATGACATTCAATAATTCTCCTATCCAAAATCAAAAAAATATATCTTTGCTCCTATTATGAGCAAGAATACCGACGAACTTTTTAAAAATGTTATAGCACACGCCAAAGAGTATGGCTTTGTTTTCCCCAGCAGCGAAATTTATGATGGCTTAAGCGCCGTTTATGATTATGGCCAATTTGGCGCCGAGCTAAAAAACAACCTCAAAACCTACTGGTGGAAAGCCATGGTGCAAATGCATGAAAATATTGTTGGTATTGATTCGGCCATATTTATGCACCCTAAAATTTGGAAAGCAAGCGGCCACGTTGATGGTTTCAGCGACCCGATGATTGATAACAAGGATTCGAAAAAACGTTACCGTGCAGATCAGTTACTGGAAGATAAAATAGACCGTTACGATAAAGACGGCAAAACAGATAAAGCCGAAGCATTGCAAATTGCAATGGACGAAGCCTTGAAAAATGAGGACCTTCCCCGCC
>NZ_JAQBOW010000100.1 GCF_028287845.1 Mucilaginibacter sp.
GGATGCTTTATTAAATGCTGGCGCCGATAAAATATCTATCAACTCGGCAGCGGTACGTAATCCTGCTTTGATTGACGAATTGGCTAAAGCTTTTGGAGTGCAGTTTGTGGTAATAGCGGTAGATACCCGGTTAAATAATGGAATAAATACTGTACACTTAAATGGTGGCCGCATACCTACAGAAAAAGAGACTTTAAGCTGGATATTAGAAGCCGAAAGCCGTGGCGCTGGTGAGATATTACTTACCTCTATGGATCACGACGGCACTAAGGCAGGGTTTGATAATAGTTTATTAAAAAAAGTAAACGATGCCGTAAACATTCCGGTAATTGCCTCAGGCGGTGCCGGTTCTGTACAGCACTTTATTGATGTATTTGAACAAACCAATGTTGACGCTGCATTGGCAGCGTCGGTATTCCATTACGGTGAAATATTAATACCTGACTTAAAGGCAATTTTAAGAGACAGGAATATTGAAATAAGATAAATACCATACCATCTGTTATTTCGAACGATAGTGAGAAATCTTATACTTCATACCGTCCCGCGTTGCAGGGCGTATAGGATTTCTTCTCGTACCTGGTCGAAATGACATTACATTATAAAAAATGAATATAGATTTTAATAAAACAGACGGACTGGTTCCGGTTGTAATACAGGACGAACAAACGTTGGAAGTATTAATGCTTGGTTATATGAACCAGGAAGCTTACGATAAAACAGTACAGGAAAATATCGTCACCTTTTTTTCGCGCTCAAAAAACCGTTTATGGACAAAGGGCGAAACCAGTAATAACTTTCTGCATGTTAAAAACATTCATTTAGATTGTGATAATGATACCCTGCTGATAAAAGTGAAGGCCGATGGTCCAACCTGCCACACCGGCGACCGCAGCTGTTTTAAAACAGACTATAATCATAATTTCATATTGCAGTTGGAGCAGATAATTACCGACCGTTATGAAAACCCACAGGAAGGATCGTATGTAAATAAACTACATATAAAAGGTTTAAATAAAATAGCACAAAAAGTTGGTGAAGAAGCTGTTGAAACCGTTATTGCTGCTTTAGCCGAGACCGAAACCGATCTTATCAATGAAGCATCAGACCTTGTTTTTCACCTGCTGGTATTGCTTAAAGAAAAAGGCCTTGATCTGGGTACTATAGCTAAGAATTTAGAAGAAAGACATAAATAAAGTTCATAGCCGATAGTCCCATAGTCCATAGCCAATTGTGCTTAATTCTATGATCTATCGACTATGGGCCATGGACTCGAACAATGATAACTGTAGAAAAAACAGCAGAACTTACCGGACATAGCAACCCAATATTCGCGCTTACACTTTCACAAAAACCGGGTATATTATTTACAGGCGGTAATGACAAAGGTGTGGTTGAATGGAGCTTAAAAACAAACTCCTTCATTAAAGTAATGTTCCCGGTGGCTACTTCCGTTTATGCTATCCATTGCCCTGAAGACTATCCATTAATGATAACGGGATTGCGTAGTGGCGAAGTGATGGTGTTTGATTTTATAAAACAGCAGTTACTCCCGTCGCTTAAGCATCATCGTAAACCTATATTTGACATTAAATCTGTCAATACAAAGAAAGAATTGCTGGTTGCATCAGAGGATGGCACAGTGTCTATTTGGAGTTTAGATACCTTGCAATTAGTGCATACCATCAAAGTCTCTAATGATACCATTCGCTGTATAAGTATTTCGCCCGATGAAAAACAGGTAGCATTTGGTTGCCGCGATAGCGAAATAAAAATATATGATTTAGATGATTACACCCTCGTAGATACATTGAAAGGCCATACAATGGCAGTTTTCTCCTTACAATATTCGCCTGGCGGAAATTATATGGTATCAGGATCGCGCGATGCGCAAGTTAAAATTTGGGATACCAATACATTCAAACTGAAAGAAAATATACCTGCACATCTATTTGCTATTAATCATATAGCCTTTCATCCTACCCAGCCCTATTTTGCTACTGCAAGCATGGATAAAAGCATAAAGCTTTGGGGGGCCGACGACTTTAAATTATATAAGATCATCAGTCGTGAAAAAGGATTTGATACACACCGTTTATCGGTCAATAAAATTGCATGGAATAGCAACCAATTACTATCAACCGGTGATGATAAAAAAATAATTCTGTGGGATATTAAATTCGATTAAATTACCCTGCGGATGCTATGCAGGTAATGCGTATAACGCTGTAATTCCTGAGAGTAAATTCCCTTTTCATCAATAATATCAATCTTAACCTTTCCTGATGCATGAATTATATGCTCCCTGTTAAGCAACATACCAACATGGGTTACTTTACCTTCGGCATTACCAAAAAACGCAAGGTCGCCAATAAGAGCATCTGACAAAGAATTTACCGGCGTGCCTTGTTGTGCCTGCATGCTGGCATCACGTTTTAGTTGTACACCCTTTAGCTTAAATACTGCTTGCACAAACCCAGAGCAATCTATACCAAAATGAGTGCGCCCCCCCCATAAATAAGGGGCATTTAAAAAAGTTTTGGCAACCAGATCAATATTTTCATTCTCGCCTATTTGCCCAATTATTTCAAATTTCTCTTTATCAAAATAACAGGAGGTACCATTTAAAAAAGCAAGGGAGCTTCCAACGGGTAAATACAATACACTATTGTCTTTAATTTTCCATGCTTGTGTTGTAGCCCGGTAAGTTAATCTTGGGGATGTTTCTTGTAATTGTTGATAAGCCATATGGCTCAGCATAATAAATTGCAAACGGTTTACCCAGCCTTTATATTTATCAGTTGCGGTAATAATTTGCGCCCAACCCTCCTTCCACTCTAAAATTTCAAATGCCTCGCCAAATAAAACCTGCGAAACCATTTCGCTTCGCTCGCTTGGCTCAGCACGCATAGGTATAACCGCTAAATTGCAAATTCCGTATTCCATTTATGAAAAATTTTTGCGTGCTTGTACGTTAACTCAATTTTAAATGTTTCAACAACAAAAAAGGGAATACATCATGATGCATTCCCTATATAATTAAAATATTTTCACGCTTATTCATTCATGTGTAGCCAGTCTTTCTTGGCCAGCAACTCTTCGCGGGTTTCACGTACATTTTCATCATCCACACAGCAATCAACAGGGCAAACTGCGGCACATTGTGGTTCATCATGAAAACCAACACACTCTGTACATTTATCCGGAACTATATAATATATATCATCAGATAAAGCTGCCTGTGTTTCTTCGGCATTTAAAGTAACACCATCCCCAAAATCAATAACTCCCTTTAAGCCCGTACCGTCCGAAAAACGCCAGGCGGCACCAGCATCATAAATAGCATTATTGGGGCACTCCGGTTCGCAAGCTCCGCAGTTTATGCATTCGTCGGTGATTATAATCGCCATATTTTTAAAATAATCTTATATTCTCAATTACCTTTGCCAATTGCAAAGTGTGCAAATATAACAAAAAAAGAATTTCAGTGTTTGAATACTTACCATATATATGTCAAAATTCAATATAAAAGAACTTATTAATACATTTTCTCAACTTGGGCAACAGTTATCTATCCCCGATGAAGAATTAACAGAACTCATCAATAATGAGCAGAGATATAATGCCTGGTTTACGCCGGCAAGTGTAGCAAGTGCAGTAAAAGCTATAGGCCAAATGCTTAATGAGGCCGAACTTACTACCTGGCTCAGTAATTATGATCTAACTAAAAATACATCCTCAAAAAAAATCGGGTTGATATTGGCCGGTAACATTCCACTGGTTGGTTTTCATGATGTTCTATGCGTATTAATAACCGGTAATCACGCGTTGATCAAAGCATCGGTACAGGATGCCCGGCTAATAAAACATGTTTTAGAAAAACTGGTTGCAATTGATAGCCGCTTTAGCGATCAATTTAGTTTTGTTGAGCGTCTGGCAAATTTTAACGCGGTAATTGCCACAGGAAGCAATAATTCATCACGTTATTTTGAATATTATTTTGGTAAAGTGCCTAATATTATCCGCAAAAACCGCAATAGTTTAGCAGTAATTACCGGCGATGAAACCCAAGATCAGTTATATAACCTGGGCCATGATATTTTTGATTACTATGGATTAGGATGTCGTAATGTATCTAAAATTCTGATCCCGAAGGATTATAACTTAGCTACTTTTTTTGAGGCCATAGAACCTCATCATCCCATAATCAACCATCATAAATACAATAACAACTATGATTATAATAAATCCATATACCTGGTAAACAGTGATAAGCATTTAGATAATGGTTTTTTATTGGTTAAAGAGGATGAGCGCTTTGTATCGCCGCTGGCAGTGCTGTATTATAGTTATTACAACAACCTGCAGGCCGCAGAAGAATTGATAAAAACAGAGAACGAAAATATTCAATGTGTAGTAAGTTCAGTACCGTTAAAAATAAAAAGCCAGGTGGTAAATTTTGGCATGAGCCAGCAACCGCAATTATGGGATTATGCAGATGGTATTGATACGATGGATTTCTTGGCAAATCTTCATACATTTGAGGCAGAAAGGTAAAAGGTAAAAGGTACTTGTAATACCTTTTACCTTTCGCCTTTAATCTATTAAACAATGTATATTATAAAAGTTAAAGGCGTTGCCAAAATACCAGATTATGTACAGCTTAGAGATGATCAATTTACATTATTAGCCTATTTTAGGGTTGACAGGCCCGAAAAATCATTAGATAAAGTGGGATTAAGCCATAAAACCGAATATATAATGAATATGATTAAAGACCTTCCGTTTGGGAAGATCTTAAAATTAGAACTATAAAAAAATGATAGGAAACTCTATTATCAAGCTAGATAATGTTGATGTTTTTCAACAAACGCATCTGGTATTATCAAACGTTAACCTGCATATTGATAAAGGTGATTTTGTATGGCTGATTGGTCAAACCGGCTCGGGAAAAAGCAGCTTACTTAAAATTATTTATGGCGATTTGCAAGTTACCGTTGGCGAGGGCCATGCCTGCGGATACGACCTGCATAAAATAGCCGATAAGGATGTACCGTACCTGCGCCGCAAGCTGGGCATAGTTTTCCAGGATTTTCAATTATTAACAGATCGGTCTGTTGAGCAAAACCTGCAATTTGTAATGCGTGCAACCGGCTGGACAGATGCCCAGTTAATTACCGACCGCACACTTGATGTATTAGAAAAAGTAGGCTTACGTTCTAAACTGAAGAAAATGCCGCATGAACTATCAGGTGGCGAGCAGCAACGCGTAGTAATTGCCCGGGCTTTATTAAATAATCCCGAAATAATTTTAGCAGACGAACCAACCGGTAACCTTGACCCGGACACATCAGAAGAGATTGTTTTGCTGTTAAAACAGATCAGTCAAGCAGGCACCGCTGTGGTTATTGCTACACATGATTATCATATTATCCGCACTTTTCCATCACGAATTATTAAGTGCGAAAACGGGAAGGTTTTGGAGGATGTACAATTAGCTTAATGTCTGACCCACGGATTTAATGATTGTGCCGGTTTCGCTGAATGCAATTTTAAAACTGACAATCAGCGACATTCATTCATTAAAAAAACAACGGTGTACTGCCATTCCTACCAAAAAAATAAATCCCGCCGACAGCTTGTCAGTTTTACACTAATGGCAAGATACTTGATTGGCACTATTTAGCTATGAATTTTAACGACATGTTGAAGAAAAAAAAGACTGATGCTTCAGAAACACCTGAAGTTTTGAATGAGAATATTGAAAACGATTCTGAGGAATTGACATCGGCCGAATCGGTTAGTGAACAACCTGCCGAAACGCTTTTGAAAGAAGAATTATCATTGGCAAATGATAAATATTTACGACTGTATGCTGAGTTTGATAACTTTAGGCGCCGTACTACCAAAGAACGTATAGAGCTATTGCAAACAGCAGGTAAGGACGTGATTGTATCCCTTATACCTGTATTAGATGATTTTGAGCGTGCTGTCAAGTCGATGGAAAACGCTACTGACATTAATGCAGTTAAAGAAGGCGTTATTCTAGTTCAAAATAAATTAAACAATATTCTTACTCAAAAAGGGTTAAAGCCAATGGAATCAATAGGGCAACCGTTTGATGCCGACCTGCATGAGGCCATTACCAATATCCCTGCTCCTACAGATGACATGAAAGGCAAAGTTATTGACGAAATGGAAAAAGGTTATTATCTTAACGATAAAGTTATACGCTTTGCTAAAGTAATTGTAGGAGCGTAAACTAATGATTGAATTATGGAATGAGTGAATTAGTGAATGTTAAATACATTTGTTATCACTCATTCTTTACATATAAAACACGCGGTTAGTAAGCGATTTGACGATGGATATAAAACTATTCATTAATTCACTCACTAATTCACACTTTAAAAACAAATGTCAAAAAGAGATTATTACGATGTACTGGGCGTTGCAAAAGGTGCCGATGCGGATGAGATAAAGAAAGCTTATCGTAAAATGGCTATTAAATATCACCCGGATAAAAACGAGGGTGATAAAGAAGCCGAAGAAAAATTTAAAGAAGCAGCCGAAGCGTACGAAGTTTTAAGTAATACAGAAAAGCGCCAGCGCTATAATCAGTTTGGTCATGCAGCAAACGCGCAATCTGCCAATGGCGGCGGCTATGGCGGCGGCGGTATGAATATGGACGACATATTTAGCCAGTTTGGTGATATTTTTGGCGGCGGCAGCCCGTTCGAAGGATTTTTTGGCGGCGGCGGTGGCAGGCAAAGTGGCGGCCGTCGTGTTGCCCGTGGCAGTAACCTGCGTATTAAAGTAAGGTTAACGCTCGAAGAAATTGCCAACGGTACCGAAAAGAAAATAAAAGTAAATAAACAAATACATTGTAAAACCTGCGATGGCACTGGCGCGAAAGATAAATCATCTTTTCAAACTTGTAAAACTTGTGGTGGCCAGGGAGCAGTGAGGCGTGTAACCAATACCATATTGGGGCAAATGCAAACTACCAGCACCTGCCCTACCTGCAATGGAGAAGGCTCTATAATTACCTCGAAATGTACAGTTTGCCATGGCGATGGCGTTGTGCGCGGCGAAGAAACCATTAGCATTAATGTACCTGCAGGTGTTAGCGAAGGTATGCAATTAAGCATGAGCGGTAAAGGTAACGCGGCTCCAAGAGGCGGTGTACCGGGGGATCTGATCATCCTGATCGAAGAGATACCTCACGAAACTTTAAAACGCGATGGCAGCAATGTTATCTATGATTTGCATATCACCTTTATTGATGCAGCTTTAGGCACAAGTATTGAAATACCAACTATTGACGGTAAAGCCAAGATTAAAATAGATCCGGGAACACAAGGTGGTAAAATATTGCGCCTTAAAGGTAAAGGAGTGCCTGAAGTAAACTCATACCATCGTGGCGACCAATTGATACATATCAATATTTGGACACCAAAAGCTTTGAGTAACGAGGAGCGTGCTTTATTAGAGAAACTACAAAACTCACCTAATTTTAAACCTAATCCGGGTAAAAATGAAAAAAGCTTCTTTGAACGGATGAAGGAATATTTTGAATAAGCTGAAAGGCGAAAGGTAAAAGCAGAAAGCTCAGGATCGATATGATTTTGAGCTTTTTGCTTTTAATTCTATTACGGTAAAACTTTAATCCTATTTTTATCTTTATTACTTCAGTCTGGTTAACCATATGGATAATAAAAAACTTTCTCCGGATCAATGTGTTGCCGTGATGGACCTCGGCACCAACACATTTCATTTATTAATTGCCGGGGGTACCGCATCTCAGTACCGGGAAATAATTCATAAGCATGAATCTGTAAAATTGGGCGAAGGTGGTATCAATAAAGGTATCATCCAACCGGCAGCTTATGAGCGTGGCATCAATACTATGCAGAAATTCCATCAACATATTGCAGATCAGGGCGTAAAGGAAGTTAGGGCAATAGCCACATCAGCCTTACGCAGCGCATCAAACGGCAAACAATTTATTGATGAGGTAGAAGCAAAGACCGGCATCTGTATAGAAACCATAGATGGCGAGCAGGAAGCTGAATATATTTATAAAGGCGTAAAATTAGCCGGTGGCCTGTCTAATCAAACTTCGTTAATAATGGATATCGGTGGTGGCAGTGTAGAGTTTATCTTAGGCAATGAGCAAAGTATTCTTTGGAAACAAAGTTTTGAGATTGGTGCCGCACGACTTATGGATAAATTCCATCAAATTGACCCTATCCGTGCAGAATCAATAACCGCTTTGAACCGCTATTTGGAAGAGCAACTGGTAACTTTATTCGGCGTAGCATCAAAATATTCGGCAAATGTACTTATTGGCTCGTCTGGCGCATTTGAAACCTTTACTGAAGTTATAGAGATACAAAAAGGAAATTCTTTCGACCTTAAAAAAATAAAAAACTATTCCTTTCAAAAAACTGATCTTATAGCTGTTACTGATAAACTCATAGCCTCATCGCATGTTGAGCGCGAGCATACACAGGGCATCATACCTGTTCGTGTAGATATGATAGTAGTGGCCTCGTTAATTACCCGTTTCATTATGCAAAAATTGGATATTGATAATGTGTGCATGTCTACTAATTCTTTAAAAGAAGGTGTATTGGCAGAAATGCTGGGGTAAGCCCAACCCCAATTATACTTTTTTTGTATATTGCTATCCTTAACTGATACACATGAAATTGAAATTTATCATCCTGGGCCTTGCCCTGTTTTTAGCTATTACCTCCCAGGCACAAAGAAAACCCCGCAATACCGGTAACGATACCATAAGTTCAAATTACATTCCTTCTAACTTATTTTCGCCGTCATTTTATACAGAAAAAGGGAACGAATTCCATTCTGTTAATGGCGAACCAGGTCCAAAATACTGGCAAAACCGGGTTGATTACAAGCTAAAAGCCGGTATTGACACCATTACCAAAGTTTTAAGCGCTGATGAGAATATTACGTATACCAATAACAGTCCTGATGCTTTGCAATATCTATGGCTGCAAATGGATCAAAACACCTATAAAAAAGATGCCCGCTCTAATTTTGTAACCGGCTTTCAGCCAAAGGCTAATCAACATACCGACGGCTATCGGATCGAATCGGTTTTCCTTATGCAAAATGGCAAAACCGAGAAAGCTAATTATATAATTAATGATACCCGCATGCAGATACGCCTGCCACAAGCCCTAACAGCACATGGCGGAAAGATAAATGTGTTGATTAAATATCATTATACCATACCCGGCGACTTTGGCGGCCGCACAGATTACGCCACAACCAAAAACGGAAAGATCTATGAAATTGCACAATGGTTCCCCCGGATGTGTGTTTATGATGATTCGCAGGGATGGGATACACTGCCATTTTTGGGCGCGGGCGAATTTTATTGCGAATACGGCGATATTGATTATAGCGTAACTGTTCCCTGGGATGTGATAGTAGCCGGATCGGGCGAGCTAATTAACCCAACCGAAGTATTAACTACTAAACAGATCAGCCGGTTGGCACAGGCGCGTAATAGTGATAAAACTATTATGATTAGAACATCGGCAGAAGTAAACGATCCATCTTCCCGTCCGGTTCATAAAGGAACACTTACCTGGCATTTTAAAATGTTTAACACGCGCGATGTTGCTTTTGGTGCATCTAAGGCCTATATCTGGGATGCAGCAAGGGTTAACCTGCCGGGTGGTAAAAAATCAATGGCTATGTCTGTTTATCCTGTTGAAAGTGCCGGTAAAGACAAATGGGACAGGGCTACAGAGCATTTAAAACATTCAATAGAATACTTCTCAGAAAAATGGTTTACCTATCCTTACCCGGTTGCTATTAACGAGGCTGGTATTGCCGGTGGTATGGAATACCCTGGAATTATTTTTGATGGTATTGACGATAGCGGAAAAGAATTGTTCTGGATAACCGCGCATGAAATAGGCCATAACTGGTTCCCGATGATAGTTGGATCGGATGAGCGCCGGTATGGCTGGATGGATGAAGGTTTTAATACTTTTATTGATGTGTACGCTTCTGACATCGTAAATCATGGAGAGTTTGCTCCTAAACGCGATGGCGAATACGCTCCAAAAGGCGGTAACCCGGCCGATGAGATCATCCCTACCATACTTGACCCTGATGCGGTTACCATAATGACAGCTGCTGATGCTACACCTGAAAAATACCGTCATCCTATAGTTTACTTTAAAGCCGCCTTTGGACTGATACTATTGCGTGAGCAAATTTTAGGTAAGGACCGGTTTGATTATGCATTTAAAAACTATATCCATAAATGGGCCTATAAACATCCGCAGCCAAATGATTTTTTCAGATCGATGGAGAATGGCGCCGGTGAGGACCTGTCATGGTTCTGGAAGGGATGGTACTATAACAATTACAAGCTTGACCTTGCCCTGGTAAGCGCAAAATATGTTAATGGCGACGCTAAAAACGGCATCCAGGTAACTGTAGCCAACAAGGAACCAATGGCCATGCCTTTTACTATTGAAGTAAAATTGAAAAACGGCAGCAAACAGCGCATGTATTTACCGGTTGAAACCTGGATACAAAATAAGGCTACCACGTTTACTATAACAACCACTACCGAAGCTGAATCTGTAACCATCGATCCCGATAATGCTTTGCCGGATGTAAACAGAGGGAATAATAGTTTGAAAGTGAAGTAGTTTATTGGAATCTTGTTACACGTTGTGATGTAACAAACTGTAACAAGTGAAACAAGATTTAGACTTAACATATTGTTTATAAGGAAATTGCGAAAAAGTGATGTAACAAAATGTAACAACTTATTCGTCAGTATTTTTAGGTGTGATTGTTAGTTTATTCATTGATAATAAAACAATTACAAAACACCTCTTTTTGAAGTGGTGAAACAAGATTTTGAAACAAGATGAAACAAAGTTGTTAACTCAAAATAACCAGACTTACGAAGTTTTAAAAACTTCGTAAGTCCCTCAATGCCTGGTGCAACTTCTCTGTTGGCAAACCAACCACATTGGTATAAGAACCATTTATCTTAACAATACCGGTTACCCCTACCCACTCCTGTATGCCATACGAGCCTGCTTTATCCATAGGTTTATATTTGGTAACGTAGTTGGTGATCTCATCGACTGTAAGCGTGCGGAAGGTAACATCAGACACATCATAAAAACTATGGTACTGATGTTTATAAAACAAACAAACGCCGGTAATAACCTGGTGTACTTTGCCCGATAGCAGTTGAAGCATTTCAATAGCGTGCTCTTCGGTTTCGGGCTTACCTAAAATATGGCCATCAATACTTACAATGGTATCTGCAGTAAGCACCACTTCGTCACTCACGATCTCATCAAATGCAGTCGCTTTTTTTTTGGCGATGTAAACGGCGATCTCTTCGGGTGTTAAGTTATCTGGATATGATTCGTCCACCTCTTTCAACACAATACGAAAATCAAGATCCATTAATTTTAACAGTTCTTGCCTCCGCGGCGATTTAGAGGCTAATATGATGGGTGGAAATTTATTCATTTTTACTTTTAGTAGTTACGCAATAAAGATAATGGTTTCATTAAGATGTGAAACAAGGTTAAAACTCAATTTCAAAAAAAATCAAGAAAAAATTGCGAAACCGAAAAGTTGCACATATATTTGCAACTGATTAGTTTCATAATAATATAGCAGAACAAATGAGAAGAGATATTTTCCAGGCAATTGCAGACCCGACAAGGCGGGCAATCATAACCTTAATTGCATTGCAGGCAATGACTCCTAATGCCCTTGCCGAACATTTTGACACTACGCGGCAAGCAGTTTCTAAACATTTGCGCATTTTGACGGAGTGCGAACTGATAAAACAAGAACATAAAGGCAGAGAAATTTATTATCAACTTGAAATAGACAAAATGAAAGAAATAGATAAATGGATTGAGCAATTCCGCAAAATTTGGGAGACCCGTTTCAACCAATTAGACGATTTATTATCAACAATTAAAAAACAGAAAAAATGAAAAACAACTTGCTATTTGATTTTACCGTTGACAAAACAACAAAAACGGTATTCGTAAACAGAGAATTTGCTGCCGAACTTTCGCTTGTATGGGATGCTTTTACCAAACAAGAAATTCTTGACCAATGGTGGGCGCCTAAGCCCTGGCTGGCAAAAACAAAAATTATGAATTTTGAAGTTGGTGGACGAAGATTTTATGCAATGGTAAGCCCGGAAGGACAAGAGCATTGGTCAATTCAGAAATATACTTCAATTAGTCCAATAACCAATTTCAAAATGTGGAATGCTTTTGCAGACCAAGATGAAAACCCTGAATTGCCGGGCTCTGATTGGGATTTTACTTTCAGCGAACAAAATGGAACGACAAAAGTCAGTATTACTATTTACAATGAATCTCTTGATCGCATGGAGAAGATGATTGCAATGGGCTTCCAGGGAGGCTTTACTATGGGCCTGCAACAGTTGGACGAACTACTATTAACGTTGAAGAATAAATAGGTATAACGACCAAAAATACCGTAGCATAATAGTAATTTGTTAAGAAATGGTTGAAGTTTTTAAAACAAACGTTCAGAAAAAGGCACAAAGCAAAATGGTGCTTTGTATGTTGTCTGAAGCATACCCGTCGTTTAAAATAAATTTTGACCTTGAGGATTGCGATAAGGTACTTAGGGTTGAAGGCGATGACATTGAGGGGTTAAACGTGATGCTGCTTGTAAGGGAATCTGGATTTAAATGCGAGGTGTTAGATTAACAGCAAAAACATGAAAGTGCGGCGTCAGCACTATAATCACTGACGATATACACATGAGAAAAATAATTGTGTTAGAATTTATTTCATTAGATGGAGTAATGCAAGCACCCGGCGGACCCGAGGAAGACACATCAGGCGGTTTCGAATATGGCGGCTGGAGTGCACCTTATGGTGACAAAGTTTCTGGTAAGGCCATGCAAAAACAGATGGAACCTACAGATATTCTGCTGGGCAGAAAAACATTTGACATTTTTGCCGCTTTCTGGCCCGAGCATGCGGAACATTGGCCAGGTATCAATGATGTAACAAAATACGTCCTATCCAACACCATGAAAAAGTCGGATTGGCAAAACTCAATGTTTCTTGAAAGCGTGGCAGATATCGAAAAGCTCAAAAATTCGAAAGGGTCTGACATTAAAGTTTGGGGCAGCGGCCAACTCGTTCAGCTACTGCTGAAGCATGATCTGGTGGATGAACTCTGGCTCAAAATTTACCCCGTGACGCTTGGTGAAGGAAAAAAGTTGTTTGACAATGGCACCATTCCGGCAGCATTTACAGTAACAGAGAGTTTGGTTACACCAAGCGGAGTTATCTTTATTAATTACAAACGAGCCGGAAAAGTTAAGACGGGTACTATTGGAGCTTAAAACAAGATAACGGTACTTGTTGGTGATAACACCAACAAGGGCGGAAAAATGATAATAGATTATTTATCAAAAGTGACTGAAGCAATTGAAAAATTATCAGGGCTTTTCAATTGCTCGATTCAAACCAAGTCTTGGATACGGATAAGCAAAAAAATAAAATTCTTGACTTAATCAGTTCTATGGCTGAACATCAGCAAGTAGATTAAGTTCCGATTCTATAAACGACTTTGTCACAAATTCATCATTCTGCCAATAACGACAGTGTAGATTGCCAAAAATATTGACTTTGTCTTTTATTTCGATTATCACCATAGATGGTGCGTCCTTAGTGGAGTTGTGTCTAACTCGTTTGCCGACTTTAAATTTAGTTTCTTCCATTGTATTTGGTTTAAGGGGGTTTTCTATAAACCTACAGACTATAAACCGTAAATCAAACTAGTTCCCGCGCACTTGTTGGTGTTATCACCAACAAGCGTAGGCCAAGCACATAGCTATACCACTCTATAACCGCCTTGGCAATAATGTTAAATACAAGATATCGGTAACTCCACAGTTTACGCTGATATCACCGTCAATAGTGTTATTTTCAGCATCCGGCAGGCACCACTACCGCATACAGTACATTATCGGAAACATATAACCTAAATACCTTTTTAGGTTCACTGGGAGGACTATTCCATGTTTGTGAAAATTTAAATTCCTTGTTATTATCATTGTTATTAACACCGCAAAGAACCCTCTTCCACGTTTTACCCATGTCAGATGAACGGAATATGCCGTCCGGATGACCACATATTAAATACTGCCCAATTTGTTTAATAGATGAAATGAACGAAGAAGGCCGAAGTCCCTCGTCAATTGCTTGCCAGGTTTTTCCTTTATCCAATGAAATGCGTATCCTTCTGGATCTGGTTGCTGTGTTATAGGATATGGCAGCAAATCCCCCGTTTATGCGTTCAACAGTTATACCCACGCCGCCCTCGGCGATTACCCATTCCCAATGCTTACCATTATCTGTCGATCTCTTGATACCCTTTTGGCCTGTCGCAATCTGAACCCCTTCGGCCTTCACGATATTACTCTGAGATGCAGGCAACTCAATTTCAGGTGGCGTTTTGCTGATGTCCCGCCAGGTTTGGCCGCCATCGGTAGATTTTAATATAGTTTTTACAAGCGCCGACTTATTGCTGTTTGGGTTAAATATTGAGTCTTGCGCGAATGGATCTGTCGCTCGCTTACCGGCAAGCTTCACTCCAAAAAATGATTTGCCCTCTTTTATTAGTTTCTTTTTTGCTTCGTTTCCTTTTAGTACAAAAGAATTGAGTAGAAATAATCCCATGAGGATGGCCGGAACAAACACAAATAATCTTTTCATTTTTTTATTTTTCATATCCTGTTAAAATTGATTCGACGAAATTACTTTGATATATTTCCGTCTGAAGAATCGGGATTGTAAATAAAAATGTAAACTTTGTAAATAAAATATTGACATTATGCTTGTTAGCCGAAATCTCCTGTCCGGGAAACGTAAGTACCTGTGCGGATTGTTGCTCCTCTTATTTGGCTCTATGATCTGCGTGGCTTTCAGTATGGAGGATAATAACGATTTTGATGCTGCAAAAAGGGAAGTTTTGCTTCGCCGGATAGGAGATGAACTACTCACACAGTCGGGCGACAGTAAATCAAGGGTGCTGCCAGTAAAAAAGATCTCGGAAAATGAATACCAGATCACGTTCGAGAATGAGCTTACTTTTCAACCGGACTCCCTGGTGAATACTACCCGGCGTTTGTTAGCCAAAGACCCGCTGGCACGTGATTATGTAGTTAACGTTCTGAACTGTGGCAACTCCAGTGTAGCCTATGGATATGCTATATCTAACAATAAAAAAGATGATATTGTAGCTTGTAGGGGAAGGGTGCAACCCAAAGCATGCTACATGATCAACATTAAATTTAAACCATCGGGGGTAATTACAGCAAAAACCGGATATCTTTTGGGCAGCCTGCCCTTTTTAGCATTTGTTGGTTTTCTTTTTTTGAGATCAGGCAAGTCGCCGAATAACTTACCGGATGATGGGAATAGCGGTACGGTTACTTTGGGCTCGTTATTATTCGACGTGAAGAATCGTAAACTCATACTCAACGGAAAAACGATAGACCTGACCGGAACAGAAACCCGTGTGCTGCGCATTTTCGCGTTGTCTCCTAACGAGACTATAGAGAGAAGCCGGCTGCAAAAAGAGATATGGGAGGATGAAGGTGTTATCGTTGGGCGAAGTCTGGATATGTTCATATCAAAACTTAGAAAAAAATTGGAATTTGATTCGAATATCAACATTGTTGTTATACGAAGAAAAGGATATAAGCTTGAAATTAGGTCTTAAAAAGAACCTTTCCGCTCCGAACTGATCCGCGCCCTTGTTGGTGATAACACCAACAAGGGCGCAAGCGAAAAAGTTAGTTTTTTGTTCCTTTCAAAAACAAGCGAAGGCATCAGCTGGTTAACTTTAACATTGCGCCGATTATATAATTTTATTCCCTAACATAATGGTAAGCCGGTTGTTATTGCGTAACTATAGCTTTATCGCTTGTTAAATAACCATGAGCAAAGTTTTTACCATTACAGAAGGTTTAGAGAATATGGGTGCTTTGCGCACCGGTGGGCAGGGCTCGGTTTATAAAGGTCGCCGCATGGGTCCCATTATAAGTGCCGTAAAAATATTGCCAACCCCCATTTTTACCGAAGATAAAAGCGATAAGAACCTCAAAGCTTTTGAAAATGAGGTTACCAAACTAAAAAAGGTAAATGAGGTGCCCAACCCCAACGTGGTGAAGATATTAAATTTTGGCCTTACAGAAAGCGGTTCTTTCCCTTTTATCGAGATGGAATATATAGACGGCCCCGATCTGGAAGAATTGTTGAAACCGCCGCATGAAAAAATATTCACCATCAATGAAACCATCAAGGTTGCCGGGCAATTGGCTAATGCACTGTCGCATTGCCATAAGCTTGGGGTTAAACATGGTGATGTTAAAAGCAATAATGTAAAATATAATATCCATTCGGGCAACTATGTGCTGCTTGACTTTGGGATGGCCATCATGTCTGACGAGCAACGGCGCACCAGCATGCGTCATGCAGGTGCCATTGAATTTATGGCTCCCGAGCAGAACACCGGGGCCATGCTTTTTCAAACAGATATTTATAGCTATGGCGTAATTTTATATGAATTGCTGGCGGGGCAAGTACCCTTTCCGCTGGCAGATAACGGCGAAACATCGCGCAACACGGTGATGATCGCTCACATGGAGTCGGCAGTACCTGATCTGAAGGCACTTAGGCGCAAAAATTTGCCGGATGCCTGGTCGGTTACTACAAAAGAACAGGAGATGCAGGTGCCGGCGCAAATGCTACAGGTAATTTATAAATGCCTGGAAAAAGACCCGCAAAAAAGGTTTGCAAATGGTGAGCAATTGCAAGCGGCATTGCTACAGCACCAGCCGGAGTCGGATTCAATAACAATTCAAACTGCCGCCCCTGGCAACAATATAAGTCTTCCCCGTCGGGTATTTTTTGGGGGACTTGCAATTTTTTTGCTCGCGGTCACGTTTGCGCTGGTGGGCCTATTCCATAAAAAGGTAAAATACATAACCGTTACCCCATACCAACCTTTTTGGGTAACCCGTCCAAAATACGGGTCTAAGGTAGTACAGTATTCCAAATTTAATACCGATACAATACTAAACGAAAGCCTTACAGCCCGCGACAGTGCAAAACTGGCTAACTACGAGCGGGCACTTATCCGTTCGCATAAAAAATATGCGAAGCCGAAAAGAAAGAAGTTCTTAGGATTATTCTAAAGTGATAAAAACAGATTTTCGGATTTATAACACCAACAAGGGCGGAGGAGGTTTTTGATTTTTGACTTAATACTTTTGACTTGACTTACCAGCTATAAGACTCTTCGCTCATCCACTTGTCCTGTACTTTGAGTACTTTTTCTATCACATCGCGGGCACAGCCTTTGCCGCCGCCAAGTGGAGATACATATTGGCTTACAGCTTTAATTTCTTCGACAGCGTCGGCGGGGCAAACGGGCAAACCGGCTAATTTCATTACGTCCAAATCAGGAATATCATCGCCCATGTATAACACATTATTAGGCAGGATATGCTTTGATTCGAGGTAATCTTTAAACTTGTTAACTTTTATGTGAGCGCCTATAAACACATCGGTAATACCCAGGCTGTTTAAACGATATATAGCAGTTTTTGACCGACTGCCTGAAATTGCACAAACATTATAACCGCATTTTACAGCTAATTGCAAAGCATAACCGTCCTTAATATTAAAAGCACGGGTTTGTTCGCCGGTCTCAGTAACAAATACAGAACCATCTGTTAATACCCCATCCACATCAAAAATAAAGGTGGTAATATCTTTTAGCTTAGTTAAAAATGATTCCATTTACAGTTACTGATTATCCCGCCATTCATAAACCCAGGCAGATTGAATTTGTTCCAGGTGGCCCTCGGTTGATTGCTCGCGTGTGCCTTCAAAATTTGGCAGCGCAAGTACCCATTCTAATAGTTCGGTAAAGCGGATGCGGTATATTTTTGATTCATTAAAATCATCACCAAACTTTTCATAAAGCGACATGGCAATATCTTCATGGTCATTCCAATGTATCGGCAAGGCAAATTTTTCGTCTGTCATTTTATTATGTTAATGCTTATAACTTATTAATGCCCCAAAAACTGCGACTGGTTTGGCAAAGTAACTTCAATATCGCCATCAATCATCACACACTGGCAGCCTAATCTTGAATTAATGCGTGGATTAACTGCCCGGTCTATAAAATCTTCTTCCTTATCAGAAATTTCCTGGACATTATCCATTCCATTATTTACATATATATGGCAGGTACTGCAACCGCACACGCCGCCGCAATTATGTTGCAACTCAATGCCATTTTCCAGGCATACATCCAACACAGACTCTCCTTCGGCAATTGGCAGTTCAACGGTGTCATGCCCTGCCTCTTCAAAGTTTATTTTTACTTTAAAAATATTCATTTTGGCAAAAGTAACAAAATTACTTATCCCCGTGCGATCCTTTATCCAATTTGATAATATCCTGACTTAATAAAGTGTAAAGTTCCTGTAAATGAGGTGTATCTTTTAGCAATTGCAGGTGATTATTCATGGTAATCCCGTCATTGCGGGCTGCAGGGCCGGTTTGCATAGTTGCCGGCAGGCCAACTTGCACTTTTTGGGCAGTTTCTAATATTAACGGTCTCAGCAATTCAAAATCAAGCTGATGTTGGGCTAAAATTTGCTGCGCGATGGTATACAGGTAATTGGGGAAATTGCAGGCAAATACTGCTGCCAGGTGCAATATTTTGCGTTGCGCGGAGTCAATCAGGTAAACTTTATTACTTATGGTTTGTGCCAGTGCCGTTAGTTGTTTAGCTATGTTTTCATCAGCAGCTTCAATACATAAAGGAACGTTCCTAAAATCAACCTCTTTGGTTTTACTAAAAGTTTGCAGCGGGTAAAAAACGCCAACGTTATCAGAAAAAGCCAGCAAAGTATATAGATCTGTAGCGCCTGATGTATGTACCATTAATTTTTTATAAGATGCCAGCTGCTCTGCTATTAAGCCTATGGCATCATCTTTAATGGCAATAACAAACAGATCGGTATTGGGGTCTATATTGGTGATATCGTCAATCGGTTCGGCCTTTACGTGGTACGCCAACAAAGCGGCGTTTTGCATATTACGGCTATAGACCTGCACAATGCGGTGCCCTGCATTTTTAAACGCGGCTGCCAAATGAGTGGCTACATTGCCCGAACCGATGATTGTGGTATGCATAGTTCATTCAAATACGCGTCATTGCGAGGTTAGTTAATATTACTCGGGCTTCAGCTCCTTGTTTCTTCTAAATATAGACAGCAATATACCTATCACCATAATAATGGTACCAGACCACAGGAAGTTAATATCCGGAAACTTAATGGCGCGCATTACTATCCATTTTTTAGCACTTTCGGGCTGTTGGTAAAGGGTAACTTCTATTTTATTTTTTTGCGGAATAACTTTGGTGAAACGAAGCTTTAAACCGGCATCATCAACCTTGCGGGCAAAGTCGAATGCATTATTGCTCCTTATCATATAAACAGGCTCGGCCTCGTATGATTTATCATGCGATACCACATGCAGTTTGGCACCTATGGCAATGTCTTTATCTGTTAAAGTAATATCTGATATATGATCCTTTTTAGCAATGCTTTCCAATATCATATACCCTTCTCTAAAGCGTATGGTGTCGCCAGGAGATACTTCGTAAACTAAAGGTGTTTCGTAGTTCTTATCATCATCAGCTTCATCATGCCCTGCTTCTGCGGTGCCTTCGCCAACAGTAATGGCGTTAGACATATTAACATGTGTGTACAGATCACTAAATAAATAATGCTTAGTATCCGGCGACGAGATCAATCCCATCTTCATATTAGCCTGGGCATTGGGTTTTAGCATAAACTCCTCTGTAACCTTACCATTAGCGTCTACAACCTTATAATTCACCTTAAAATAATGGTTTGGCGGGGATATCGAGTCGCCAACATAACTTACCAGGTATTTACCCATTTGCACAGGCGTGTTTTTATACAGGATGATATTTTCTTTAGGATTATTTTTGGTTTTTACAAAATCGCTGGAAAATTGGTCGCCGCTTGTGTTTTCTGATATCACTTTACTGGTTCCTGCTGAAATTAGCGCGCCTACCATTATCAATCCAAAACCAATATGCGCAACTGCCGAACCGGCCAGTTTTACTTTGCCTTTTAATGCCTCTATGAATACTTTCGCATTAGCCAATATGGAGTAAACGGCGCCTACCATTATCAGGATAAAAACAAACTGAAGTTTATAAACTCCGGTTACATATATTATAACCCCGGTAATTACCCCCGCAAGTATTAAATAAATTGCAGAAGTAATAAAGAATTTAGTAATATCTGTCTTCTTATATTTCATGAACTGTGTTACGCCGGTTAACAAGGTAACTACCACTGCAAATGAAGCCTGTATAATATTGTAATGCCTTATCGGATCAGACGGCGGTGCCACTTTGGTGCCAAACATCAGGTTCCAAACAGGTATAGATGATACTACCACCAGGTGAAAACATGATAAGCATAAAAATATAGCACCTACAAACATCCAAAACTCGCGCGAATAGGTTTCTTCGTCTTTTTTAGTGCGTGGCAATTCTTTCCAACGGATAGCTAACAGAACAATAGCTAATATTAAAAATATAACCACATCGGCAACCAGGTGCCAAAACATACCGGCATCTGTAAATGCATGAACGGATGTATCACCCAACACACCACTACGGGTAAGGAAAGATGCGTACAGTACCAGCACAAAGCTGGTTAACACTAAAATTGTAGCGGTAAAATAGGAATGACCTGTATTTTTATATACAATCATTACGTGCACAGCGCCAACCAATATTAACCATGGAATTATAGAAGCATTTTCTACCGGGTCCCATGCCCAGAAACCGCCGAACGATAATGATTCATAGGCCCAAAACGCACCCATGATAATACCTGTCCCTAAAACCATCATCGCGAAGAGCGAATAAGATATAGCTGGCTTTATCCATTCGGTATAGCGTTTTTGCCAAAGACCGGCAATTGCATAAGCAAACGGAACAACCATTGATGCAAAACCCAAAAACAAGGTTGGCGGGTGTATAACCATCCAATAGTTTTGCAATAACGGGTTCATGCCGTTACCGTCTTTAATATAGCTTAAATAGTTATGGTAAAGCGCCGGGTTGGTAGCAAATATTGGTGCCGATTCTTTAAGGTTAATAGCCTCGCGCAGCAAAATAAACGGCGAGGTACCAATACGCTGGCCAAATATATCTACCCCTATCAGCATAGTGGCTACTATGGCTTGCGATAAGGATACAACCGCCATTACCGGGGTTTCCCATGATTTGGCTTTCCATATTAATATACAGCTTAAAACTCCCTGCCAAAAGGTCCACAGCCAGAAGCTGCCTTCTTGTCCATCCCAAAAACTTGAAATAATATAATGAACAGGCAACGCTCTTGATGAGTGCTCCCAGGCGTAGTAATATTCAAAAAGATGATTTAAAATGATATAATAAAGGCAAATGCCAATGCCTATAACCGAAGCGGTGTTGATATAAGCACCTATACGCCCAAGGCGTTTCCAGGAAGTATCTGAGGGATTGATAGTTGCAAAATAGTAGCTGATTGCTGCAAATAAGGCCGAGCCAAATGCTAAAATAGTGAAGAACTGACCGAGGTGGCCCGGTAAAAGGTGTTCGCCTTTAAATGTATCCATTAAATAAATTATATGTTGGCCTCTTTAGCCTTAAATTCTGTAAAATCTACCTTGTCCTGTGTGTATTTTGACGGGCACTTAAGCGTTATATGGGAAGCATGAAATTTACCTGCATCCATTTTACCCACCATTACCACTTGCTCAGACCGTTCAAAATCTTGCGGTTTAGCGCCCGTAAATTCAACCTGGCATTCTTCGCCATTACTGTCTTTTATAAAAAAGGTAAAGTAGTTAGCATCTTTAACAGCGTCATAATGCATTTCTCTTTTCAGGTCTAAATGCCCTACAATATGCAATTCGTCAGTTGTTTTACGTGCGTCAGCTATTGACCCATATGTGCTTGTGCTACCATAGGTGCTAATAATAACAGCAATAGATATAGCAATAACAATCAAACCTAAGATAGAACTTTTTTTCATAGCTTATATGCTGGCCTGTTTTGCTTTGGCCTCTGTAATTTCTACCTTGTCTTGAGTATATTTAGACGGGCATTTCATTAATATTTTTGATGCATGAAATTCATTACCGTGCATTTGTCCGGTTAAAACTATCTGTTCTGAGCGTTCAAAATCTTGTGGCTTGCTGCCGGTAAATACAACTTTGCATTCTTCACCTTTATTATCTTTCATATAGAAAGAAAAATAATTGGCATCCTTGGTAGCATCGTAAAACAATTGCTTTTGCTTATTTAAATGTCCTACAATGTGCAATTCGCTATCTGCACTTTTAGCATCTTTAAATGAACCGTAGGTGCTCGAAGTAGAATATACACTTATAATAACTGCAATAGCTATTGCTATAACAACAAGACCAAATATTGAAGATTTTTTCATTGTGGTTTATTTTCTGTAATTCAAGTTTACAAAAATACAAAACGTACAGGTAATAATGTTTATTACAACACATATATATTATTTAGAATACTTCTTAACAATTATCGCACAATGGTAATTGAAGCTGCTTTGGTAACTTTAGTATGATAGTATAGGTCTGTACCTTCAAATACCCAGTAGTATGCTCCGGGTGGCAGGGCCTGCCCTTTATAATTTCCATCCCATACGTCATAAGTTGAATTGGCTGTAAATACCATCTGCCCGTAACGGTTAAATATTTTAACATTTCCAAATGATACAAAACCATCTATCTGAACAGAAAAATGATCGTTTACCCCATCGTTATTAGGTGTAAAAATATTTGGCGCCAATATTTTATAAGCTGCCGGTGGTTTTATTAATACAGCGGTAGAAGTAATAGTTGTGCAACCTATAGTATTTACTGCTTTAATATAATACTTGCCGCTTGCCGATATATTTTTATAATCAGCTACAGGAATAGTTGCCACAGAATCAGTATAATAGCTATACGTTTGGCCGCTTACGGGTTGATAAACCCTTGATAGATCAACAGTTTGTGGGTATTGCACAGGTAATGGATCTAACATTTTGACGAGGGGAGCATCTTTAAGCACAACATGCACCGGAAGGATATTTTCACAACCTTCGGCATTTATTCCGTGTATATAATAAGTGCCTGTCTCAACAGATTTTGGGTTGTATACATAATCTAAAGTAACCGGATTAGTATAGTACTTAAAAGTAGTGTTATCGCTTGTTCCGGCGGTTACATATGCCGCGGTAAGATCAGCCCCCGCGCCCTGGCAGGCATAAACGGTATCCACTAAATTTAAAATAAAATTTTCTTCTATTTTATTAACTACAGTATACAAAGTATCGGGGCAACCCAAACCGGTATAAGGAGCAATAGCAACCGCGTATTTAGTTAAATTTGGCGGTGCCGGATTAAGTGTCAGCGTTTCACCATCACCCACGGATTGTGTAAAGTCATTGTCTTTAAACCATTTATAACCATAAAACCCGTTGGGTGCATGCAAAGTAATAGCAAGTTGCCCGTCGCAATAGGCGCTGCCGGTTATGGCCGGTGCTCCTTCTTCATTTATATCAATATAAGCGTAGCCAAAATGCCCCCCCTTTGTACAATCATTAGTGGTAAATTCAAGAACTACTGTTTTCCCGCCATATCCGGCTAAATTAATTGTTGTTGCAGACCATTCTTTATAAGAGATAGTGGATGGCCCGGTATTTCTTGTTGAATCTACATCCGGAGCTACATTTGATATTTTAAATCCCGGCAATTCGTTTGATGCCACAAAATCAAAATATGGGCATGTAATGTATTTTGAATCTGTATAATCATAAATCCTGGCGGCAAACTTAGGTTGCTGATAGCTTTCATGGCCAGGGTTTTGCAAAACAACCGCGTAGTTAAGAACAAGGCTGTAGGCTAGCCCCGGTGGTACAACAAATTGGTAACTTATACGCTCGGCCTCTGCACCGGTTCTATCATTACCTAACCTAACAGAAAACTTGCTGCCGTTTGGGCAAAGTGTAGGAAAGTTGCCATACTTATCATAAGTCTTCACGCCAACTATGGTATGCTGGTTATATACTGGTTGGGTTCCTCCAACTAGAATGTCTCCATTAGCATTAATTGACCCTGTAGAGCATATCCACCCTTCAAATGTGCCCTTTTCAAAGCCAATATTGGGCGGGACCTGCGCAAAGGCTCCAACACTTGCCAGCAAAAACAAAACCAATAATATTCTATACAATCCGCTCACATTTAGTGAATTAAAGGTAAAAAATTAATTCAGGTAATGTTAAAAATACGCTATTTAATTAGGGCAGACGCATTAAAATAACTTAAAGCGTATCGCATATATAAGGAGGCTCCAATAGGAGCCCAAATCGGGTTGTCTTGCCTTCTATAAACAGGGAGCCCCTCCGGAGCCAATATTTGCTGAAAGAAAGCGGACATTTGACTCTGGAGTTTGTCTTGTCCTTCTATAAACACAGGGAGCTCCTCCGGAGCCAATATTTGCTAAAGCACAAAGCGGGCATTTGAACTCCGGAGGAGTCGCCTGTTTATAGAAAAAAGCTATAAAGTTAGAAAAGGCTCCATCGGAGCCTTTTCTAATAATGTCTATTATTATTTTAATGCATTTGCTATTTATATGTACTTGGTTGTTTTAATTAATAAATCACATTATGCTAAAAGCATATAAACAATTAAGGCCGACTTACGCCGGCCTTAAACAATAAAACTAATAAGTTTAACCTTGTGATTCGGCCCGATTATGGCCAGATTCCTAAATTCTGATAAGAGACAGCTATTTTATTAATAACGCCTACTAATGCAGCTGTACGCATGCCATCTATTTTATTAATGCTTTTATAGGTCTCTCTTATCTCATGATAAGAACGGATCATAGTATCCTCTAATCCTGAATTTACCAATTCAAGTTCAGTAGCTCCTTTAACTATAGTGGCGCGTTGTAACGGTGTTAAGGCTAAACCTGTAATACCTTCAACCATATTTACCAGGTTAAGATTTGAGTTTTCTTCAAAGCGCCTGTTAATGCGGCCAAAAGCTACGTGTGATAAATTTTTAAGCCACTCAAAGTATGATACGGTTACACCACCTGCATTTGCATACATATCCGGAACAACAATACCACCCATTTCATGAAATATGGCTTCGGCTTCGGGGCTGGTTGGGCCATTTGCACCTTCTACTATAATTTTAGCTTTTATATTTTTTATGTTGGCAACAGTTATCTGGTTCTCTAACGCTGCCGGAACTAAAATATCGCAGGGTTGTTCTAAACCTTCCAGCGTGTTTTTAAATTCTTGCTTTGCACCCGCGTAACCTAAAATTGAGCCGGTTGCTTTACGGTGCTGAAATACTGCTTCAATATCCAAACCATCGGCATTATAAATTGCGCCTTCAAATTCGCATAAGCCCACTATTAAAGCACCAAATTCTGAAAGAAATTTAGCCGAATAATAACCAACGTTACCTAACCCTTGCACAATAACTTTTTTGCCTGATATACCTTGTGTTAACCCAATTTTCTGCATATCCTCACCAATGCTCACGCATTCGCGGGTGGCAATAGCTACTCCCCTGCCTGTGGCTTCCCGCCGACCGGCAATACCATGTAAAGCAATAGGTTTACCTGTTACCGCTCCCATTGCATCTAACTGGCCCGGATTCATGGTGGCATAAGTATCGGCTATCCAACTCATTTCGCGTTCGCCCGATCCATAATCAGGAGCAGGAACATCAATGCTGGGGCCTATAAAGTTTTTCTTTATCAGCTCTACAGTATAACGGCGTGTAATATTTTCAAGTTCCTGAACAGTATAGTTTTTAGGGTTAATTTTAATACCACCCTTAGCACCTCCAAAAGGAACGTTAACAATAGCACATTTATAGGTCATGAGGGCGGCCAAGGCCATTACTTCATCTTCGTTAACCATTTCGCTGTAACGTATACCGCCTTTTGTTGGCGATTGGTGCTGTGAGTGTTCAACCCGCCATGCATCTATCACTTCAAAGCCATTACCCCTGCGTATTGGGAAACGGAAACGGTAAACACTGTTACATGATTTTATCTGATCTAAAAGACCTGCATCATGCTTGGTAAATTGTGCTGCAAAATCAAAGTTTGAGCATACATCGGCAAAAAAGTGGGTATCCTGATTTGTAACGGAATTGTTTGTAGCCATAATCTTGTATTAATAAGGTTATTTTTCTTTTTCAATTTTTTTCAATCTCCTGTCTATAGAAAACAAGTAAATAGCTAAGCCAATAAAAATTATAACTATTACCGCAATAACTACATATATTTTACCTGAGCTGCGAAAAGTATCGGCCATTTCTACAGTTTGGCTTTGCTGTGCAAAAGCGGTTACAAAACTTACCAGCATTACTGCTAAAATTATAAACTTCTTCATTAATTTGGGTTGTTTCTTTTATTTTCTATCAAACGTATACGGTAACGCAAAGTTGCAATCCAAATGGCTATAAAACTCCAGCCTAACATTGCGGGGTAAAAAGCTATTTTCATACCATTATCGAGGTCATATTTTCCAAATGCAGGATTACCGCCGCTGCCCGGGTGCAAAGAATCTGTCATTCTTGGTAAAATAAATATCAGAACAAGCATAATAGGGAAAGCGAAAATATTATAAATAGCAGATATTTTTGCGCGCTTTTGTTCCTCGTCAATTGAGTTTCTGAGCACTACATAGGCACAGTATAATAAATAGGCAATAGCAGCACTATTTTGTTTTGGGTCACCACTCCAAAATTCGCCCCAGGTGAATTTGGCCCAAATCATCCCGGTTATCAAACCCAAAGTAAAAAAAACAAGACCGGTATTTACGCATTCTATTGATGCAAGATCATATTCTTCTTTACCAGTTCTTAGGTACATAATGCTAAAAAAAACAGATATTACAAATACCGAAAGCATTCCCATCCACATTGGAACATGGAAGTATAGATTACGTATAGTTTCATGAAGAACAGGTAAAGAAGGAACAGAAAACAACAAGCCTGTTATTAACGTGGAAAGTACCAGCACAACAGCTATAACTTTCCACCATGTTTGATATATAAATTTCATATTAATTACAGGCAAATGTACTAATTATTTGTATTGTGCCTTACTAAAAGTACTGCGCCTATTTTGGCTTATCAGATGGCTCATAATCAACAGGCAGCAGTTCTGATAATCGCAGCTTAGACCAGCTCCCTTCATATAAGGGGCTTTCGCCAACAACTACACCATTCTTATCAAATAAAGAATAAGGAGGGTTATTAAATAGTGTACATACGCTTATTTCATAATTAGGCATATCCAAAGGGCGATATATATCCTTAAAGTTGGTCTCATCCCTCTTTTTAGTGTAAATCACATATAGATAGTTGGGGTAGGTAATAGCAAATATGCCTGTTTCCTGTGTTGATCTTAATAACTCGAACGAAGCCCACGGAACTGTGGCTATCCGCTCATGGGCATATTTTGAAAGGTTAGAAAGTTCGATGTAGTGATTAACCGAATCACCCCTTCTTAAAGAAGTAAACATTTCTATTTTACGATGAATAACTTCATCCGATGGGCGATCAGTGTTAGGGTAACGGGTCAATTTCCGTACATCAAAGCCCTCTTCTTTTAATTTATCTGTATAAAGCGCGCGATAAAAGTGCATTGGCGATCCATAATAGGCCAGATCCCGGTTAATGCGCCATCTTTTTTTCTGCGCCTCATTTCCAGGTAATTCTTCAAAAAGCCGTTGCCCTTCGTATGATATATTGCCTGCAATTTTATCGCTTTTAAAATTTTTCAGCAAAAATTTAACCCGGTAACCAAGTCCGCGATTTTCTACAATTAAAAATTGGTCAGCATCTGCTTCTAATACCTGCTGTGTTTTATAATAAGTTAGGTTAAGTACATCGGGATTAATTACCTGGCAGTTTTTAGCATTTTCATCCGTACCAATAAACTCTCTTTTAAATTGCTCATAGTTACGTTTCCAATCGCCTTTATTACCAGAAATAACTACTTCACGCAGTTGAATCACCTTTGGCTCCATCTCTATACTTAGCTTTATTGGCTCATCGCCTACTAATACAGTTTTGGTATAATCAGTAAAACCTATTGCTGTTACTACAAGTGTGTATTGCCCGGGCCTTACTTTACTCAAACTAAAAGTACCATCGGCTGAGGTTATTGTACCAAATGATGAATTGCTTAAAAAAACACTTGCTCTTGATACCGGAGATTTAGTTTCCTTACCTATTACCTTGCCGGTTATATTTTCATTTTGAGCCTTTGTAAGAACAGGCCATAAAAAAAGCAAAAAAACTAATAGGGATAGCCGCATTTATAATTAATAATAAGCTTTTTTTTTTAAAATGCTAATAAAACATTTACAAATGAATTATAGATGAAAAACAAGTATTAAAACTGTTATAATGTAATCTTTTATCATCCGCCGGTATACCTAAATTTATGGTTGATTATTCGCCGGTGTATAATCAACAGGTAACATGGTTGAAAGGCGTGCCTTTGACCAGGTACCTTCGTATAACGGACTATCGCCAACTGTGGTACCGTTTCTGTCAAAAAACACTAACCGGTCATTGTTCAACAGGCTTATAATAGTTGTTTCGTAATTAAGCATATAAGGTTCCCGGTATAGATCTCTAAAATAATTGGTTTCCCATTTTTTAGTATAAATTACATACAAATAATCTGCAAATGTAAGAGCAAATAATCCCTGCTGATCTGTTTTTCGTAGTACATCTTTTATAGCCAGTTGCTCTTTACCTAATGTTTGTACAGAGTATTTGGGTGAAAGTTTTATGTTGGTCCATTTAAGAAATGCATTATCGTCAGTTCCTTTAGCTTTAGTTAAATTTTGTTGAATTATCTCTTCCGATGGTCGGTGGGGATTAATTGTACGGGTAAGCCGGTAAATTTTAAAACCTGCGGTCGCCAGGCTGTCTCTATATAACGATCTATAAAAATGCATTGCCGAACCATAATAAGCTTCGTCGCGCTTTTTTTGCCATTTTTTCATTTGAGATTCCTTTCCGGGTAATTGCTCAAACATCCGCTGGCCCTGGTAAATAACACTTCCGGTTAAAAAATCACTATTAAATTTCTTCATCAGGAATTTAATACGGTAACCCAATGCACGGTTCTCCACTATAAAAAACTCATCAGAAAACGCTTCTAATACCTTTTTATTTTGATGAAATGAAAAATTCAATACTTCGGGGTTAATCAGTTTACAATCTTTGGCATTGTCATCTTCACCAATAAATTCTGCTTTAAACCGCTCGAGCGCGAGTTTACGATCGGCTTTTGAAAGTGTAGAAATATTTACTTCTTTAAGCTGAATATTTTTGGGCGATAGTTCGATAGTGAGATTACCAGGCTCACTACTTATTGAAATGGGTTGGGCCTTATCTTCAAAACCAACAGTTGTTACAATAAGATTATATTGCCCCGGCCTGATGCCGTTTATTGTGAATGTGCCATCATCGGCAGTAGTTGTGCCGAAAGAAGAATTACCTAAAAAAACACTTGCATGCGATAAGGGCGCTTTTGTATCAGCACGTAGTACCTTGCCTGTAATAACGACGCTTTGCGCTAAAGTAATTACCGGGCACAACAGGAGTATTATTAACTTTATTAATCGCGCCATATATAAGGAAAAAGCAACAAGGCTGTTGCCATAACAATAACATTTATAAGACATAAAACTCCAATATTACCATAGCTTAAGCTACGCTCTATTCCGTCCATAGCACTTTTGCTAAGACGTATCAATATTAAAATAACAGGAATAATTACCGGGAAGCTTAGTATAGCCATGAGGGTGCCGTTATTACCGGCTTTTGATGCAATGGCAGATATCATGGTAAACACTGTAGAAAAACTAACGCTGCCCAGCAATACGGTTATGAAATAAAATAAAGGGTCGCCAATGGTATTGTTAAAAAAAACCAGGTATACTATCAATGCTAATATACTAAGTAATGACATCAGCAAAATATTATATATAGTTTTAGATAGGATGATAGCGTGCGGGCTGGCAATTGAATAATAATATAGCAACCGGCTTTTACTTTCCTGTACAAAACTTTTGGCTATAGCATTTACCGATGCAAACAGAATGATGATCCAAAACAGCACGTTCCATACAACTTTATAACCTGTACTTTTATCAAAACCAGGGGTAAGGCTAAAAGAGATATAACAAACAAACACGGTTGAAACCACGTACAGCAGCACGCCGTTAAACGCGTATTTTGAGCGCCACTCTAACACCACTTCTTTTTTAAAAAGCTCCCAGGTTTGATCTATGAGTTTCATTAGGCGTAAAAGTAGTAATTAGAGATTAGTTAAACAGGTGTAGTGCTTAAAAATTAAGCGGCAAAAACCTGTTTATAGATAAAAAATAATGTATTTTAACATTTATTAACATCAAGTGTCCCAAGGTGTCCCAGGTGTCCCAAGTGTCCGTGGGACAGTACACGCCCTTCTTCGTGATTGCCCGGCTATTGTAGCATTACGGCGCTTAACGGGATAGCTAAATCGCTAAAAAACTACCTGGAGTATTTTGATGATTTTGCCAAAGTACCGGCCAAAGCTATAACCGGGCCCGCGAACAACAAATACCACCCCCACTTAAATTTTACCTGGTTTGCTAAAAACCCCGCGAATGATTTAAATGGTATAAAGCTAAAGCTGGTATGCACTTTCATAAACGCGGCTATAAATAAAAGCAATACTAATACTAACGAGAGCCATGCAGTAAACCGTACCAGTTTTATTCTGTTTAATACTACACCCAATATACCCACAACAGATATGAGCAATATTACCATACCGTAGGGGCGATTAAGATCATATACATCCCAATTAAACAAATGGAAAGGGCGTAACAACGGGCACCAGGTGCCAGCCATTAACAACACAAAACCAATAAATGATATCAGGGACGGGAATCTCATAAAGTTACTATTTGGTTATTTCCATTTTATCGGCAAAGTGGGCGCAGTAATCGCGCAAGTCTTCTACAATGTTTGTTTCACCTGTAGCGCGTAAAAAGCTATCGCCCATGGTTTGCAGTGTTTCGTAAAAAAAACGCTTCATTTCGTCAACAGGCATCTCTTTAGTCCAAAGGTCAATACGCAGGGTATTTTTGTAACTTGGATCCCATAGGGCCAACATGAAAGATGATACAGGCAATGCTTCTTTATTAACAGCGTCTGTCGATTCCCATAAAATTTTTTCAGGAACATTATTATCGTCAAGCGCTACGGTGATTTTTATTTCGGCGGTCTTCATTAATAGTTATTTAACAAGTAAAAATATAATAGTTGCCAAAGCTATAAAGCTTAATTCAATTAGCCATATTTTTTTGAGGTCTGGAAAAAAATTACGGAACATTATATCCATAAATGACACTACAAATGCAAACAGCAAAAATATCAGGCTGATGGCACCGCCCAGGTGGGTAAATGTCATACCCGTAATAGCAGCACCGTTTATCCAGATGTATACGGCTAAAAATAAAAAAAACGCGGTGGCAAAGTTTAAGGGGGTAATTCTTAATTTCATTAGTTAATGCTTTTTTCTGAAAGATTTAGGCTTGCTCTTTTTAGGCGGGCCACCAGATCCGGTGCGTTTGGCTTTTTCGGCATCAAACTTCTTACGTTGATTCAAAGTTTTCTTTTCATGGAACGCGCCTTTAAAATCAGGGTCGTCCTTACGTTTTTGCATATCTATCTCCCTGTCCTGATCCTGTTTTTCTTCGTAAGGGGTTGCTTCTACAAATACCCCAGCAGGGATAGCAAGCACAGGTATAGTTTGCCTTATTAGTTTTTGTATTTTATTTAAATAATATTCTTCGGCAGGATTGCAAAAAGTAATAGCCTCGCCCGACTGCAACGCGCGGCCTGTACGCCCAATCCGGTGCACATAATCTTCAATTACTACGGGTACATCAAAATTTATTACATGGCTTACATCACTCACATCTATACCACGCGAGGCAACATCAGTAGCTACCAATATTTTAACCTCATCATTCTTAAATGCATTCATGGAATTAATACGGGTATTTTGCCCTTTGTTGGCATGTAATACCTTAACCTCTTTTTCGCCAAACTTGCGGAGTAAAAACTTGTAAACGTCCTCGGCAGCCATACGGGTTTTGCAAAACACCATAAGCTTGGTAATGTCGCCCTCGTCTTTTAGCAACTCACGCAACAGGTTTATTTTGGTTTTTACATTTGGCACATGGTAAAGTTTCTGGATTACTGTTTGTGCCGGTGTAGCTTGTGGTGTAACCTCAATAACTGTTGGAAACTCCAGAAAATTTGCCGACAGCTCATGTATCTTATCAGACATGGTAGCAGAAAAAAGCAGGTTTTGCCGTTTAAGCGGCACAACTTCCAATATCCGGTTTATTTGTGGCATAAAGCCCATATCCATCATTTTATCGGCCTCGTCTAACACTAAAACCTGCAAAGTTTTGGTAATAATGTGTCCGGCTAAATAAATATCCATGAAACGGCCAGGGGTAGCAACTATAATATCTACCCCTTTATTTATTAATTCTATTTGCGTTTTGGGGCCAAGGCCGCCATATACAGAAACGGTACGCAGATCGGTGTATTTGGAGTAAATTTTTACATTTTCTTCAATCTGCATGGCCAGCTCACGTGTTGGAGCAATAATTAGGGCGCGCGCGTGGTCGCCCTGTGCATATTTAAGGCGCATTACTATGGGCAAAACATAGGCAGCCGTTTTACCGGTACCTGTTTGCGCTATACCCATTACATCCTGCCCGTTTAATATTGGCGGGATAGCTTTTTGCTGTACCGGCGTAGCTTCGGTATAACCGGCATCAGCAATAGCATTTAAAATTTGCCGGTTAAATTTAAGATCCTCGAATGTTACTGCCATGGGGCAAAGATAGGGTTTTTGTTGTGGTGAAGGGAAAAGGTAAAAAGGAGATGCATATATTTGCCTTATGAGCACTATACTTATCAAATCAGCCACTATAGTTAATGAAAACAAGCAATATATTGCTGATATTTTGGTTAAAGATGGCCTGATTGAACGCATAGACAAACAAATTGATATTGCTGCCGATAAAGTGATCAATGCCGAAGGGTTGCATCTTTTTCCCTGTGCTATTGACGACCAGGTACATTTTCGTGAACCGGGACTAACACATAAAGGTGATATCTATTCAGAATCGCGCGCGGCAGTTGCCGGGGGGATTACGTCTTTTATGGAAATGCCTAATACCGTCCCCAATACATTAACCCGGCAATTACTGGAAGATAAATATGCAATTGCAGCTAACAAATCATTAGCCAACTACTCGTTCTTTATGGGTGCATCTAATGATAATTTGGATGAGGTATTGCGCACCGACGTTAAAAGTGTTTGCGGCATCAAAGTTTTCATGGGTTCATCTACGGGGAATATGTTGGTTGATAATCCCGCTACGCTGGAGAATCTTTTCGCACAATCGCCAATGCTTATTGCCACGCATT
>NZ_JAQBOW010000131.1 GCF_028287845.1 Mucilaginibacter sp.
GCTATAATAGCTATGGGTAAAAGCGTTAAGCCCGACGCGTGTAACACCAAAAACATAATCTGCGCGTTTGACGCGGTATCTTTATCCTTATTTAGTTCTTGCAGGCCGTTCATGGCTTTCAAGCCAAAAGGGGTGGCAGCGTTATCAAGACCTAATAAATTGGCTGCATAATTCATCATCATTTGCCCAACAGCAGGGTGATCTTTTGGCACTTCGGGAAACAGACGGTTGAAAAACGGACCTACCATGCGCGAAAGGAAATTTATTGCACCGGCTTTTTCGGCAATTTTTAACATGCCCAGGTAAAACGCCATGATACCCACCAACGGCAATGCTATATCCATTACAGAAGCTTTAGTAGAATCGAACGTGCCCTCTACCATTAGCCTGAAAATTTCGGTATCACCAAAAAATATTAACTTAATAAGGCCGATAACAAAGGCAATTACAAAAAATAATATCCAGATATAATTTAAAGCCATAGTTTGATTTGCAAATATGCAGATGTGAAAATATGCAAATGATTTTGATTTTTACAGATGAACAATTATGTTCCTGATTTTAAGTACCTTCAAAAATAAAATAATATTAAAGTGAAAGATACTATTCAGAAATTAAGTGCCACAATTGATGAGTTGCTAAAAGCAGACAGGCAAACTATAAATTGGGATTATAAACCTGCAATTGATCAATGGTCGAAAAAAGAGATTATTGGACATTTAATTGACAGTGCACAAATTAACCTGCAACGTTTTGTGCGTTGTACTTACGAAGAAAATTTTAAGCTGATATATGAACAGGTAGAATGGGTTAAAGTACAGCATTATCAGGAGGCTGACATACATGATATAATAACGCTGTGGAAATTGCTTAATCAGCAAATTATCAGGGTGTTAAATAATTATCCGATTGATAGGTTAAATGCCAAATGCGATAATGATAAAAATGAAGTTCAACTACACACGGTGAAATGGCTTGCACAGGGTTATGTTGATCATTTAAGGCACCATTTAAAACAAATATTAAATTAAATGAACAAGTGAATATGTCTCAATCTGTAGGTTACTCTGGTACCCTATTAGCTAAGAAATTGGGTATTAAAGCTGGTTATACTATAAGTTTGATAAATGTGCCGCCAAATTACTTTGGGTTATTTACAGATCTTCCTATTGATATAAAGATTACAAAGAATGAAGATGTTAATAAAGATCTTATTCATTTTTTTACCAAACAAAAGACTGAACTTGCTAACCTGCTTCCGCAATTAAAAGCACAAATTAAGCCGGATGGAATAATCTGGGTATCATGGCCCAAAAAAGCATCAAAAGTTGTAACAGATATTACAGAAGACTATATCAGGAATTACGCCATCAGTATAGGGTTGGTTGATATAAAGGTGTGCGCGGTTGATGAAATATGGTCGGGATTAAAATTGGTTATACCGGTTAAAGACCGGATATATTAATCATAAGCCGTAATGTTTTTATCAGATATGATCTGCACCAAATAATCTTTTTTTAACGGATCGTAAGGCATAATATCATTGGTAGTTATATAGATCTCGCAAAGGTTTTTTATAACGTATGTTTGAATATCACCTATCGCCCCGCTTGTGTGGATATATTGTGATATAGAATTGTTTAGCAGGTCATACTGCTCCATTGCGTTTGTTTCCAGTTCCATAAACAAACGCTTTCCATCCGCCCGCAGGCTTAAATTTACATGGCTGCCGCCCTTTATGGGCAGGGTGTATATCCTGTTATTTGTTTTGGTATTTTTAAGTGCGAGGGTATAACCCTTAGCCATCAAAAATGTATCGGCCCTTTGTAGGTTGTTATGCAATATGTATTTGAGATCTTCATAGGAGATTAAGCTTTTTTGAGCAAAACATACGCAGGTTGAGCAGGTAAGCAGCACTGCTAATACTAAGTTTTTCATAAATGGTTTTACAATAAGATGTTCTTAAAATTACAGAAATGTTATTTTAGAGCAAAATTTACTCCCACAAAAGTTATAACTTAGCGCACTTGTTACAATAATATATGCCTACAATACAACTTTCGCGCGTGCATGGCGATTTTGGCTTTGCCGCCACCGATGAAAACGGACATACCGTTAATATGGATAGCAGCCCCGAAAGCGGAGGTCAAAACTATGGTGTGCGTCCAATGCAAATGCTGCTTATGGGCCTGGGTGGATGCTCTGCAATTGATGTCATCGCTATATTAAAGAAACAGCGTCAGGAAGTTAAGGATTATAAGATGATAATTAATGGCCAACGCGAGGCGGGCAAAGAACCTTCTTTATGGAAAGAAATTAATATCGAATTTCACTTATATGGCGACATTGATCTTGACAAAGCCAAAAAAGCAGCAGAATTATCAGTTAATAAATATTGTTCAGTAGGTGCCACTTTAAATAAAGCAGGTGCCGAAATTAAATGGCAGGTGTTTGTATACCCTGCCGCATAATTATAAAACCATCTTACATCATGTCATCCACATCTAAATTAGATCCGATAAGCCAGGCTATACGCATTCAAACAGAAAGAACGCAGCAGCGGGAGCATTCTACTCCCTTATATTTAACCAGCAGCTTCATATTTGAAGAAGCGGAAGCTATGCGTGCCGCATTTGCTGATGAAACTGATGATAATATATACAGTCGTTTCAGTAATCCTAATGTAGACGAGTTTATAGATAAGATGTGTGCCCTTGAAGGTGCAGAAGATGGTTTTGCAACATCCACCGGGATGAGTGCTATATTCGGTGCATTCTTCGCGCTGCTTAAGCAAGGTGATCATATAATAAGCTGTAGCTCCGTTTTTGGAAGCACTTATACCCTGGTTACCAAATACCTGCCCCGTTATGGTATTACCTGCACATTAGTGCCAGCCGGCGACGAGGCAGCATGGGAAGCAGCCGTACAGCCAAATACAAAAATGATTTACCTGGAAACCCCAACCAACCCGCAATTAGAGGTATTGGATTTGGAGTGGTCAAATAAATTTGCCAAAAAACACAACCTTATATTAAGCGTAGATAATTGCTTTGCCACACCATTACTGCAAAAACCCATTGAATATGGCGCGGACCTGGTAATACACTCTGCAACCAAATGGATAGACGGACAGGGTAGGGTGCTTGGTGGTATAATTGTTGGGCGCAAAGATCTGATAAAAGAAATTTATCTGTTTTGCCGTAACACCGGCCCTGCTATGTCGCCTTTTAATGCTTGGGTGTTAAGCAAAAGTTTAGAAACACTTGATGTACGTATGCAACGCCATTGTGAAAACGCGCTTAAGATTGCCGAAACTTTGCAAAAGCATCCTAACGTTTCGTGGGTAAAATATCCTTTCCTGGAGGGGCATCCGCAATATGCCATCGCCAAAAAACAAATGAAATTAGGCGGTGGTGTTTTTTGCATGGAAATAAAAGGCGGACTGGAAGCAGGCCGTAAATTTTTAGACGCTTTGGAAATGCTTTCGGTGACAGCTAATCTTGGCGATACCCGTAGCATAGCATCGCACCCGGCAAGTACCACACACTCCAGGCTTACTGATGCAGAAAGATTAAGCGTTGGTATCACACCCGGGCTAATTCGTATTTCTGCCGGTTTAGAAAAAGCAGAGGATATTATTGCAGACATTACCCAGGCATTAGAAAAAAGCGCAGGTTAATTAAAACCTGCACTTTTTAATATTATCCCCATATTATTACAAAACTGTATAGTTTTAAACTCATAATCTTTTATTCTTAAAAAGGTTATGAGTTTTTCATTTTAATAATTATCAAGTGATTTATATCATTTGATAGTTATTTATACTTAATTCTCAATATATAACCCCATTGTTTTTTTAGTTAAATAAACTTACTAAGTTAAGTAAGTTGAATAGCGTTTTTGTATGGCACTAATGTTGCCTAAAGCCAGTTAACATCTGCCTTATTTAAGACAGATCAACAAAAACAACAATCATGAAAAAAAATTTAAAAAAAGCCGCCCTCTTATTAACAGGAGTTCTGTTAGGCGGCAGTGTATTTGCCCAAACCGACTCTGTAAGTAGTAGAGAGTTTGTAAAGCCATTTTCAGGTATTGGCTCATACCGCACCTGGTCAATAGGTGCTAACATTGGTGCACCATCACTTTTGCTTGCTACCGGCGGCCATAATGGTTTTAATCACTGGGATCCAACATTAGGCTATGGCCTGTCAATAAGGGATCAACTGGTACATTCCTTTGGTCTGCAACTTGATTATAATGGTGGAAAGGTAAAAGGAGGGGTATCTTCAAACCAGCCCTATGTTACTAATATAAATGGAGAGCGATACATCAGTTTCAGCACTAAATATAATCAAGTGACGCTAAGCGGTGTGTTAAACTTTGCTACAGTTGATTATTTACGCCGTAAAAATGCTATAGGGTTTTATGCGAGCGCCGGTTTGGGTGTTGTTTATTATACGCCGACTGTTTATGGCGCAACTACCCCTGGCATCCCAACCACCGCGTCAGCTTCATTTAAGTCGTCAAACATTGTTCTACCTGTTGGAGTAGGTGTAAAATTCCGGTTAACCGATGCGGTAAATTTAAACCTGGGATATAATGAAAACTTTATTGATGGCAGTAGCTTTAATGGTGCTAATCAATACCCTGTTATGAGTCATTATTCTTATGGTTATGCAGGTTTAGAATTTACATTAGGCCCAAAATCAAAACCAAGTATACAATGGGCTAACCCAATCGCCTCCATCCGTCACGAGTATATGACAGAGGAGCAAAGGCTCCAGGCATTGGTTGATGCACAAAAAGCTGCAAATGATAAATTAAGAGCAGATATGGATGCAATGAATGCAAACTTAGCCAAATATACTACCGATAGCGATGGTGATGGCGTTTCTGATTTCTTTGACAAATGTCCGGGTACGCCTGCAGGTGTTAAAGTTGATGGCTCAGGTTGCCCACTACCTATGGCAACTGCAAAACCAGCTGATGTTAAAGTTTATGTAACAGAAGAAGATAAAAAAATTGTTAAAGAAGCTATCAGAAATCTTGAGTTTGATTTCGGTAAATCTACTATACGTCCGCATTCATTCCCAAGCTTAACTAGAGTTGCTCAATTATTAATTGAGAAAAACTTTAGCCTGAAATTGGCCGGACATACAGATAATGTAGGTTCAAGTGATTTTAACTTAAGCTTGTCTAAAAATCGCGCGGAATCTGTTAAAGCTTTCTTAGTAAGTAAAGGCGCTAATCCGTCAAGTATAGAAGCTACAGGTTATGGAAAAACGCAACCAATTGCAACTAACAAAACTGCAAAAGGTCGTCAAATGAACCGTCGTGTAGAGTTTACATTATTCTAATACGCAAAGTGCAATATTAGTATTTATACAATTAAAAAAGCCGCTCAATTTTGAGCGGCTTTTTTAATTAATTATCAGATCAAATTAACTATTAGATCAAATTAACACTCCGGTTAACAAATTCAGTTAAATCAGCGCCGGTTAGTAATCCCTGCGAAAGCAAAGCAAGATCAAACGCCTGTTTAGCCAATTGCGATTGTACATCTTCATTCTCGTCCTGTAGTATGCGGCTCACCAATTTATGGTTACCATTAACTATAACTTTATAATTATCAGGCATACTGCCATAAAAGCCCATTCCGCCACCCATTGCTGCCATATCTTTCATGCGGCGCATAAACTCATCCATGGTTACGGTTACCGGTAATTCATCCGGATTAAGGCTTTCCAGCTCAACTTTATAAGCAGGGCGGTTTATAGCCTTATCAAAAATGGCTTTAACTTTGGTAGCCTCTTCTTCTGTTAAAACATGCTCCAGGGCATCATCTTTTTTTATCAGTTTATCGGCTACATCAGCATCAACACGCTTTAAAGATGTTTTTTCCAGCTTTTGCTCCAGTTGGCTAATGAAGTGATTGTCGATAGGTGAATTCATCAACAATACGTCATAGCTTTTTTTATTGGCAGATTGTATAAACGCATCCTGTTTAGACGGATCATTCGTATAAATATATATCAACTGGCCATCTTTATCAGTTTGTATTGATTCAACCTTAGTTTTGTATTCGTCTAAAGTAAAATTCTCTTTAGCGGTATTGGTTACCAAAACAAAGTCTTTCGCCTTATCATAAAACTTGTCTTCGCTTATCATGCCGTATTTTACAAACAGGCCAATATCGCCCCATTTTTCTTCGTAAGCTTTACGGTCGTTTTTAAATAACTCTGCCAATTTATCAGCCACTTTTTTAGTGATGTAGCTATTTATCTTTTTAACATTGCTATCAGCCTGTAAAAAGCTGCGGGATACGTTCAGCGGAATATCCGGCGAATCAATAACACCATGCAGCAGCATTAAAAATTCAGGTACAATATCTTTTACCTCATCAGTAATAAATACCTGGCGAGAGAAAAGTTTGATCTTATTACGTTGGATCTCAAAATCATTTTTCAACTTAGGGAAGTACAATACACCTGTTAAATTAAATGGATAATCAACATTAAGGTGTATCCAGAACAACGGATCTTCAGTAAAAGGATATAACTCTTTATAAAAAGCCAAATAGTCCTCATCCTTTAAATCGGCAGGTGCTTTTGTCCAGATAGGGTTAGTAACATTAACAATATTATCAACCTCTACATCAATATATTTTGGTTTGCCTTCTTCGTCAACACCATCTTCAACAGATTCTGTGTTTGTGCCGAATTTAATTGGTACAGGTAAGAAACGGCAATATTTATCAAGGATTTGCTGTATGCGCTGTTTATTTAAAAACTCTTCAGACTCGGCATTAATATGCAGGGTTATTTCAGTTCCACGCTCGGCCAGGCTGCCTTCGCTTATTTCAAATTCAGTGCTTCCATCGCAGGTCCAGTGTGCAGGTTCGGCACCTTCCTGGTAAGATAAGGTTTCAATTTCTACCTTATCAGCTACCATAAATGCAGAGTAAAAACCTAAACCAAAGCGCCCGATTATCTCGTTGGCATCTTTAGCTTCTTTAAACTTCTCCATAAACTCGGTAGCGCCCGAGAATGCTATTTGGTTAATATATTTTTTGATCTCGTCGGCGGTCATGCCTAAACCATTATCAGAAATAGTAATGGTTTTTTTCTCCTCATCAAAAGCTATTTCAACACGCAAATCGCCCAGATCGCCATTATACTGACCTAATGACGCCAAACGTTTTATTTTTTGCGTAGCATCAATAGCGTTCGATACCAGCTCGCGTAAAAATATCTCGGTATCAGAGTATAAGAATTTCTTAATTATCGGAAAAATGTTTTCGGTGTGTATCGAAATGGTTCCTTTTTCTTGCATAATTTTATTATTGATTTTCTGGTTAATGATTAGTAACAACC
>NZ_JAQBOW010000134.1 GCF_028287845.1 Mucilaginibacter sp.
CTTTAAAAACAATATTTATTTTCAGTGATCATCTTTGCAGCAATATTTCTTCGTGCTTGTGTGGTATTAATATCTTCGGTTTTAGTATAGCGCTTTAGTCCTATCATCATCATTTTTCTTTCATCACCATCAGTAAATGAATTCAGCGCTTCTCTTCCTGATTTGGCAATATGTTCGGCGGCATCATTTATATACACCCGCATCATATCTATCTGTTCCTTGCAGGCATCTTCATCTTTTAAAGCTACCAGTTTCTCAACACGCAGCTGTAATGATTCGCTCACATAAAGTTCTATCAGCATATCAGCCAAACACATCAGCACTTCCTGTTCTTTACCCAATTGCGTCATCAGTTTTTGAACAGCCGCGCCTGCTACCATTAATGTTGCTTTTTTGAAGTTGGCAATGTATTTCTTCTCTTTTGAAAACAAACTTTCCTCTTCAGCTGCTCCAAAGTCGGGTATGCTTGTCAACTCACCAACAACTTTTTGGGCTGGCCCCATCAGGTCAAGCTCACCCTTTAGGGCACGCTTCAACATCATATCAACCATTAGCATCCGGTTAATTTCGTTGGTACCTTCAAAAATCCGGTTAATTCTGGAATCCCGATAGGCCCTATCCATTGGCCCTTCTGCACTATAACCCATGCCACCGTAAATCTGAACACCTTCATCGGCAACATAATCGAGCATTTCAGAAGCATGCACTTTAATAATTGCCGCCTCTATAGCAAACTGCTCCGTTCCTTTAAGCTTGGCTTTGGTTTCATCAAGCCCCGATGCCATAAACATTTCTGTAGCTTCTTCCATATTCTGGCTGGCACGATAAATTGCAGATTCCGCAGCATAAGTGAGAATGACCTGCTGTGCCAGTTTATAACGAATAGCACCATACTTTGAAATAGGCCGCCCAAATTGCTCGCGTTCATTTGCATAATGCACAGCAGATGTAATAATTTGCTTAGCTGCGCCAACAGTTGCCCCGCCTAATTTTATCCGGCCAATATTTAATATATTCACAGCTATTTTAAACCCGTTCTGACGTTCAGAAAGCAGGTTTTCTACCGGAACCTTACAATCATTAAAAAATACCTGCCGGGTTGAACTTCCTTTAATGCCCATTTTGTGTTCTTCAGGATTCAGAGAAATACCTTCAAAGCCTTTTTCTACTATAAAGGCACTCAGGTTTTCATCATCATCAATTTTGGCGAACACGGTAAATATATCGGCAAAGCCGGCATTGGTTATCCACATCTTCTGGCCTGTGATGAGGTAATATTTACCATCTTCTGAAAGGTGGGCTCTTGCTTTGCCCGAGTTGGCGTCAGACCCGGCACCCGGTTCGGTAAGACAATAGGCACCTTTCCACTCCCCACTGGCCAGTTTTGGAATATATTTTTGTTTTTGCGCCTCATTACCATAATATAGTATAGGCAAAATACCTATGCCAGAGTGTGCCGAAAATGCAACAGAAAACGAATTGCCTGCGCCTAATTTTTCTGTAACCAGCATAGATGTTTTAAAATCTTTTCCGAAACCGCCATATACTTCAGGGATGGATATGCTTAGTAAGCCCAGGGCCCCGGCCTGTTCTATCAGATGAGGCATTAAACCCTTTTCCTGTTCATCAATACGGTTTAAATTGGGTATTACATTCTGGGCAAGAAAGTTTGTACAAGTTTCGGCAATCATTAATTGCTCTTCATTCCATTCTTCCGGAATAAAAACACTATCTGCCGGGGTTTCCCTTATCAGGAACTCACCCCCTTTTATGGCTTTTACAGATTCAATATCATTCATAAATTAATATATTAAGCATTATGATTTATCTTTCTTAAAAATTGGCTATAAAGCCCGGTAATAGTCTTTTTTAGTTTTTATATTGATATGAAGTAAATTTAGAATCCTTTTTAGATGAATAAAAGGCCTGTAATGCGGGGATATTAGTCAAAAAGTCGGGAAAGGAGCGGGCTTGTTGATTAAGATTAACCTAATCAACATTTAACTAAATAATTTTAATGGGTAGATATCATCCGGTAATCAGAGGGCGACAGACCTGTATGTTTTTTAAAATATTTCCCAAATGAAGATTGATCAGGGAAATGAATATTTTCGGCTACCTGTGCGATACTGATCTCATGGTTTCTTAATAATACTTTCGCCTCCAGAATTACGGCATCTTCTATCCATTCACCAGATGTTCTGCCGGTTACTTCTTTAATAATTTCGGTTAAATGTTTAGACGATACACAAAGTGCATCGGCGTAAAATTGAACATTCCTGTGTTCTTTATAATGACGAAAAATCAGGTTCTGAAAAAGTAAATTTAATTCCTGTTTACGGTTTTGCTTACTTTTTAAAATTATATGTTGTTTTTCATAAATAAATTCTACTTCATAAAGCAACGTAGTTAAAATACTTCGGGATATTTCCTGCCGATAAGGATGTTCTTCGCGTTCTAATTTTTGCTGTATTAACAGATACACCTCAAGCAGCATCTTCGCATCATGATGATCAGGATAAATAACAGGTATGGACTCGCTCTTGAAATAGCTAAATGACTCCAGGAAATGGCTGTTAACATTATTTTCAGTTAAAAAAGCCTTAGAAAAAACAATAAATCTGCATAAAAAATCATCACTACTGTTATAAATCCTTAAAATATGAAAGGGTGTTGCCAAAAGCATAGCACCTGCCCTGGCCTGATAAACCTGCAGGTTTACCTCTACTTCTGCTTTCCCTCTTGTACAAATACCAATGATGTAGCCATCAGAACGATAGGGGTATTCACTCAACCCCAATAGTTGTTTTTCGTTAGTTATAAAAAAATCCGGACCAATCAGTTTATCAGCATACAGGTCGGCAAACTTTGATAAACTTAGTTGTGCAATTCTTTTACTCATGTGTTGGAAATATTTAGTTTAATTGCTCAATATCAAAATTACTAATTCTTCATTTTTTTTACCATTCCAAAACGGGCCAATACCTTGTCAATTGTCGAGCTATCTCTTAATACACTGATCCGCATCTTTGTCATTGCATACTCCGACATCTGCCAGCCAAGCGGTAATACCGGCCATATACGGGTATTAGGTAAATTCTCGGCTGTGGGCCTGAATTGAAAAAAGCCGTAATGATTTATTCGGGAAAAAGAATAGTTCCAGCCATCGGCTTTTCTCATATAGCCTATTCTGCTGTTCAATATCCCGGCAGGTGGCGCCAAGGGCTCAAATAAGTTTCCCGGCTTACCCATTGATTCCGTCGCCCGTACAGAATTGGGGAGCGATAGGAATTGAGGCTGGATATGATTAAATATGGTATCTTGCTTTATCAACTTTTTGCGTACCCTTTCAAACACGGTCAACACTTGAAGTGAAGTTTCTGCACCCGAATTGTCCCAGGTACCCCCATCAGTAAAGTGATGCTGTCCGTTTAATTTTGCTGTGGGGCTTATGTAAGGGAACCTGGCACTAAGAAAGGCTGCGGTGCTTAGGCGCAGGTCGCCCGGGTCTTTAATTTCCTGTTCTAACATGATAGTTGCCGGAAAATCAAGGCTGTCCAATAATACCGGTGCTGCTATACCTTTTTTTCCACTATCCACATCAAAAATATTGGCAAAAAGCAATGGCACCTCGTAATAATTACCTTTACAAAGTTCACCCATGGTAACTCCAATATTTATGTGGTTTCCTTTGGTATGTCTTTCCCAGTCCTGTTCCATTAATCTTGCTCTGTCTGGCCAGGGTGCTATTCCCAGTGAAGAGGCCAGCATATCCCTTCCCAGTAATCCAACCATAGTAGAGGTAAAATAATCGTTCCGATAAATGGCGAGTGAATTTACCGGGTAAAAAACCGTATCCTCACTCGTTTTTTGCCTGTATTGATAACGGGCGCCGCAAAGCAATGATAAACCGACGGTGCCGCCGGATGCCCCTGAATAAGAAAAAACATAATGCTGAAAATCGAATACATTAGCATCGTTTTTATGCCCGCTCTTTAACAAACTATCCAATGTACCTACAACCATAGTAGCCCAAACCGTGGCCCGGATGCCACCGCCGTAAGCATTTACAAAAAACACGGGATAAGGCTGATTTGGATGCAGGAGAATAAAGGCTTTAATTTCTTGCTTACGATTGTTTAACCATTGTTCTGTATAATCGTCTAAAGAGTCCAGTGATTTATGGTAATTCTTTTGCTTTTGAATATAAGTTTCATGATAAGGTGTAATTGTATTTACAGATCGGTAAAGGGTAAACAAGAGTAAGATAGTAATCAGGCCCATCCCGATTTTTTTGCCCGTAAAGAGCAAAAATGAGAAAAACAGTAAATAACCTGCCATAGCGCATAATACCACCGGCGTAGTATAAAAACGATTATTACGGGTGACTTCATTTAAAAAAGGGGAGAAATTGCATAAGACAAAAAAAATAAAAGCGGCCAGCCCACTAAAAGTAATCCAGGGTGTTACGCGCCATTTGGCGATAGCCGGTACGCTGGTACGCAAGGTGGCAGTTATCAAAAATATTGCTGATAAAAAGACCAGATCCAGTGATAAATAAGAAAGAAAATAGGGTTCCCGGTTCTGTTTGCCATAACCCCACCCCCAGATGATCAAGGGGAACAGTAAAATAGCCATGCTTAGCCAGTACCGCCATTTAATTACCCGGCCACCACTTTTATAAAGGCGGTCAATCCAGCGATACTGCAATACAATTGCATAAAATGACAGCATTGCTATCAGGATAACTATGGGATATATACCATTGAGCTTATATTCAATGTGGTAAGAATTCATCGTTTGCAGGATACCTGTAGCGGGTATAAGAAACCCGGCAGCTCCCAGTAACCGCCCAATACCTACCTTTCCTGAAGGCCTGCGGCTTGCTAACACGCGGACTCTCTTAAAATCCACCGGACCCATGAAAAAACTCCTGTAGGTAATATTACTTGCATTATCAATCGCCTTTGGTAAATGCCAGCACATCAGGGCCACCAGGGTAGTTGATAACAAGAAATAAAAGCTAGCCAGGCGCGATGTATTGATTGAAAGCACCAGATCCTGCACCTGATTACTAAAAAGCCCCAGGAAATATACAAAAAGAATAAGCAGCACAATACGGAACCGCCAGGCATAGAAGCGTAATTGCCCCAGCCATCTGGATACAAATTCAAGCCAAAACCGGGGTTTGTTAAGCTTAAAGGCTTCAATTAACAGTTTGACAATAAGGATGGTTAGCAGCAGATACTTTATCCATGCAAAGATGCCAATGGTCCATGCATCGGACAATGGTTCTTTAAGCCGGAAATGCAGCAACATGCGGCTGGTCCTTATATTTATGAAGACATCCATCAGCCCTATCAGCAAAGTCAAAGCCACCAAAGCAAAAACCATACGTTGAGAGACGACAATTTTACGGGGATTAGCCCTTTGACTACCTATCCGTATAGTTAAAATGAGCAGGAGCCCAACATAAAACACGATAAAACCATAATCAGCATTGTTGCGTAAAATAACTGTTTCAATACCCGTTACAGTTTTTTGATAATTAGTGTCACTGGTATAAATCTGATTTTTTTTGAAATTCACCTGCCATTCTTTCAAAATAGAATCTCTCCGGGCGTTATTCATATTGATTTCCCAGTCGACGAGGCCTGAAGGTGTGTATTTGGTACTGATAAGGTAATTATCTTTCTGTATCATACTGCCCGTAACCAAAAACCCGACAAGCAGCAATAAAAAAATGGGTTGGAAGTAAATGTTGACCCGGTTCTGTAAACGTCGTAACATAATCCAATGAATAAGATTAACGTACTAAATCTACTGAAAATCCGCCAAAGAAACTTTTTTTTAGAGAATTACTATTAATGCTATCCGGTTAAGAACCGTGATACTGCAATAACAGGATATTCACAAGCGGTTAGTGTCCCAGGGACAGGTGAATACACCTGGGACAGTTGGGACAGTTGACGAAACAAACGTTAACACATTGTTTCTCTGATAAATAGGGTCTTAGCGCTTAATTTCAGTCACTAAATCCGTTGGTGAGATAAAAAAATTAATTTAACAGTTTAGAGCTGTAAACATGATACTCGCCGGGGCTAAGTGTCATTGTATAGGGCAGAGCAGTTACATTAATGCTTGCACCCGTCATATTATCGTACCATATACCCGTGGATGGAAAATTTATATTGGCTGTTTGGTTTACTACATCAAAATTACCTGCAATTTCAACATTTACAGCATTATCAAGTAGTTGCACGATTTTAACCGCGCCGGTAAGGTTATACTTAAAGTTTGTTGTAGCAAATACGGTGTTATTAATCTTCATTTTAATCAGCTTAGCATAGATGCTATACAGGTGCCTTCTGTTTATGTCAGAATTATAGTTCCATAAAATTGGCTTCTCGCCCACCCTGCCATTTTGATTTATGCTGATATCATACCCCAATTCTTCAAACTGCCACAGCATTTTAGGACCGGGAGATGAAAATAAAAAGGCCGCTAACATTTCCTCACGCTTTAATGCGGTAGGGATATCTTTAGTACTGTAATTGCCAGAAATATTGCCGTAGGTTTCATTTTTAAACATACTGCGTTCTTCGTCATGGCTTTCAAAATAAGCTACCAGGTTATAAGGCGCGGTAAATCCATAACCATCATAAAACAACCCGGAAAGATCCCACACCGGACCGGTTGGATAACCCATAGTAGCCTGATCAGCAGGAGAACTTAAATTTGTCCACATCATCATCCCTTGATCTGCCAGTACCTTTTGTTCACTATTATCAGCAAAATGCTCTAATATCACATAAAAGCCCGGATCAATGCTTTTCATGTAATTGTTATAATTTTCCCAAAGAGCCACCCTGCTTGCATCATAGTTGGCCCAGGCAGCTTCAGTAGTAGTAACAGTTTGTGTGTAGCCTTTAGATTGATCAAACCTAAAACCATCAATATGATATTCCTGCATCCAATACTTCATTACATTTTTGGCGTAATATTGTGTAGCGGCATTTTGATGATTAAGCTGATAACCCACTCCGTCAGGGTGCGTAGTGGCAGAAAACCAGGGATTATTGGCTGATGGCGAGCCCGTTGCGGTTGCATATAACTGTACCATTGGCGAAGAGCCAAACTGATCTTCCAAAACAATATCCTGTATAACAGCAATACCTTTTGCGTGGCAAGCATCAATAAATGCTTTATAAGCATTTTTAGTTCCGTAATATTTATCGAGCGCGAAACCAAAATTTGTGTTATATCCCCATGATGAATTGCCTTCAAATTCATTTACAGGCATTAATTCAATTGCATTTACACCCAAATTTGCCAAATAACTCAAAGTATCTGTTAATGTTTGATAGCTGTGGGTTGCTACAAAATCGCGCACAAGTAATTCATATATCACCAGATTTTTTTGTGCAGGCCGGGTAAATGAGGTTACTTTCCAGCTATAGGCTGGCTGATTTGCCTGGAAAACACTTACAATACCGGTTTGCCCGGCAGGATATGCTTTTAAATTAGGGTATACACTGGCAGGTATATAGCTATCGTTTGATGGATCTAATACTTTCTGGGTATACGGATCTGCAACTTTTAGCGTACCATCAACCAAATACTGATAGGCATATTCTTTATTGGGGTCGATGTTATCTATCTGTATCCACCAACGATTGCCGTCGGGCGTTTCATTCATGGCAGTGCCAACCCAGCTATTAAAATCGCCAATAACAGCAATTGATTTTTTGCCCGGCGCATAAATATTAAAAATAACCGAGGTACCGGAATTAATAAAAGTCACTCCATCAATGGTGCCTGTTGGCAGTGGTTTGCCGTTTGCTATTATGATAGTATTGGTGGAACTATCAGGAGTAATAGCCGGATTTTTTTTGCTGCAACCCATACCCAACACGCCGAAAATTGCAAACAAAAAAAACGCTATCCTAATACTCATAAGAGCTACTTTATTTTTTTAGTTCGAAAACAAAAGTTGTTTTTGCAGGAACAATGACCTCCTTAATGTCTGATATATGCTCATTAGTTATAACGTTGATGGCGGTGTTAAATCCGGCCACGCGTTCATTAAATCTATCAGTATGAAGATTTGCTGGCTTATCATTACCATTGTAAATTACCATAACTGTTTTTTCAGTATCATACCTAAAATATACATAAACACCATCTTGCGGTATATACTGCATTAACTTACCCGTTTGCAGGGCAGTTGTGTTTTTACGATAATTAGCCAGCGTTCGGATATAATCAAAAGCTTCATTTTCCTGGTTGTTTCTGCCCCTGGCGATAAATTTATTTTCTTTATCATCAGACCATCCGCCGGGAAAATCAGCCCGCACCAAACCATCAGGATTGGATAGATTCTTCATTAATATTTCATCCCCATAATACATTTGCGGGACACCACGCATAGTTAATAACAGCGCCATGCCTGATTTGAATTTGGTAAAATCTTCTTTTACTATCGAATAAAAACGGCTCATGTCATGATTATCCAAAAAAACCACATTCCTGGTTGGGTCCTGATACATAAAATCCTGCGCCAGTACAGAATAGAGCCGATGAACGCCGTCGGTCCAGCCATCTTTTCCATTCAATGCTTCGGCAATAGCATCTTTTATTTGCGAATCTGTAACGCCAGGTAATTGAGTATCAAAGCCCCGGTTTACCGTATTACCCTGTGTAAAATAAGCCTGGTTAGCAACTGACCATACCAACGTTTCGCCAAAAATGGAAAAGTGCGGATATTCTGCTTTTACTTTCCTGGCCCAATCCGCCATGTAGGCAGCATCATTGTAGGGATAGGTATCTAAACGAAAGCCATCAACCCCTGCATATTCTATCCACCAGATATGGTTTTGGGTTAAATAATTTTGCACATAAGGATTGTTTTCATTCAAATCGGCCATGTGATGGTCAAACCAGCCATCAAGCATAATCTTTTTATCCATTGGCGAGGCATGCGGGTCCATCACGGCAGCATCCCTGAAATTTGATTGCGTGTATTTTGGCCATTGATGCACCCAGCTTTTCATGGGCATATCCTTTATGAACCAATGTTCGGTGCCAACATGGTTATGTACGAGGTCCTTTACAACTTTAAGGCCCAAAGCATGACATTTCTCAACAAATGTTTTATAAAGCTCATTGGTACCATAACGAGGGTCGACCTTGTAATGATCGGTAACCGAGTAACCATGATAAGAGGCCTGTGGCTCATCATTTTCAATTTCGGGAGTAAGCCAAACGGCTGTTACACCCAGATCTTTTAAATAGCCTAAATGGTTAATAATACCCTGTATATCGCCACCATGACGGGCATACATAGAGTCGCGATTTACCTTCGTTTCCCGCATACCCGGTTTTGAATCGTTTGCGGGGTCGCCGTTCGAGAAACGATCCGGCATGATCAGGTAAATCAAATCTTTATTGGTTACACCCTGGGCACGGTTAGGCGAACGGTCGCGCTGATTTAGTTTGTAATTAAAACTCAGCACCTGCCCTGCCTGCTTTTTAAATAGTATTTTAAATTGACCGGGTTTTGCAGATGTGGCGATATCCAGGTCAAGGAATAAATAATTGTTGTTTTCTACTTTATGTACGGCAGTTAATTTAACCCCGGCATAAGTAAGACTTACTGTACTGCTTGCAATATTATTGCCATGAACAAGAAGCTGTACTTTTGGGTTTTTCATCCCAACCCACCATGATGCAGGCTCTACCCGCTCTAAAGCAGGTATTTGAGCCATAATGCTTCGTGTGATGAGAATTAAACCAATTGTAATTACTAATCTTAATTTCATTTTTCTATTAATAACTTATTGAAAATAAATCGCTTGTGTTTTTAATAATCATGCTCTTAACCTTTTCGCCTTCAACCGGGTTAGCATTGCCTTGCGGATCAAATTTTGTAAGTGGTGTTAACATCGATACAAAATCATCATTAAAACCAGCTGGTTTTCCGTTAAGTTTTACCGGCCCTACAAAGCCATGAAGAATCAATTTAATGTTATTGAACTTAGACTTTAACGAACCGTCTGCTTTATCAAAAGTGATTGTTTTTTTGGCAGCATTATAACTGATAAGGCGTTTATAATAAGCACCGGTTTCATTAGCAAAACTTTCGCCATCATCTTCATAATAAGTAAAGCTGTTGTTTTGAGTTCCCTGGTAAATGTTTATAACAAGCGTATCGGTGGGTTGTTGCGCTGTGGTTTGCACCAATGACTGCATTGGGATAATACTGCTCTCTTTTACATAAACCGGCAGCTTATGTGTATTTAACTGCAGTACTTTTTGCTGATTACCATTTTGCACTTCGCCGGTATAAAGGTCATACCATTTACCTGCCGGAAAATAAACCTTACCGAAAGTTGCAGACCCTTCAAACGGCATTACTAAAAACGCGTGCCCAAAAAGGTATTGGTTTTGAAACTGTGTATCGTAAATATTATTGTCGTGTGTGTAATCAATAGCCAATGAACGCATTACCGGGTGTCCGTTCTGCGTGGCCTCATAAAAAGTACTGTACAGGTATGGCAACAGTTTATAGCGCAGGTTGATGTAATTCCTTGAAATTTCCAGCACTTCTTCGCCAAATGTCCATGGCTCTGCGGCTTTAGTGTTAACCCCGGTGTGATTACGGAAATAAGGGTTAAACGCACCTATCTGTATCCACCGTGCAAATAATGATGTTGACCCATTGCCGGTAAAACCACCTATATCCATCCCTGTAAAAGGTATACCGCTAAGGCCCAGGCTATTTAATAAACGTACGCCTGCCAGCATGTGGCTATCTTCGGCGCGGTTATCGCCTGTCCACATAGCAGAATAGCGTTGAAAACCGGCGTAACCTGAACGTGTTAACACAAACGGACGCTTGCCGAATGCCGCGCGGGCTCCCTCATAGCTTGCGCGCGCCATTTGCAAAGCGTATACATTGCGGGCCTGTAAATGCGAAGCCTTGCTACCATCATAATCAAATAGGATATTATCAGGCATTTTCTGCCCCCAGGTAGAAATTTCGTTCATGTCATTCCATATCCCGCTAATACCATCATCACCATACTTCTTAATTTCGCTTCCCCACCAGGTACGTGCTTTAGGATTGGTAAAATCAGGAAAATAGCACCAGCCGGGCCAAACCTCGCCGGTATAATTAGTGCTATCCGGGTATTTAGCAAAAATATTTTCTTTTAACCCGCGCTCATAAGTACCGTAGCCTTTTTCAACCTTCACACCCGGATCAACTATCACGGTAACCTTAAAGCCCATGTCTTTTAGTTTATCCGTCATTGTTTTAGGATCAGGAAAACGGTTTTTATCCCACGTAAATACTTTGTATTTATCCATGTAATGAATATCTAAAGTAATACCATCAGCCGGTAGTTTTTTCTCGCGCAAAGTTTGTGCAATACGGTAAACCTCAGTTTCGGGATAATAGCTGTAACGATTTTGCTGATACCCCAGGCTCCATAGCGGCGGCATCTTCATACGGCCGGTTAATGCGGTGTATGATGTAATTATATCGGCAACCTGTTTATGGTAAATAAAATAATAATTCATTTCGCCGCCACGTGCCCCAAATGATGAGAAGCGGTTATTGCTGGCGCCAAAATTAAAATCGCTTTGGTAGGTATTATCTAAAAAGATACCATAATTTAAATCATGATGTATACCTATATAAAATGGTATAGTTGAATAAATAGGATCTTGCTCGGTAGAATATCCATATACATCTGTATTTGTGTTGGTATACCCACTTCCATGGCGATCAAGGTTCCCGGTTTTTTCACCTAAACCTATAAAGCGTTCGCCTTCCTGCATTTTTTTATACGTTGTCACCGATTCGTTCACCCATGAAGTATTCAAGCCGGTTTCATCTTCATTAATAATCTTGCCATCTGCAGTATAAAAACTAACCGCGAAGGGTGTTTTGTTGATAATAGCTTTTAACGAATCTGTTATGATGCTAATCTGGTGTGTATCCTGTGATATTTTAACTTTAGTTTTTTGAGGCTGGGAAATTACCGCGTACGAAAAATCGGCAGCAAGCTGTTGCTTGTTTAATCTGATACGGATCACGTTAGCACTGTAAACGGTAACTTGTGCAAAAGCGTTGTCTGTAACTATGTTTAGTTGTTGGTTATCAATTGTTACATTTTTAACATTGCCCGGGCTTTTTACCGGGTTATTTTGAGCAGATGTTGAAAAATGTATTATTAAAAACAGTACAGTAACCAGGTGGCGATATTTTAGCTTCATTGTTTATATATAAATGGATAATTGATCATTATCGGTTATGGCATAGCATATTATCATTGCAAAACAATAGTTAATAACATGCGGAAATCGGGTAAAAATGGTCCGCTGTTAACAGCGGACCAGTATAGAATTGAGATCAGTTAATATGTTTTATTATTTATTGTTTAACCAAGGTATAGGTTGCCTTGGTTGCATCTGTAGCATTAACACTAAAGTTAAATTTATAGGTAGCCGCAGCCGCAACCGAGATATTGCCACCGTTGGCCGATGTCAGATCAACTCCATCAGGTGTTGCGAGTGTGCCATAGCTGGTTCCCCAGTCATGATTTCTTCTAACTTTAAATCCCTGGCCCGCAACGGCAGTAAATGGCGAAGTTACCGTCCAAATCTGGTTACCGTTATCATATTTCATGTCGGTATCACTTGCCCAGCCACCTGGTGTAGCATCGCCAATTATGCTATAATAATAAGCAACTGGCGCAAAAGTGATTGTATTAGTATTTAAATTTAACGTTACCCAGGTTAATCCTGCAGCCGGAGCGGTAATATCACCACCTCCATTATAAACTACAGTTGCACCGGTTGCCCCATAAGAGTTTGTCCAGGTTTTAGCCGGAGTAATTTTAAAAGCAAGATTACCGGCAGTGAAATTGATAATACCTGTATATATACCATTGCTTGTAGCTGATAATAAGCTATCTGCAGTTGCCGGGTTCCATCCCTGGTAAGCACCCGGTACATAAAGAAATGAAGTTAAATTAAACGGAGTTAATGTAAGGGTTACTACATTTGAATAAACTGGTTTTACACTGGTACCAACCGAATAGGCAATACGTGCTGACACTTGTGAAGGGGTACCCGCAGTTAAACCAAGTTTTAACAACAGGGCATTAAAATCCGTTGTTGAAAAACCTTGTGCAAGCTGTTTTACACCTACTGTAACTAATTGTGGTTTTGCCCAATTATCACTTGCCAGGTCAATTTGCAGCGTATTTGTTGTAGCGCTGGTATAACCATAATTGGCGTTGGTAAAGTTAAAGGTGATTACTTTGGTTGTATCATTGAGCTTAGCTTTATCCAAAACCATGGTTGTTGCCGAAGCACTTAATGTACCTGCTGTACCACCATTTGTTACTACAAGTGTGTCACTTTTTTTACAGGAAGCTAATGAGAACAGCACTATACTGCCAAAAGCTAAAAATTTTACTAAAGATTTTTTCATTATAATTTCGTTAATAATTAATATCCTGCGTTTTGTTTAAGATTTGGGTTAACTGCTCTATCCTGATCTGGTATTGGATAAAGGTTACGAAATGAAGCTACACTTGTGCCTAATTTTACACCACCTTTAAATGGCCACACATAGTTAGCGGTGGTAAATTGGTCATAACGAATCAGGTCAGTTCGCCTTAAACCTTCCCAGTACAATTCGCGGGCTCTTTCATCCAGGATAAAGCTGGTGGTTAATTGTGCCGATGTTATATTACCAGCAGCACTTCCGTATGCCCGGGTGCGAATATTGTTAATATAAGTTAAAGCTGTCCCATTATCACCCCCTGTACCGCCGCGTAGCACGGCTTCGGCGTATATAAGATACATTTCGGATAAACGGAATAATGGCATATCTATGTCAGAGTAAGTCAGGTCTGTTCCGGTAGCACCGGCTGCAGTAACATTTCTGAATTTATTAACCGCATAGCCATCAGTAAATGAGGTAACATCATTTATATCCAAACTTTGGCCGCGTGTCCAAAATTCGGCACGGGTGTCTATATTTTTATTGTTTGGAAAATAGGTTAATGAGGTATCCTGCGGAGCTGGAAAAAGGTTAACTATATTTTTTGTTACTCTTATACCCGCCCATTTCTGGTTAGTTCCGTATAAGGGTGCCGGCATGCTGCCACCTAATTGAGCATTCTTTAAAAATGTTGTACCGCCGTATCCCTGTGTTTTTGCACCATCATAATTAATGGTCAAGACAGCTTCAGTATTTCCTATATTATTATCTGCCAGCATCAGGTTATCATATTTTGGTATTAATGTATAACCTGCAGCAATTACTTTTTGAGCATAGGTTACAGCATCTGTATACCTGGGTGTTCCGGTATATACACCTGCGTTTAAATATAAACGTGCCAACAATGCCCATGCAGCAGCCTGGTCTGCGCGGCCATATTCGTTTTTAAGTGGCGCAACTAATAAACCATCAATAGCTTTCAATTCACTTTCAACATAAGTAAAAAGTGCAGCCCTTGTGGTTTGTGGAGGTATTGTAGAACCTACCGCAGTTGCATCAGTAACAAAAGGCGGGTTACCAAACAAATCCATCAAAACCCAGTATTGATAAGCGCGTAAAAAACGCGCTTCGGCCACATAATAATGAATATTTGTAACATCAGCGCCTGTTATGCCACGACTGCTTAAATTAGCATCTGATGACTGCCTGATAAAATCATTGCATAAAGTAATTTGGTATAAACTCCTGTAATACAAGCCAGTTAAAATAGGATTCGATGATGACCAACTCATGGCATGAAAATCGGGTAAACCCGGGTCGCCCCATGCAATAACCGCTTCATCAGTAGGTAATTCCTGCGCGCACCAGAACAGGCGAAAAAAATCAGAAGTGCCTTCATCTATTCCCTGTACATCACCACTGCCAGCAGGGCCTGTGTTGCCGGTAAGCGCAAAGCTGCCATACACTTTAGCCAAAGCTTGTTTATAACCGGCTGGCGTGCTATATACCTGGGCCGAAGTTACCTGGTCATTTGGTGTGATAATTTTATTCTTATTACAGGACATTAAGCTGCCCCCTAATAAGCCAGCACCTAATAATATTATGATTAAATTCCTTTTCATTTTATTTCTTTTTAAGCATTTAAGCAAAAGTTTATAAGCTAAGATTTACACCCAATACATAAGTTCTGGGTCTTGGGTAAAGATTATTATCAATACCGTTAGTAATTTCAGGATCAACGCCTTTGTATTGGGTAATAATAAATACATTTTGAACATTTGCACTTATTCTCAGATCGCCCGTATTTTTGAATATTTTTCCGAAATTATATCCTATATGCGCATTATCCATTCTGAAGAATGAGGCATTTTGGATGTAATAGTCTGATAACAGATCATTACTGCTATTACCCGTTAAACCACTTGTAAGAACATCTGATGACCCATTGTTAATAAAACCAAGCGGATTAGTAATATTGCGCTGTATACCTGTATTTGAAGCTACATTGTTATATACGTAGTTTCCAAAACTGGCGCGGGTAACAAAACCTATGCTCCACAACTTGTACCTAAAATCAGAGCTGAAACCAAAATATTCTTTTGGATCAGGGCTATGATTGATATACAGATCTTGGTTATTTATTAAACCATCTTTATTCTTGTCTACAAATACCGCATCAAGTGGTTGCCCGTTTGCAGCATATACTTGCTGATACACATAAAAAGAATTCTTCGGATAGCCTACCTGGTCTATTTGAATAGTTTGGCCTGTACCACCCGCTATACCGCCTACCTGTAATCCGGGGAAAGACGGAGTTGTTACCAATGTTAAATTGGTGATCTTGTTTTGATCATAAGTCGCATTCAGATTTGCGGTCCATGATATATCTTTAGTATCAATAATGCGGGCATTAATACTAAACTCTAAGCCCTGGTCAACCATATTACCTACGTTACCTGTAATTTGGTTACCAAAATTGCTTCCGGCCGGCTGACCAATTGTGGCAAGTAAATTCTTGGTTTTTCTGTAATAGTAATCCAAGCTACCTGTTATACGATCATTTAGGAAACCATAGTCAAAAGCCGCATTTGCTGTAGATGTTTGTTCCCAGGTTCTGCCATAATAATAAGCAGCCGGGCGGTACATTTGATAATAATTACCACCAAACTGGTACTGTGCTGTAGTATTACTTAAGCTATAAGGCGATAGGTAATCATAATTGCCAATTCCGTCCTGGTTACCGGTAACGCCGTATTCCAAACGTAGTTTAAGGTTTGACAAGGTTTGATTGTCTTTAAGAAAATCTTCTCTGTTAATTCGCCATGCAAAAGCAACCGACGGGAAATTTCCCGTTCTGATACCCGGGGCAAAACGTGTAGAAACATCGCTCCTGATTGTACCGGTTAATAAATATTTTTCATCATATACATAATTTAACCTTGCATATCCCGAAGTAAGCTGGCTTTCCTGTATATCATACGGGTAATTAAATGTCGAAGTTGCTCTTACAGTTCCATCAGAAAAATAGGAAAGGAAATTATAGCTTGTTGCTTTAAAATCCTGGAACGAATAACCCGCAACTACATCAACATGACTTTTTATAGCCTTTATGTCTTTAGAGTAGCTCAAAAATCCTTCAAAAAGTTTATTACCGGTAGTTTGGTTATACTGGCTGTAATTTCCATTATAGTAATTTCCATTTTGAAGCACATCTATATTTGAAGCAGCATCAGCCGGAACTACGTCAGAACCTGAGCCTTTTGTTGCATCATATGATACATTCACATTAACGTGCAGGTCTGGAAAGAAATGAAGTTTGTAGTCAATACCTAAACTAACTATAGCCCTGTAAACTGTACTACTGTTATTATTTTGTTCTAATAAACCAAGCGGGTTTAATGGCGCCAGTGATTTAAGACCGCTTGGCGTATTGGTAGGATCTAATATTTGCGTAAAACCACCATAATTGTTATTTCCAGAGTAAACAGGTAATGTAGGATTAAAACTAACCGCGCTGCCTATGGCGCCTTCATTAGCAAAACGTTGTTTTACCTGCGCGCCTTTAAAGTTAAAATTGATCTTTAAATGATCGGTAAATAAGCTTGGGCTTAAGTTTATAGCACCTGTATAACGTTGTAATGAACTTGTTTTTAATATACCATTCTGGTCTGTATACCCAACAGAAACCCGGTAAGGTAATTTATCTTTAGCTGTAGTACCTGATACGCTTAAATTATTATCAGTGCTGTATGATGTTTGATATATCTGTTTTTGCCAGTCGGTATTTGCATTTCCTAATAAACTGATGTATTTTTTGTTTGAAGTAGTATCGTTCGCCCTTACATAAGCGCGAAATTGATCCGGGCTTAGTACCGGGGCCTCCTTAGGTAAAGTTGCTACCGAAAATTGTGTACTAAAGTTTATTACAGGTTTTCCTGCCTTGCCTTTTTTAGTGGTGATTAATATAACTCCGTTTGATGCCCTGTTACCATAAATAGCGGCGGCTGATGCATCTTTCAGTATATTAAACGATTCGATATCATTCGGGTTAATCAAACTTAACGGATCAGCAACGCCCGAAATTCTCGAAGTACCATCAGTATTACGGGAGTTATCCAGTGGAACGCCATCAATAACTATCAACGGGTTATTGCTGCCATTTACTGATGCACCGCCTCTGATACGGATTGTGCTGCCTGAACCGGGAGCCCCGCTGTTTGAAATAATAGATACACCTGCTACTTTACCCTGTATCAATTGCTCGGGCGTAGTAACCGCGCCCTGATTAAAATCTTTCGCAGTAACTGTAGCTATTGCACCGGTAAGGTCTGATTTTTTTGCCGTACCATAACCAATTACCACTACTTCACCGAGACTTTTCGCGTCAGGGGCTAATTTAAAATCCGAAGTAACATTACCTGCAACGGTTAACGTTCTTTCAAGTGGCTGGTAGCCTATAAAGCTTGCTACTATAGTAACAGAACCCGTAGTTACTGATAACTTGTAATTTCCATTTATATCTGTAGCTATACCGTTTTGACTTCCTTTTACTACTATGGATGCTCCAGGAAGAGGCTGATTATTTTCATCGAGCACTGTACCTGAAATAATCGCTGTTTGTGCAAATGCAATGGATGTTAACATTAAAAATGCACATAATAGCAAATACTGTTTTATATGTTTTTTTCTCATTTAATTTATTTTTAGTTTATAAGCTGTTGTTGGTTTATAATTTAGACGGGATGGCGGAATGCTATTGGTAAACAATTAAGCCATTGTTATAAACTCATCGCCTCAAGTGGAGTAGTGTTGTTTTATCATGATCAGTTAATTTGTATTAGTTTGTTTCTTTTTTACTGGTGCCCAAAAAACTATTAAATCTTAACCGCATGTATTGCATCATAATGCTGCATTAACAGTCGATGTCATAAATTTTAATTTATGCCCAGGAAATTTTCATGTTTGGTTTATCGTGTCACTATAATATCACGGCTTGTTGCACTTGATATTTTTTTATGACCGCACAAAATAAGGTGGGATATCTTCGGCAACCTATTTATTTACAAAAAATATAAAAAAAAATGCCCTTTATTTTTTTTATATTTCTAATAATCAGATGTTTGAAAAAAAGTCTTTTGAGAAAAATTTAATTTAAATTTTAACTTTATTTAACAAATTATGCCGCTTTTAGCATGAAAAAAGTCACCCAATATTGGCGGAAATTCACAAGAAGAATAGAATTAAGGTTTGCCGTCAATATCAACAGCTTTAATTGCCATAATACGCTGATCAAAACTATCGCCGTGAACCAGCGCCCTGGCCTTGATACGCATTTTATATACGTAAATTGTTTTTTCAGAATACTCCAATATATTAGCTACAGTCTCCGTATCGCTAATGCCCATACGCATTAAAGCAAATATCCGCAGGTCCGTAGTCAAAACTTCGTGCTCTTTGGGCCATATTTGGTCATCTTTATTAAACAGGGAATTAAATTCTTCAATAAAATTGGGGAATATCTTTATAAAAACATGATCAAAAGTATAGAACAAGGTATCACGCTCTTTTTTAATATTGATCTTATCGGCCATTATCTGGATGTCATCATATTTTTTGATAGCCAGTTTGGTATCAACAGATCTTTTTATACGCTCTAATTGCAAAATATAGCCAGATATAACATTGAAGAAATAGCCAATATAATCTTCTTTTATTTTTGTTCCTTCCAGTAATTTTTCGTTAATTTTTTCCAGCTGGACATTCTTATCATCAATTATCTTTTCTTTGGTTTTTAACTTTCTAAGTTGTTTAAAAAGTATACCCAACGTAACTATAACCAATATTGCGAGTAATGCTATCAGGCTAAAAAAAATAATAAACCGGTTTTCTTCCCTTTCTATAAATGCTAACTTCTCGGATGCTACTATAGGCAACAATGTTCCTATTTGAACTTTTCGCTGTCTTGCACCGTAAAAATCAGCATCAGCAAGCGCATTTTGCAAGGCTGTATAAGCATTTTTAATATCACCTTCTTTATACAATAGTTCGGCAAGCCAAAAAAGTGCTACGGTTTCTTTAGTAGATGATTGAATGTCGCTGATCGTAGCTTTTATTAATAACTCAATACATTTATTTTTTTGAGGAGTATTAAGGTAAACATTGGCCAGAGTTGAGGTTACAATAGCATATTGATGCGCAGTAAGCTTGTGCTGATTTAAAAGATTGTTAAAATCAACAATGGCTGCATCATAATTACCGTTCCTGAATTTCTTAAAACCCATTAAATACACGTTATCATATGATCCGGGCCGGCTTAAAGCAATAGCCGAATCAATATATTTATTTGCCTGCTCCTTATAATTTGCCGCATAATGCCGGTCATTATCATAGCTAGCCAAATCATAATACGCGCGTGTAAAAATGGAGAAATATTCCATTTTAACACTATCGTTCAAATTGCGCACGTTAATTCCGCGCATGCTGTCAAATGTTTCTTTAAACATACCTGATGACAGCAGTATAAAGCCGATTTGTATTTTACTAAAATCTTCTTTGGATTTATCATGCATTGCCAGGCTCAGTTCCTGCAGTTTGGCAGAATATACATAGGCCGAATCATATTGATATGACTTATACTCGTCATACAGCTTATTACATAAATTAAACTGATCCTTAAAATTATAAAGCGGGATGTTGGTAAGTGTATGTTTAAGATTTTTAATACGTACCTCTTTTTGATGGTCGTAAACTTTCTTTTTATTTAGTTCAAGTTTTAAATCGTCAAACAGATCATTTGTTTTTGAGTCTGAGAAAGCATTGTATGCAGCAGATATAAAAAATAAAATTAGCAAGTATTTGATTAGCTTGGGGTTGAAGCAAAAGTTGTATATCATTTGTACTAATTTTATTTACCGTAAAAGCAATTACGGTAAAGTTTATTTTCTAATTTATTCTCCAAAAAAATAATAAATATTTTGTAAGGCTAATAGTAAACGTAATAAAAAATCTGAATAATACAAGTTTAAACATTGTCTGCAAACTATAAAATTAATATGCATTAGTTTACAAATGACCTGCAAATTTAAACCTAAACAGCCTCCTTATACATCGCTCTGTAAAAAGGGGTTCGCATCTCCTAGATTCGAATCCTAATAGGATCATATTCTACAAAAAAGCACCTACATTGATTTGCAAGTGCTTTTTTAAAGTTTTAGCATTAGTTTAACAGATCATAACATCACCCAAACTGCAACTCACCAAAAAACTCAGATAAATGAAAATCCGGATTTTGACTTTGAATAGCATTCCAGGTAAGGAAATGCGGCTCGGGTAAATCATCGCCACATTTAAAGAAATTGCCGCGTCCCTGTTTTTTATCAAACGAATTTAAGTTGGTATATGTAAACACGTCAATTGGTATAGCCAGTGTTATTTGCCACTCAAAATTTGTAGCGGCAAATTCATCGGCTGACTTAATTAATATAGTTTTTTTAATTTTGTCAATTACGCTTTCGGGCATCAGCTTTCTATTCGTTCTGTCTATCCCATACCCCATTAGGCAAATACCTAAGCAATTGATCTCAATATTATAGTATTCGTTTTCTGACCCGAAAGAAACAAAAAATTCAACGCAGTTATCTTTACATACCGGATCGTTTGTTTTATGCATATTGGTTTTAATAACATCTTCGTTAACATAAAATTTCAGAAAAATGGCATCACCACAATGAGCAATAGAAAAATTTGTTTGACAATTAATTTTAAGTTTGGTCCACGGATCATTATCAATTTGATGCGATGGCAATGAGTCCATTAATTGGGATACGTCTTCAATAATAATGTTTGGATTTACCGAATTAATTAACGGTATGCGTATAGTTTTCATTAAATATGATGTAGAAGGTTTATTTCCCTTTTAAGATTGAATTATTGAGTAGCCAATAAAGCACTTTAAATATTTTTTAGAAATTAGGTAAAGGAATATAGCAAATCATTATATTAATTCAGGAGATAAAATGCCAGGCTAAACCAGCCGGCATATTATCTCCTGAATTTTTAATTAATACCCTGTGTTTTGTGTTAGAACTGCATCTTTATTTAGATTGATTTCTGTTTGAGGGATCGGTAATAATGAATTATACGGCTGAATAGTTGTATTCTCCTTAATATTTAATCGTTTAACACGCTCCAGCAGTGTACCGGTTCTTACCAAAGTCATTCTGCGGTTTTCTTCACCAATTAATTCTCTGGCACGTTCATCCAAAATAAAATCCATTGTAATGTCTGATGCTGTTACCAAAGAAGCTTGTGCCCTGCTGCGTAAAACATTGATACTTGTTGCTGCCTGAGCAAGCTGGCCAAGTTTAAATTGTGCCTCGGCAAGTAAAAGATATGTCTCCCCTAAACGCATCATTATTAAATCTTTATAATCGCCAGTACCATTTATGTCACTCGGAATAAAGAAATTCCATTTGGTAGTGTATGGAACAATACGAAATAGGGTATCAGCAGGCGTTGGGATAACTTTTTGACCAAATTTGGGGTTGGTTGGATCGTTATAATAAAAATTACGACGAAGACTATATGGCGAATTTCGCATATCATTACCTGTATACAAGGCATTAATAAGCCACGGGCTTAGGCGTAACCGGCCCAGGCCACGGCCACCAAGCGAATCGCAAATAAGTATTCCGCTAAGCTGGTAAGATGATGGCACCCAAACCCGCCTGTGTTGGTCAAAACTTGAAGATCCTCCCGGAACGTTATATTGCTGTTCTTCAACCCAAATAGCTTCTTTGTTGCCTTCCCTTCTGCGTTGGTTACCATATATAAACATGTCCGAAAACGGATCTCCCGGTAAGCTGGCTTTAACCCCATACCTTGCTGTTGTTATAGAGAACTTACCGCTGTTAATTACTTTTAAAAGTTCAACCTGGGCAAGGTCCGGCTTTCCTTCACGCAGGTAAACCTCACCAAGCAATTGTTGTGCGGCTTCAACGCTAATTCGGCCCGGCAATTTAACGGCGTCAATATTGGGCAGATAAGTATCGGCATAAACAAGATCATTATTAATAAAGTTATTCAAAGTATCTACAGGAGCCCTTACAAAGTCTGTTTTTGCAGCTGTTATGGGTTGAGATACCAATGGAACACTTCCCCATAATGTAACCAGGAAGTTATAGGCGTAGGCTCTGAAAAATTTGGCCTGAGCTAAAAATGATTTGCGGCCAGAAGCAGAAAGTGGTGTTGAGCTATCAGATGCTCCTTGAATAATCTGATTAGCATTGGTAATTACCCTGTATGCCCAGGTCCAATAATATAATGCGGCCGGATCCTGAGAGTTCAGTGTAACATAATTATGATAAGGATATTCTTCACCATTACCATTGCCATCTATACATACGTCGGTTCCAACCTGAAAAATACATAATAAGGATTGGGTTGATTGCATGGTATACTGTTCGCGCACGGATTCCTGAAGGCCTGCAATTGCGGCGTCTAATCCAAGCGAATCTTTAAGTGTAACTGTGGGCGTATAAGCCGAGTCTGATTTTTCATTCAGAAAACTCTTTTTACAAGATATTAAACCGATTGAAGTTAATATAACGAGTAATAAAATATTAAGCTTTTTCATTGTTTTATAATTTAAAGGTTCTCTTTTAGCGTAAACTAACATTTACACCTAAAACATAACTTGCTACCAATGGATAGAGTCCGTAGCTTAAATTAGCGTTCGCCGGACCAGATTGATTGGCATTTACACTCAATTCAGGGTCAAGGCCAATCCATTTGGTAAATGTGTAAATATCACGTCCGCTGATATAAGCAGTTAAACTCCCAATCTTTAATTTGTCGGCTAATGCTTGCGGGAAAGTATAACTAAAGGTTATATCTTTTAACCTGGTATAATTTTGAGGTACCGGGTAAGCGTACAGCCGCGGATTAATATAGCTTAATGAAGGACGGGTGTTGCTGCGGTTTGCCGCCGTCCAGTAGTTATCTAACTGAACCGGAATATTTACCCGGCCACCATAGTTTTGAAGATCTAAAGTGGGATTATTTATGAGTGCCCCTTGTGATGTTTGAAAAAACACGCTTAAGTGAAAGTTGTTATAACCGAAGTTATTGATCATTCCACCGTTCCATTTTGGCAAACTGCTGCCCTGGTAAACTTTATCCGCAGCTGTTATTTTTCCGTCGCCGTTTTCATCTACAAATTTCAGATCACCGGGTTTTGCTCCGGGATCAAGTTTTGATGCATCCTGACCCACCTGCCAAACGCCTGCTAATTTATAATCATATATGGCACCCAGGGGTTTACCTATAAACCACTTGTTAACAAGGTCGTTTGTGTTATTTCCGTAAAGCGAAAGGATTTTATTTCGGTTTGCAGAAAAATTAAAATTGGTTGACCAGCTAAACTTATCGTGCTTTATATTAACCGTGGTTAAGGTAACCTCTATACCTTTATTGGCTAAGCTTCCTAAATTATCAAGCTCGCTTGGATAGCCGCCAATTGCAGGAAGCAGCCTGTTTAACAACAAGTTTGTAGTTTTAGTTGAATAAACTTCAACGCTTCCGGTAATACGGCTTTTAAATAAGGAGTAATCAATACCTAAATTTGCTCCGGTGGTGCTCTCCCAGTTCAGGTTAACATTGCCAAGTACGCCGTTAACGTTTAAGGCGCTTGATACCAACCCGGTTGTGGGCGTTCCGTTATAAATATATTTAGTTATGCCCTGGGTAGTAATGGTTTGATAAGCACCTACCGCCTGGTTACCACTCGTTCCGTAGGATAAACGCAATTTTATATTATCAATCTGATTTACTTTTTTCAGGAAATTCTCCTGTGATATATTCCATCCCAACGCCACTGAAGGGAATAAGCCATATTTACTGGTTGCCGAACCAAAAGCCGAATAACCATCGCGCCTTGCCGTAGCCGTAAACAGGTATTTGCTGGCATATGAATAGTTTATACGGCCCATTTCTGAAAGTAAGGCATCGCGACTATAAAAAGAAGCGCCAGTAACCACTGCTGCGGATCCCATATTGTTGAAAGATAGATTATCATTCAAAAATGTGCTTCCTGTAGTTGTAGATGAGGTATATACTTTTTCCTGGGCGCTGTACAATGCAGTAATATCCAAATGATGCTTTTTCCAGTTCTTGTTATACGAAAGAATGTTTTCAACCAACCAGCTATCTGTTCCGGTATTGTTGATCATTGCCGTACCGCCAACGGTATTGCCGGCACTCAGGCCATTATAAGTATCATAAACGGTTGGAAGATTAGTGTAATTTGCATTTACCCTGAATTTTAAACCGTTAACAAATTTGGGTTTAACCTCCAGATAAAATGTTCCGTTCAGGTCATTGTACCGGTTAACTACATTCGAATTAAGGCCCAGTAAAGGGTTGGTATATAAGGTTTCCGGAAACATCGGGTAAATTGTATAATTTCCCTTTGCATCATACTCCTGTCCGTAAGGACTCATTTGCATTGCCAGGCTGTAATTGGCCGTACCGCCATCGGTATTGTTGGCGGAAAAAAACATGGTGGTACCAACGGTAAGCCAATCGGTAAGATTAGCATCAAAATTTGACCGGATAGCGGCACGGTGGTGCTGATAGCCTTTTAATACGCCTTTCTCATCCTGGTATTCTCCCGATAGAAAATATTTAACATTTTCAGTTCCGCCAGAGATACTTAAATTATGATCCTGAATATATCCCTGCTGCGATATTTCATTAAGCCAATTTGTTGTTTTTCCGGATTTGTAGTTTTGAATTTCATCCAAATTGGGCACAGGCGGGCTATTTGGGATCAGATTCATTTGCTGACTGTAATCCAAATATTTTTGTACATACTGCTGTCCGTCTAAAGGGGTGAGCGTTTGATGTTGAAACTCCGGCCCACCAAAAGCACTGTACCTGATAGTTGGCTTACCTGTTTTACCCCTTTTAGTAGTAACCAAAATTACACCGCTTGAGCCCCTGGTACCATAAATGGCTACGGCCGAAGCGTCTTTCAAAATTTCAATTGAAGCAATGTCATTGGGGTTAATGTCATTCATTGAACCTCCAAGGTTACTAAAAGGCACGCCGTCAACCACAATTAATGGTGAGGTACTGGCATTAATAGAATTGGCTCCTCTAACCAAAACTTTTGGCGAGCTTCCCGGAGTAGATGAATTTTCGGATATATTTAATCCGGCAGTTGTTCCTTCAATAGCCTGCATTACATTGGTAACCGGCAATTCCGACAATCTTTCCTTAGGTACTGAGGATACCGAACCTGTAATATCCGACCGTTTTTGCGTTCCGTACCCAACTATTACTACATCATTTAGCGTTTTAGTCTTGTCTGGCTGCATGGCTACATCAATCCTGGTTTTAGTGCCAACTACTATTTTTTGTGTAATGTATCCAATAAAACTAAATACAAGTGTACTGCCTTCCGGCACACTTAGCTGATATTCGCCATTAACATTGGTTGCCATACCTTTAGTTGTGCCTTCAACCATAACATTTGCACCAGGTATACTTTCACCTTTTTCGTCTACCACTTTTCCTTTGACAATTATATTTTGGATAGCGGGATCATTATTTAGCGTATAAAATGAGTCATTCGGGTGTTTGTTTACCTTAGCCACATTTTCTATGACTGTATTTTTTAAAATTGAACTGGTATTTAATCTATTGTTTGCCCTTACATGGAAACTGGTTAGCAGGGCAAGCGTTAAAACGCAATATTGCTTTGGTTTTAATGTACTGGCAATGTCAATAATTGACGGTATACTATGATTTCGTTGTTTTTTCATAGCTTTGTGGTTAATAAAAGTGAGCATTCTGTGATTATACGGGCGTCCTTAATCGCCTGATTAAAAGGTTGGAAACTTGGTGAGGAAGATGTTGGAAGCATCTTCCTCTTTGTTTCCTTTAATGTTTGTTTTTTGAATTATGCCATAGTTTTTTGATTTAAATTAGGGTGTATGGTTCTTCTTTTACTACTCCGCTACTTTTTTCTCGATAAGCGGTTATATAAATTAATTACTTTGATATTTCTTACCTGGTTTTCAAATTCAATATCCGATGGATTTATAAATCCTTTATTTAACATGCTGAACCTGTCATTTAGCCCTTTTGAACCTGCTAATAATGTTTTTAGTTTTTCAAGAACTACCGGGTTTGCTGTATCATTAAAAGCAGGATCGTTAACTTGCTTCTCAATTACCTGGTATTGCAGGTAATAATTGCGGATATCAGCCATTAATTTGAAATGCTCATATTCTTCCAGGTTTTTTACCGGCTTAAGTGAATAGAGCGTTTTTACCGCAATACGATTACTGTCAAGCAATTGCTGCACACTCATTGGCGTTGGAGCAACTACTTCTCCTTGCTTAACCTCATAAGGCGTGGTCTTTAATGCTGTCCAAAAAGACATTGATTGCGCCTGGGTAAAACCAAAATGATCTTTGCAGTATCTCTGTATAAAATCCTGTATGTTCAATGGCTGTTTAGAATTTAGTCCCTCCTTATAGGCATCGAACAGAATGTTAAAGCCTGAAAGAGGATACACGTGACGGATAGGATACAGATCAGCAATATCAGTTGGCGATTCAAACACCGAGGAATAAACGCCGGAAGTTGACCAGGAGGTCATTATCATGCCTTTATAGCCTAGTTTCTCTGCTGCAGGAATAAAATCCCTGACATTTTTAAAATGTTTTTCCCACTCGGTTAAATAATAATTATCAGGGCCTGATCTTACAGCCGGTGAGCCCCAAATTTCAAAGCCGCTTTGCATCAGTTTTTGATGGTCGCCAAAGTGGTTCATATCCCAACCATAGTTCCAATCAACAAAAACAGTCCCTTTAGGCAACGATTTAATGGCGTCAGGATATTTCAATGCGATATCAGCCCAAAGAACAGGGGTTTTACCTAATTTAATCACAATATTGCAAAGCATCTTAATATAGTCAGTATACAATTTTGATTTCCCTTCATTCTCAGCTTTAAGAATGCATTTTTCATCATGCCCAAGCAGGTAGGTTTCATCGCCACCTATATGGATATATTTTGAGGTATGGGTAGAAGCCAGTTCCTTGTATAAATCAGTAAATAAAGCGCTATCTCCCTTGGTTTCCAACGGGCATACCTGCGAAAAGTCTTTCTGGTCCTCCCGGATGCTTTTATATCTTTCATTACGTAAAATATATTCAACATGACCAAAGCTTTGCTGCAACGGAATAACATCAATGCCAAGGCCGTTGCAATATTTTATAAATGATACAACCTCGGCCTTGGTATAAGCATATCTATTGGGTATCAGCGGATGTTTTTCATATGGATAGGTACCCTCCCATTCCATAACCAGGGTATTCATACCCGATTCTTTTAATTTCAGGGCGAATTTTTTAAGGGCATCCATTGTCATTACCTGGTTTCTTAAATCCAGATGAAAGCCCCGAACTGGAAATCTATTTTCCTCCGGGCTGTTAGATTGAGCAAATGCCGTATTTAATGCGATTAACATTAGTAAAGCTGATAGTAGTTTTTTCATTGATTTAAATTTTAACGTAATATATTGGTGATTGGAACTTGTAATTCTATCATAATCCTGCAACGTGAATGTTTTGCAGGGGTAAGTCTGCTAACGCTTTCAATTAAGGGCATTGCCCTTATATAATCGCCAGCTCCTTAATTTAAAACCGTAAAAAGCATAAAATACCAGGTACATATAGCATGGAAACAGCACCCAATAAGCTTGTCTAACATCAAATAAATCCGCAAAATGGCCGTACAAAAGCGGCAGTATAGCACTTCCGCACAGCCCCATAACCATTATTGAGGCCCCCAGCTTGGTAAAACGCCCAAGGTCACTTAGCGCTAATGGCCATATACCAGCCCATACCATTGAATTTGCTAAACCTAATAACACTACAAACCATATAGATATATCTGCAACGTGGCCGAGCAGGCTGATTTTACCATGCGCAAAAATGATGAGCAAGGTGAATATGATACCCAATATTGTACAGCCTCTGAGGGCATTCACCTGGCTGATATATTTAGGAATAGTAGCAATGCCTATTATATAACCACTGATGGTAGCAAATAAAGTATAGGATGGAAAAACCTTAGCTTCCATTAATGGGATATGCATTGAGTCGGCGTATCCTATAATTGTATCAATTGCAATAACCTGCGTACCTACGTGCAAAAAAATAGCAAATGCGCCAAGTATAAGATGAGGAAACTGAAATATATTTGTTTTGCCCGAATTAGCATTGGCAAGTGCTGAACTTTCGCTCTCTGTGTCAATTTCGGGCAGTGGAGAGTAACGTATAAAAATGCCGAAGGCAAACAAAACTACGCCCATAAATAAATAAGGAACAATTACTCTCCTTATTAATTCATTCAGGGCCACATTTTTATGGAGCACATCCATTAATGGCAATTGCTTAAACAGCGCGCTATCTGTAACTTTTAGAACCATACTGGCAAATAACAAAGGCGCCAATATGCCCGCCCCTTTGTTGCATATACCCATTATGCTAATGCGTTTAGCTGCTTTATCTTTTGAGCCGAGAATGGTGACATAGGGATTAGCCGCTGATTGCAAAACGGCCAATCCCGTTCCAATGGTAAAGAGTCCCAGCAAAAAGGCTTCGTAAGTTCTGCTTAAAGCTGCAGGTATAAAAATAAAAGCACCAATTGCCATTACCCAGAGACCAAGCATTATCCCCTTTTTAAAACCGACTGTTTTTAGCAAAAAAGAAGACGGGACCGACATGATAAAATAGGAGATATAAAATGCAAAAGCAACCAGATAAGATTGAAAATTTGATAACTGGCAGGCTATCTTGAAGTAAGGAATTAAAATAGAATTCACCCAGGTAACAAATCCAAATATGAAAAATAGCATTCCTATAATAAGCATCGAGATAAAGGTCTCTCTTTCACTTAGCGAGCCAACCTCCAATGCAATTTCCTTTTGTATTCTTATAGCCATTTTTTAATATTACTTGATCAAATAAAACAACTTCATATTTCCGTGTACGTACCCGTAATTACAGCAAAAAAAAGTTTTTACCAATACGTTCGATTTACCGAACTGAAATAAATTCACCCTCGTGTTAAATACAATAGTAATCACCTTACCTTATTTTTTTGAAGTGTATCTTATTTTTAAATAAAATCACTTCCGTTTACGTACCCTAAGATAGAAAGAAATTTTATACAATCCAAAATAAATCATACTTTTTTAAATAATTTATATCTTTTTGTATTATTTATTAAAATAATGACTCATTTCTTCAAAAAAATCTACAAAAAGAACAAACTCAGTAAAAAAATCACTAATCCCTATTGAATACTTGACAATTTACAGAAAAATTCATCTATGCCCGATAACAATGCAGCTAATTTCTTATCATTTTACACAAAAAACTTAGCTTTTGCTTTATTTAGAAAATTATTAGTCAATTTTAATTGGCCTTTTTGTCAAAAGCTAGCGGACAATTGAATGCAAGTCATTTGGTTAATATATCTATTTCGATAGCATGATTTAATTCCTGTAAAATTTATGATTCTCTTTGGTGATAATATCTATTGGCATATAATAGGTTTTATCAACAGCGGCATCTAATACCAGATTTTGGTAAAGTGCCATTATTCCTTTATAGCCCTGCTCCTGTGGCTTTTGGCATATAAGAAAATCAATGCTTCCGTTTTGTAGATATTCGATGTTTTCTTTTAAAAAATCGTAACCAATCAATAAAATGTTATTTATTGATGAGCTTTCCAAAAATTGAGCTATCGAAAACACCCTGGAATTGGTCACAAAAATAGCTTTGACATCCGGATGAGCAACCAATAACTCATTAAGCTCATATGCTACTGAGTTATAATCAGTTTGCCTGATATCTGCTTTTATTATCTCATGCCTGCTATTATTATTGCGGAAATATGCTCTGAAACCTTCCTCTTTTCTTAAAAGGTGGTGATAATTGTCTATTTCTTTAGAAATGTTAATAATTAGTATCTTCCCATTTTTTTCTACCGTGTAATTAGCCAGATGTGCACTTAAATAACCACTGTGAAATAAATCAGGACCAATATAACAAAGGCTGTCCTGATTGGGGATATCAGAGTTGATAAAAACATAAGGGATTTTAAGCGCCTGGCATGACTTGGTAAATTCTAATGACTCTTCAATAAAAGAAGGCGCTACCAGGATTCCATCGACTTTATTTTTCAGTATTTTTTTTGTTTGATTTACAAATGTTCTTCTATCGTTCTGATCAAAAAAATATTTTTCTATAATAATTCCGTATTGCTTTATTTCTGATTCTGCCTGTTCAATACCGTTTAGCGGTGCTTGCCAAAATTCTGTTTCCTGCGAAATTGCCGGTATCAAAATAGCAAAATGCAATAATTTTTTCGAAGCAAGCCTTCTTGCCAAAATATTAGGTTTATAATCCAGTTCTTGAATGATAGCCAGGATATTATTTTTTGTTTTTATAGAAACACCTGACCTGTTATGAATAACCCTGTCAACGGTAGCAATTGAAACGTTCGCTCTTCTTGCTATTTCTTTTACGCCTGATAATTCTATATCGTGGTCCTTTTTCATTTATTTTTACTGGGAATTCTTATGTAAGACAATGTTAAATTAAAAATTAATATCAACTAAATATTAACAGACCGCATAATACCCATTTCTAAGCCCCGAAGTTCCGCCAATCCACGTAAACGGCCAATTGCCGAGTAGCCGGGGTTTGTTTTCTTTTTCAGATCATCCAACATTTGTTTACCATGATCCGGCCTCATTGGAATGCTTATTTTTCTTTGTTGCATTATCTTAAAAATTTCACTGATGACAGCATACATATCTACATCACCTTCCAGGTGATTGTCCTCATAAAAATCACCAAATTCATTTCTTTTGGTGCTTCTTAAATGTATAAAATTTATGCGGTCAGCAAACTGGCTCACCATTTTGGGCAAATCATTGTCTGGTCTTACACCAAAAGATCCGGTGCAAAAACATAAGCCGTTGTTTAGGGATGGAATTACTGTAAACAAACGTTCCAGGTCAGCAGCTGTACTTACAACCCTGGGCAAGCCTAAAATGCTGTAAGGTGGATCATCCGGGTGAATAACCAGTTTAACCCCACACTCGTCGGCCACCGGTATTACTTCTTGTAAAAAATCTATTAAATGCCATCTTAACATTGCTTCATCTATTCCCTGGTAAGTGTCTAAAGCTGCCTGAAATTCCTCAATAGTGAAACTTTCTTCGCTTCCGGGCAAACCAGCTATAATGTTACGCTGTAACTGGTTTTTCTCCTCGGTGTTCATAGCCGCAAACCTTTTTTCGGCCAGCTCGATTTCCTTGTCAGTATAACCCAACCTGGCATTTTTCCGCTTCAGAATAAACAGATCAAAAGCAACAAGAGCAGCTTTTTCAAAGCGGAGCGCTTTTGCTCCGTCTTGTGCGGTGAAGGCTAAATCGGTCCGGGTCCAATCAAGAATTGGCATAAAATTGTAAGTGACTGTATGAATACCACAAGCAGCCAGGTTCCGGATACTGGTTTTATAATTTTCCAGATACAGTTTGTAATTACCGGTTTGGGTTTTAATAGCCTCATGCACCGGCACACTTTCAACTACATTCCAAATCATGCCGGCACTTTCTATAATTGATTTCCTTTTTTGGATCTCTTCCACGGTCCAAATATTTCCGTTCGAAATATGATGTAAGGCAGTTACTACACCTGAGCAACCTGCCTGGCGAATATCTGATAAACTTACCGGGTCATCCGGTCCATACCAACGCATGGATTGTTCCATTTTAAAATATTTCATATTTAATATAAAAAACGTTTTTTTTTAAATTATATAAATGCTTTGTTTCAGTATTTCAAGCTTATTGACATCAACGTTCCAGCTGTCACTTAAATCATACAAAATCAGTTATGATACAGCTGCTAAAATATTAAATAAGCACACTGCTTTTTTCGTCAATAAACAAAGTTGCATTTGAATGTTGTCGTAAAATAGTAGAGGGGTGCTTCTCCGTTATGTCCTCATTTAAAGTATGATAAACGGCCTTCGCCTTTTTTTCACCGGGAACCATACAATAAACATAGGTAGCCTTAACCAGAGCAGGAACAGTTAAGGTTAAAGCGTATGTCGGAACTGCTTCTATCGTACCAAAACAACCATCATTAACCTGCTGCTGTCTGCACTCCATATCCAGGTCAACAATTTTGACAACCTTTGGATCATTAAAATCGGCAACGTGCGGATCATTAAAAGCTAAATGTGTATTTTCTCCGATACCCATGCAAACAATATCAGCAGGCTGAAGGCGCAACAAATCTGCATATCTGTCACATTCCGCTTCCAAATCTTCTGCATTGCCGTTGAGGTATTGTACGGAGTGAAACGATACTTTTTTAAATAATCTTTCCTTCAAAAAATTACCAAATCCTTGCGGGGCATTTGCGTCTAAACCTACATACTCATCCATATGAAAAGCATTGATCCGGCTCCACTCAATATCTTTGTTAACCAATTCATCTAAAAAGTCATTTTGTGAAGGAGCTGCGGCAAAAATCATATTGACAAACGGTCTGGTTTTTAACAGCTCAGAAATTTTCTCACTTACAAGGTTTGCTGCATCTAAGCCCATGGATGATCTGGATTCGAATACTTTTGTTGTCAGGCTGTCTTTGTTAATTGTATAGGGCATTGTTTTATTATTTTATAGCAATTAGTTGTTTCATTAATGAGGGTTAGTATTTTATTGTTTAAGAAAGCATATCATTAGTTTTTAAATTAAATCAATAAACTTTCTGATAAACTACTTTTCCTTTTATCACAGTTGTATCGATTTCAATATCATCATTAAAGATGACCACATCGGCATCCTTTCCGGCAACTAATGAACCTTTTTTATCAGCCACTCCAATAATTTTTGCCGGGGTCATGGAAATCATTCGTATGGCTTCTATTAAAGGAACATCAGCCATTTTAACCATAGTCCGCACAAGCCGGTCGGCGGTTGCAACACTTCCGGCAAACGCCGAACGATCAGGCAACTTAGCAACACCATCTTCTACAATTACATTCAGTCCGTTTTTTTTGCTACCTAAAATACTGTTGCCAGGCGGCATACCGGCGGCACGCATAGCATCGGTAATCAAGGCTATACGGTCCGGCCCTTTTATTTTATAAATTAATTTTAATAATGGTGGGGGCAGATGAATGCCATCGGCTATTATTTCAACATCCATTGCATCAATAATAAATGCGCTTTCTATTACACCTGCATAACGGAAAGCATTTCTTCGCGTTACCCCAGACATGCCAGAATACAGATGCGTCGCCAGTGTGTATCCATTCTCAAAAGCGTCAACCACCTCTTCATAAATCGCATCGGTATGTGCTATGGCCGGCAATACACCTTTTGATAGCAGATACTTACCAAACTCAATTGCGCCTTTTAACTCCGGGGCCGCACTCCAGCGCTTAATAACTGAAGTACCGGATAATATTTCCCGGTATTCTTCCGGATCAGGATCACGGATATAACGCGGGTCTTGCGCACCGCGCTGGTTCATGGCAAAATAGGGGCCTTCTAAATGCAAACCCAGGAACTGAGCTCCGGCGTTATTTTTTTCGTCTGCCACCTTATATATTTCAATGGTTTTGAGTAAATCTTCTTTCCCACTTGATAAAGTTGTTGGCAGCATGGCTGTGGTGCCATATTTAGCATGGATTTTTGCAATTTCTAAAAAACCAGCTTCAGAGCCATCCATAAAATCGTGCCCACCGCCACCATGTATGTGCAGGTCAATAAAACCGGGCGCTATAAACTTACCCTTTGCATCTATTTCCGTTACTCCTTCAATTTCTATATTTCCGGCAACAACTTCCACAATTATTCCATCCTTAATTAAAACCGTTCCATTAGGAATTATTCGGTACGGAGTAATGATCTTACCATTGAATATTTTTATCATTTACTTAAATATATCTATCTAATATCGTTAAAAATAATTTCGTGTACGTACACGAAATTACAAATTTTTATTATTTATCCAAATTCATAAGAATATTTTTTTTATTGGTAATGAGATAAATCTCCGATAACGTTTGCGTAGAAATAAGAACTCACTTGCTTCAAAATAATACATTATAGTCGTAGACTTGCCCACCTATAAGTTAAACCGCCGCAGGCGCACGGTATATAGCTATAGATGCCGGCACAGGGCACCGGGGATTAACGAGCGTACAACTAATCAATGAGTGATATATTTTCTTTAAAAGGCAAAGCAATAATTGTTACCGGGGGCACCGGGATATTGGGAGATTCGTTTGTGAACGGAATTGTTGAAGCCGGTGGCGCCGTGGGCATCCTGGGCAGAAACAAACAAGTGGCTAACGAACGTGCTGCTGTTATTAACAAAAACGGAGGACAAGCCATAGCATTAGTAGCCGATGTTTTAGATGAGCTTGCATTAAGAGCTGCTAAAGACCTGTTCCTATACCGTTTTGGACGGCTCGACGGGCTGGTGAACGCTGCCGGCGGCAACCTGCCCGAAGGCGTTCTGCAACCCGAACAAGGCATATTTACTATGAATATGGACGGAATGAAAAAGGTCATGGAGGTAAACCTTTGGGGGACTCTCCTACCTACACAGGTCTTTGGAGAAGCAATCGCTAAAACAGGCAAAGGCAGCATTGTCAATATATCTTCTATGAATTCCAAACGAGCTGTTACCAGAGTGCTTGGGTATAGTATGGCTAAGGCCGCCGTTGATTGTTATAACCAGTGGTTCGCCGTTGAGCTTGCCAACCGTTATGGGGATGCAATCCGGATGAATGCGCTGGCACCCGGATTTTTTTTGACAGAGCAGAACCGAAGCCTGCTCACCCTCCCCGATGGTGGTTATACCCCGCGCGGGGAATCGGTTATTAAACAAACACCTTTTAAACGTTTTGGCAACCCAATTGAATTGACAGGTGCATTAGTATGGCTGCTAAGCGATGCCTCTGAATTTGTAACCGGTTCTATGATATGTGTTGATGGTGGATTTTCAATATTTAGCGGTGTTTAACTTAACATGGACAACAAGGCTGCAAATACGGAATCGGTTTTAACGTTTGGCGAACTGCTGCTCAGGTTCTGCATCGATACGGACGGTAACTGGCTTAACGAAAACAGTTTGCCTTTTTATATAGGAGGTGCCGAATTGAATGTAGCTACAGCGCTGGCTTTATGGGGCATCCCTACAAAATACTTTACTTCTTTACCTGATAATGATTTATCTACGCAGATAATCAACCAGTTAATGTCACGTAATATTGACACCTCAATCATCCATAAGGGTGGGTCAAGACTGGGATTATTCTACCTGACAAAAGGAAAGGACATGAAACATGATACCGTTATTTACGATCGTGCCGATTCTGCTTTTGCCGAGCTTACAACAAATACGATAGACTGGGATGAGCTGTTCAAAGGTACAAGCTGGTTTCACTTCAGTGCTATCTGCCCTGCGCTTAGTCAACAAACAGCCAGTCTGTGCGAAGAAGCTTTGATAGCTGCCTCCAAACGAAACATCCATATATCTGTTGATTTGAACTATCGCGCTAAACTATGGCGATATGGAAAAGAACCGGATGAAATAATGCCCCAACTGGTAAAATACTGTGATTTGATAATGGGTAATTTATGGGCAGCTGATAAGTTACTGGGGATAACGGTTACGCCCGGCACTGACAAATCGGGACAAAAAAAAATTTATTTACAAGAAGCACTTAATAGTTCGGAATTGATCATACGGAAGTTCCCTAAATGTAAAGCCGTTGCAAATACCTTCAGGTTTGATCAGGGAAGCGGCATTAAATATTACACAACCTTGTATACTGATAAAAAGCTTTATTATTCGGCAGAATACAGGGCTGAAATTATAACAGACAAGGTGGGTAGCGGAGATTGCTTTATGGCCGGGCTGATCTATGGTTTTTATAATCACCTGGATCCTTCAAACATCCTTAACTTCGCGACCGCTGCTGCTTTTGAAAAACTCTTTATCGCTGGCGATGCTACGAAAAGCACTGTCGAAAAAATCAATAATGCCATTAGATATGAAAACTAAAGATGAGACGATCGGCATTATCATAAGCCAGGGTATGCTTCCCTTGTTTTTCCATCACAGCGCGGAGGTAAGCGTCGATGTTATCAGGACTTTATACAAAGCAGGTATTCGCGCTATTGAGTACACTAACCGTGGCGAAGCCGCATTGGAGAACTTTAAAGTACTCAAAAAGCTTCAGCAAGATGAACTAACAGACTTGCTTTTAGGGATAGGCACTATAAAAACTACCCGCGAGGCTACCGAATATATAGATACAGGGGCCGATTTCATCATTTCACCTATAGTTAATCCTGACGTTGCAGCCATCGCCATAAATAAAGGACTGATTTGGATCCCCGGTTGTATGACCCCCACCGAGATACACAGGGCACTGAACTATGGTGCATCACTGGTAAAACTTTTTCCGGCTAATATTTTAGGGCCCGCATTTGTATTGGCTGTTAAAGAAATCTTCCCGGGTTTACTGATTATGCCCACCGGTGGGGTAGAAATGGATCAGCAAAATATAACATCGTGGTTTAATGCGGGCGTATCAGCCGTTGGAATGGGCAGCAAGCTGATCACAAAAGCTATCTTGGAATCTAAAGATTACGGCCAACTTTACATAGACACCTTGCAGGCATTACAATATGTGCAAGCTGCAAGATACCGCGTATAAAAGTTGTAGAACTGTGGCCCTTATTTAATTTGACTAGTTGCGCAAGTTTCTTTATATTGTGAAACCGCTAGCATAATTTGGTCGCAAAATGCAGGCAGTAATCTGATATGAATTTTAACGCAATTACAATAAGGGATATCGCCAAGGAGCTTAACCTTTCTGTTTCAACCGTATCAAAGGCGCTCAGGGACAGCTACGAAATAAGTGAGAAAACCAAAAAGCTTGTGGTGGAGTATGCCGAGAGAAATAACTACCGTCCCAACCCCATTGCCCAAAGCTTAAAACACGGCCACAGCAAATCTATCGGTATTGTGATACCCACTATAGAGAACCAATTTTTTTCACAGGTGATCAATGGAATTGAATCTGTTGCTTACAACTCCGGTTTTAATGTAATTATCACCCAAACCCACGAGTCATACGATCTGGAGGTAAAGAATGTAAGCCATCTTGCCCGTCGTTCTATCGATGGTTTACTCATATCATTATCTACAGAAACAAAAGACCTCGAACACTTAAAAAAACTGCATAAGCAGGGTTTGCCAATTGTATTTTTTGACCGGGTAAGCGACGAGATAGAGACTCACAAAGTTATCGCCGACAATTTTAAAGGCGGGTATGATGCTACTAAACATTTACTGGAATCGGGGTATACAAGAATAGCGCATATCACCAGCCCGCCAAATATTTCTACCAGCAAAGAACGCTTAGCCGGTTATAATCAAGCATTGGCTGAAGCCGGCCTGCAAGTACCCGAGGAGTATATTAAACATTGCCTACATGGTGGCAGAGATGCAAGCGAAATAGAAAATGTGCTGACCGAATTGTTATCACTGGAGAAGAAACCGGATGCCATATTTACTACCTCAGACAGGATTACCACAACTACCCTTTTCCTGTTGAATAAGTTAAAAATTAAAATTCCTAATGACATCGCCTTGATTGGATACACGAATACCACATTTGCAGATGTTTTAAATCCGCCCTTAAGTTCGGTTTACCAACCAGGTTTTGAGATGGGGCAAAAAGCGATGGAAATGTTGTTAAATATCATATTAAGCAAAAGGCCAGTCATTAAATTCGAAACACTGGTTCTACCTACTCGATTGTTTGCACGCTCATCAACCGCCTGTAAAAGGCTTGTCTGAAGGTGCTGGCGCATCAAGTGATACTGAAAACTCACCATTTTTGATCCCTTCCTTTAAAAAACGGTGAGCGGCAATTATATTCTTTTAACCTCCTCTTTAATGATAGGATTATTATCGTCAGTTTCGGCCGCTAAATTAAAGGTAGGGCATCCCCGGCAGATGTGTGTCTCCAGCGGGTTCCTGCTGAAATTCAAACAGGCATATATTTTATCTTTTGCGGTCTTTTCCTTATTTACCGCCGCAATAACGTTTTCTTCGCTTTTCTTAAGCAGGAAATCAACCGCTGCATAGTACAGGTCTAATTAAAGATAGTAGCCATCTTATCCAGACTTTGTTCCAAACCAATTTGTGCAAAGTTGCTTATCGTGCCAAAATCAGCATATTCTGTAACAGTCATTTCTGTTTTATTATCTGCAATTTCTCTGAGAGTTACAACGGTTTTAATGTCTATAGGAAAGTCAGAGGGCATACCTACTTTGGCGGGGTCAGTTTTATTGCCGTCTTTGTCCGATAAGGTTTGAATAAACTCAATTGTTTGTAAAGGAATAATTTTCACATACTCCCAAACGGAATACCATTGCTGACCACCCATTTCTTTTGGAGCTTTCATACTTACTAATGATCTACCGCCTTCGCGAAAATCAATTTTTGCCACTGGTGATATAAAATGTTTTGGGCCCCACCAACGCTTAACCAGCTCAGGGTCAACCCAAACTTTCAAAACCATCTCAACCGGGGCGTTAAATATTTTCGTAACCTCTATTTGCTTTGCCATTTTTGTTTTAATTATAAAATTTAAGCGATGGTGGATTTATCTTTTCATTGTTTCTTTTATGCCAATAGACATAGGAGATTATTAAAAGGGAAAAAAAGAATAGAACATTGATGACATACCCGGCACTATCGCCATTATTAAAATGAGCAATCGCACCTGAAATTAAGGCAATTCCCAAACCCACATAAGCCCACTCTTTAAATGTTGATGGTATTTGCGGAATAAGCAGAATTAAAACGCCTGTAATTTTTGCAATGCCAAGTTCTACGCGGAAATATTGGGGGAAGCCTAAATGCTGGTATATATCTACAAAGTTTGGGCCTCTGATGTATAAAATACCGGTTAGTAAAAGGAAGGCACAGAATAATCCTGTGCTGATCCAATAAATGATTTTTCCCTTTTTGATAACCTTAGGCATTTTGTAACGCCTGAATATCAAATTTTTTCATTTTCATAAATGCCTGTACAACACGTTGCCTGTTTTCAGGATTTGAAAGCAGTTCACCTAATAGGGTTGGGACCACTTGCCAGGATAATCCAAACTTATCTTTGCACCAGCCACACTGGCTCTCCTGGCCCCCGTCTGCAATGAGTTTGTACCAATAATGGTCAATTTCCTCCTGGTCTTTACAGGGAATAACAAAGGAAACGGCTTCGTTAAATTGGAAGTTATCGCCCCCATTTAGGCCCATAAATAATTGCCCGTTAAGTTCAAAATTTACAACCATTCCTGAATCGCTGACTATTTTTGAATTTGGAAAAATTGTGCAGTAGAAATCTGCTGCTGCTCTGGCTTGACCATCAAACCATAAACAAGGATACATTTGCTTTGTCATTTTTATTTTTTTGGTTTTGTAGCTTTTGTTTGCATTTCATTCAATAAATCCTCTATCGCCGTAAACCTGCCCTCCCACATTTTGCGATAAGGCTCTAACCAATCTGCTATTTCTTTCATTTTGTTTGGATTGAAGTGATAATAAATTTCTCTACCAGATTGGGTCTGATTCAGTAATTCACATTCATTTAAAATTTGAATGTGTTTTGAAATTGTTTGTCTTGACGAGTCAAAGTTTTCGGCAATTGTGCCCGGTGTCATCGCCTGTAAAGCCACCAAACCCAATATTGCTCTACGGGTTGGGTCGGCGATGGCCTGAAATACATCTCTACGAATTTCCATCTTATGCAACTATTTGACTGCAAATATAATGCAGTTATTTAACTGCACAATTTTTATTCAATTTTTTTTTGAAACTTATCATATCGAAAAGATTTGCAGCCAGGGCATTCCCCCTTATAATGGCTTTAAGAACTGAAATCTTACAGGAAATGGTTCGAAAATTCAAGCTCCCGATCACTAATCTGAAAAACCCTTACATTATTCTCGCAATTCCTCACATTTCATTCTTGACGTAAATGAATTTGGTTATAAATAAGTTACTGAATTTATTTAAACATAAAAATGAATTCTTAAAAAAATTGGCTGGCAAATTACCCGAAACGAATTTTGGTTAAAGCAGAAAAACATTAATTTAGGGGCAGATTTTAATTAAAACATTAAACCATGCAAAAATTCACAGCCCTTAAAGAACTCATTGCTTCAGCTGAAAAAGACGCCGAAGCATTTTACAACAAAGGAAACAATGCAGCAGGTACTCGCTTACGCGGCGCAATGCAACAACTTAAAGTTGAGGCAACTGAGATCCGCAAAGAAGTAACCGAAAAGAAAAACACGAAATAATTAATAGCAAAGCTGTTTTAGGAGTAAGCCCGGCAGGCGCCGGGGCTTACTTATTCAGCGTTGATAGAAAGTCAGCATATTGCTTAATTAAAATAGAAATAGCCCGGGGCAGCCTCGGGCTATTTCTATTTTAATTAATCGTGAATTATTTCTGAAAATCAAAACACATAAGTACCTGTAGCCCCTGAATTTAAAACGGAAGATACCTGCTTGTTATCCAATTTAATATTAAAGGTTTGCGTATCACTTGAATCATTATAGACGATCAGAACAATTTTTCCTGCCGGTGTTAAAAAGGCAACGTTTGGTAATTCATCGAGATAATTTGACGCTGTGCGTTTGGAGCCTGGCCTGACAAATTTAGAGGCATGCGCTATGATGTAATAAGCTGAATTCCTGGTAACCTTATCGCCATTGATGGTAATAGCTCCCAGGCAGCGATCACACCCGCCAGGGGTATGAGGCTCCTGATTTTGGTCTGCTGCTAAATTCCATTCAATAACGTTCCGGCTCCAATTTCTTGGCGCGCCAATAATCAAATCTTTCATATGGAAGCGCATGTCTTTGTTCAGATCCCCGGGGGCACCAACCCACTCCTCCGTAAAATACAGGTTTTTATCCGGATGCGCATTATGGACTTCTGACAATGCCTCTATTTTGCCGCCGTATAAATGAAATGCTGAACCGTCAACGTATTTTTTAGCCGCAGGATCATTGAGAATTGTAATTGGATAATCGGGCCTGTCAGCGTTATGATCATAAAGTATGATCTTGGTTTTGATGTTAGCTGCTTTAAAATCAGGTCCAAGGTTGTTTTTGATAAAATTGTCTTGTTCCGACGCTTCCATCACCATACTTGGGTTATTTTTTGGATTGAGCGGCTCATTTTGGATCGTAATCGCATCAATAGCAATACCATTAGCTGCCATTCCTTTTATGTATTTTATTAAATACTGGGAATAAGTATGGTAGTATTCCGTTTTTAAATGGCCACCACCGGTACTATCATTTGTTTTCATCCATGCCGGCGCGCTCCATGGCGATGCCAGTAGCTTAACATGCGGATTGATAAGCAGTACCTTTTTCAATACGGGGATTAATGCATTTTTATCATTAGCCAAACTGAATTTTTTAAGGTCCGCATCCGTCTCACCTGCCTGCAGGTCATCGTATGAAAACACATGATCGTCAAGGTCAGATGCACCTAAACTGATTCTTAAATAACTGACGCCAATACTGTTTTTGTCAGCGCCAAATAACTCTTTTAATAAATCAGCCTGTTTGGCGGCACTCATTTTATTAATAAGCATGGCGCTGCCACCAGTTAAAGCAAATCCAAAGCCATCCATTTGTTGATAGGTTGTTGATTTGCCGATGGTTATTGTTGGGATACTTTTAAGTGTATTTATCTGCCTAAAGCTTTGATTTTGCAACTTAAAAAGCACTGCGTGGTCAGGATCAGTGAGCCATAGCTGGGGTTTGGTTTCGCCCGACTTCATTTTTTGACCGTCAGCGCTAAGTGATCGTAAACCCAATACAATTATTAAACCAATAAAGAGATACTTGTAGTTATGCATTTTTATTTAAATAAAGAGTCAGCGTAATCAGTAGTATAAATGAATAACAAAAAAGCCGCAACTGATCAATTGCGGCTTTTAAATTAGTTAATTAATACCCTGGGTTTTGAGTTAAATTCCCATCTAACTGTATCTCGTTAAACGGAACAGGAAATATTAATTTATTTTGCGATACATTATAGTTTAGCGGTTTTCCCGTGGGATCAACCTGGCTATTCATCAAACTGATAGTATATGGTTTGCCATATCTCAACAAATCATTCCAGCGATTGCCCTCAAAAGCTAATTCCATTCTTCTCTCATTTAATATAGCTAATGCAACATCAGTTTGAGAAATTGCAGTTGTAGGAGCCAGCTGAACCCGCGCCCTGATTTGATTTACCAAAGGAATTGCAGCCGGTGTTTGTCCTAACTGGTTTAATGCTTCAGCTTTCAACAAGATAATATCCGCCAAACGTAACAGTATGGTATTATCTGTGCCACCGCCAAATTGCGATATATTGGTTTTCCATTTATACAAGAAAGGTACAGTAACCGAACTTGTTGTATATGGAGGCGGGATGGGGTCACCTGCTGCCAAACCATCTGCAGCTACCGTAGCCAAATAAACTGAAGAATTTAAACGTATGTTATCGTTTTGAGATCTGTAAAGGTTAATCAGGTCATTTGTTGGAAGATTGAATTTCTTAAATGAATAGGTACCAAATTGAGCAGGAAGATATAACGATACATTATAGGTGGTAAAGCCGCTTGCTGCCGAGTGTTGTATTTCAAATATCGACTCGGTGGTGTTTTTAGTTCCATCAAACAAGGTAGCAAAATTAGGTACCAGCGAGTATTGTCCGCTGCCGGTTACTTTGTTACAATAGTCTAAACATTGCTGATATTTACCTTCCTGGGCGTACACTTTAGCTAATAAAGCCTGTGCAGCACCTTTGGTAGCATGGCCCACGTTCGGGAACGAAACCGGCAGCGCAGATTCGGCGTCGGTCAGATCTTTTTCAATTTGGGTATAAACAGCAGTTGCTGCTGTTCTGGACGGCTTGGAAGGGGTATTGATGGTTGACAAAACCAAAGGAACATCGCCATAAGTTGTAACCAACTGAAAGTAGGATAATGCTCTTATAAATTTAACTTCTCCAAGAATTTCATTTTGCCTGTTGCCCGTAAATTGAGTGGCAGGAATTTTTGGCACATAATCCAAAACGATATTTGACGCATAGATATCCTGGTACAACCCCTGCCAGTCACGGGTGGCATTTCCATTAGTTGCTGTCAGGCTAAAGTTATCAACGCCAAAATTATCAGGGTTATCACCGCCTGCGTAGCAATTGTCAGCCCTTGCGTCGCCATTAGTTGTATAATCCCATACCCAATACTGGTCATTTAAAAAGGCTTGCTGGTACGCTCCTACTAACCCGCCTTCAGCATCACTTGCTGTTTTATAATAGTTACCTGCTGTGCCCTGGGATATAGGTTGCTTATTTAAAAAGTCCTTTTTACAGGCAGATATAAAGCCAATTGTGATACACATCGCAATTGTTGATATTTTATGATATTTATTCATTTTCTTAAAATTTAGGATGGTATTAAAATGATACATTCAAGCCGGCCGTATACGTTTTTGTTTGCGGATACGTGCCATAATCAATGCCAACAGCTGTTGAGCTCGGCGCGCCAAGGGTACCACCATTTTGTGAACTTCCGCTAAACGAGTTTACTTCAGGATAATAACCTTTGTATTTGGTAATAGTAAACAGGTTTTGCGCTGTTGCGAATAAACGAACTTTTATCCCTTGTTTATCAAGGGTGCTATTTTTGATGGTGTAGCTTAAGGATAAAGATTTAAGCCTTACAAAATCGCCATTCTCAATAAAGCGAGATGAGGGTAATATTGTAGAAGCCCCGGCACTGTTGGTACCGCCATAAACTGCAGCCGGAACATTGGTAATATCTCCGGGTTTTCTCCAGCGGTTTAATACTGCCGTGCTTGCATTACCCGATATATACATACCTTCCGTTTCCACTCTGGTAGCATCAAATACTTTGTTACCCGTTACCGCATCGAATAAGAAGTCCAGGCTTAAATTTTTGTAAGTAATCGTGTTTGAAAAACCATATACTGCCTTTGGTAAACCGCTGCCCAGGTAAGCTTCGTCAGCTGATGTTGGGTTGGCTGTCGTCCCACCGTTTGCGGTTCTATATAATGCATTACCATTAGCCGGATCTACGCCGGCAAACTGATAACCATAAAATGCGCCTAAAGGAAGACCATTTTTTACAATTGACAGGTTGGTTGCATTACCACTGCCGCCAAATGCTATACCGCCGAAAGGAAAAGTTTGATCAACACTATTTCCATTGGCATCTAATATTCGTGGCATGCCGTTAACCTGATTTTTATTGAATGATGCATTCAATGTGGCTGTCCATGAAAAGTCAGATTGGGCTATTATTCTTCCGGTTACTGAAAACTCAAAACCTCGATTTAATACATATCCCGGCAAATTTGTATTCTTAAGATTTGCAGCACCGCCTTCAGCACTTGAAATCACAACAGGAAAAATAAAATCAGTTGTTTTTTTGCTGTAAAAATCTGCACTTAATGATAGCCTGTCATGTAAAACGGAGAGATCAAACCCTACGTTTACGCCCTTTGTTGATTCCCATTTTAAGTTAGGATTACCAGCCGGGTTTGTAGGATTATAACCGGATGCACTATTGCCGCCGAATAAATAAGCCGCCGGATTCAATGTGCTATAACTGTTATAAAGCGTTTGTGGCAAATTTCCCACCTGTCCATAACCTGCTCTTAATTTAAGATCGTTTATGAAATTATTATTTTTCAGGAAATCCTCATTTGAAACACGCCATGCGCCTGATACCGCCGGGAAGTACCCCCATTGGTTATTGATACCAGCCCTTGAAGAACCATCAGCCCTTAATGATGCCGTTAACAGGTATTTATCATTGTAGCTATAATTAACACGTCCAAAATAAGAGCTTGTTGTCCAATCAGTTTTATAAGTCGAGATTGATTTATTGGCACTTGCAGCATTTAATGTGGTTATCCCAGCAGGGAAACCCGTACCATACAAATAGCTGCTGGTATATTTTTCTTCAATGGCAGATGTTCCTATTACAGCAGTAATACTATGTACTTTATTGATTACTGTTGAATACGTTAATGTATTATCCCAGGTATAACGGAATGTTTCATTAGCACTACTGCTGCCTATACCGTTAACCTGACTGGCTCCCTGATCCAACAGGGGATTGGTGAATGCATCGTTATTGTAGTTGTTTAACGAAATGCCCAGTTGTGAACGGTATTTGATATTAAATGGCAGAGTAATTTCAGCATGTACATTGCCTAATAAATTATTTGCTATATAATGATTTTCATTAGCATAAATATCATCCAATGGATTTGATGAATTATCAACATTGTTTTGATACAAGCCATTTGGAGCATATATCGGCACAATTGGAGGGGTGTATAAAGCACCCAGCACGGCACCGCCATGATTGGCAGAGCTATTATCATTTACCGTACGCCCGTCCTGTCTGTTATAAGCGATGTTGGTTCCTACTGTTAACCAACTTTTCATTTTTTGCTCCAGGCTTAAATTGATGGAATAACGTTTAAAATTCGTCCCGTTTATAATTCCATCCTGGTTTAAATCACCCAAACCCAGATAAAAGGTACCTTTATCAGTACCACCGGATAAACCCACATTTACTCCGCTTTGGTTAGCGCTGCGGTAGGTCAAATTCTGCCAGTTGTTATTCGCAGTAAAATTAGATGGATATGCCGGCACGGGCTGTCCTGCATTAGTATATTCATCAGTCATCAGGTCCTTGTACTGTTGGGCATTCAGCATATCTAATTTTTTAACTATTTGCTGTTTACCGGTGTACATGTTTACTTCAACTTTGGTTTGGCCCTTAACACCCTTTTTGCTAGTAATCAGTACCACACCATTTGTGGCGCCTAATGAGCCGTAAATTCCTGCAGCTGATGCATCTTTCAAAACACTAATAGACTCAATGTTATTGGGATCAATACTTGAAGTATTGGGTACAACCACTCCATCAATAACATAAATAGGTTCGGAACCATTCGGTGATGATGCTCCGCGTATTCTTACGCTAAAGTTACCACCGCCCGGCGCACCCGATGCGTTAAACACCTGAACACCGGCGGCCTTACCATCAAGCACTTCTGATGTGTTAACTATTGGCCTTGCGCTTACATCTTTTGTGCTTACTGTTGATATTGCCGATGTAATATCCTTTTTCCTTTGAGAACCGTAGCCAACAACCACGACCTCATTCAGTTGCTTGTTAGTAGTAACCAACGTTACATTGATCTCTGTCCGGTTATTAACGGGTTGCTCCTGGTTATCATAACCGATATATGAATATACTAATGTTCCGGTACCTGGAACTTTGATAGAATATTTTCCATTTACATCCGTTACAACAGCATTAGTTGTGCCCTTTTCGGTGATAGTTACTCCGGGTAAAGTTACCCCCTGGTCATCCTTGACAATGCCGGTAACAGCGCTTGTTTGCGCCAAGGCAAATGCACAACTCGTTAACAGGATGACTACAAATAAAGTCAGTTTTTTTTTCATAGATCTTTTTATGATTTAAAATTTGGTTTATGCCCATGGCATATTAATTGATGGTGTAAAATTAGATGCATTAATCATTAAAAAGAAAAAAAAAATCAACATTTTTTTGTCATAAATAATTGATATTTAAACAGTTACAAACAAAATGATACGGTTCAGCACCCTGACTTATTGCATTTTAACACGTTGATTATTAGCTAAAAACAGGAGAAAATAAACCGGGTACCGACAAATTATGATACGGATAATTACCTTTCGGTAGAGCTTGAAAAAGAGCAGTTTAAAGTTTTTAAAATTGATGAATAAGGGACTTATTCTTCATGAATTTCAAGCACTAATTTACTCCAGCCTTCGTGAGGGTCATTTTTAATGGCTTTTTTACGGCTCGACAATAGTTTTTTTATCCGATTACTATATGCCCAGCAGGTACTCTGGCGTATGGTTAATATTTCAGATAGCTTGTGGGACGATATTTTTCCGTTACTTGAATAAACCAGGAATATCATATAAAAAGCTTTTGTTATTGGAATACGTGTATTATGAAATATAGTATAAGCGGTAACCGACTCTTCATAGCTGCATTTACTGCACCGCCTGCTATGAGGCATATGACCGTTAAAGGAATGCGTATTGCTGCATTTATGGCATTTATATCCATTAGTCCATTTAAGGTTTGCCAAAAATCTGTAGCAGCTATCTGCATCCGGATAAATTGTGCTGAATTCTTCAAAATCCACTCCGGCAGACATGATCCGATCGCGGGTAACTCGTTGAAAACCGGTTTGCAGTTCCTGATTATCCTTTTCCAATAAAAGGTTCATCCTTAATATATCTGCGGCCTGCTGTTGCAAAATCTCATTAACACGGTTGAGGTCTTCATTTTGCTTTTCTATGATGCTGACCTTCTCCAATACCTCATGCGTTCTTTCCTGCACTTGCTCTTCCAACCTAATATTGACAGACTCTTTAAGCCTTTGGGTGGCTTTTAACTGTTTGATGATTTCGCGCTGTGCTTTATCTTTTTCTCTTTTTAAAATTCTTACCTTATCACTTAATGCCAAGGCAAGAAAGACCATCTCTAAAATAAAACAGATGCTAAGACTATAATAAGTGATTGCACCTAAATTCAGCTGACCAATAGTAATCAATAATTTTAGCACAAACCCTGCGAATAGAAAGCTATAGCCTAATACAAAAAACCGGGCTGGCCGGTATCCCCTAATGAAAACATAGATACCTGTATAAAAAGCAATGCATAATGGTATGAATTCTAAAAATTTATAGTTAAACCACTGCTTGTTGGCGAAAAAACAGACAAACAAAAAAACGATTCTTGCGCCTATAACTATGTTTATTAACTTATGTAACCGGGGTGCTTTTACTCTTACAAATAACAATTTATCTGTAAACATTAAAGCAAATACACTCACGCAACAAAGGGCAACCCCATAAGCATATTCATTCCAGGCAGGGGAGTTTGGCCATATATACTGATAACCTATCCCGTCATTACAAAGTTCATAAAACCCTACACTAACATTATATAATATATAATACAAATACTGCCTTTGTCTTACCGCCACAAACATCAAAAGGTTATAAAAGGCAAAAACCAATATCATTCCATAGAATACGCCAAAAAGCAGGTATTCATTTAAAGCATATTGAATAAACCAGTTGACTGAACGCAGTACAATAATAATATCTGCCGTTTGATGCGACTTTATTCTGAAATAATAAGTATACTCCTTATCGGGATAAATATTCAGATTAATCTCAAAGTTTTTATGGTGGTATCGCCTGTCGTTAAACCTATGAAAAGCCCCGAATTTTTCGGTTTTATACTGACCGTCTTGAGCGGGCAGGTATGCAGTTATATCATCAATTGTCTGGTCGAAGAATTCAAGTATCCAGTTATTTTGAGTTTTTAGCGGATGTTTGATGCTAATCTTATACCAATATACAGAAGTCCGATTATAGTTCTGAGGAGTACTTGACCAGCTTGGTTTAAACCGGGATGATACCTGTGGTGATAAAACCTGAGCAAATTGAAGTAATCCTTTAGGGTCCTCCAGGCATTCAATTTCAGCATATGAAAAAATATGCTGATTTACCTGATCATCGATTGTAACTTTTTGCTGAGCCTGTACATTTAATACGGATAACAAAAAAGTCAAAAAAATAAGATTTGCAAATAATAGCCTTGCAACCTTTTTAATTGTTTCCTTATAATGTGAAGATAATAATGGCAACAAATAATCCACCTCTCTTATTATAGTCTCTTGAATTTAACTACACCATAACAGGGGTCAATATTAGCTATTTTAATTAATAACATCCAAACAATTCAGAACTGTTGATCTATAGAGAACTAGATTGTTACGAATTATTGCAACAAAAAATCACGCTGCACCGTATAACTATTCAATTACACTTTAAATGAGAATTGCATTCTCATTTAAAGTGTAAAATCGTTTTTTATCATATAATCTTTTACTTTATCAAGCAGCTATTGTGCGAAACCATATTGTCATTATTGAGAATGATGAAGACGTCTTAGAGATCATGAGATGTTACCTGGAGCAAGCAGGTTACGTCGTAACAGGTTTTACCAGGTTTCCCTCGATGGCAGAACTGGTCTTTATGCATGCTGATTGTTTTATCGTTGATGAATGGCTTCCAAACGTAAGCGGCCATGCCATATGCCTTATGATCAAGGCGAAGACACAAACAAAGCTTATTCCGGTTATTTTAACATCAATGACCAATCCAATAGATCCTGTAACCAATCTTTGTGAGGCAG